>JBGCGC010000001.1:0-9394 GCA_045110475.1 Granulosicoccus sp.
AAGGTGACCTGGTTTACAAAGACAATACCGTCGATAAGTGGGTTGACAACATAGATCAATACTTGGGCGCTGATTTTCCTGTCCTTGCTGTGGTCGGCAACCATGAGGATGAAGACTGGCCAGAGTTACAGCGCCATTTGACGAGCCGTATCGATCGCATCACAGATCTAAACTGTGAGGGAATCTACGGTGTCAAAGCGCTGTGTAACTTTCGAGGATTAACAATTGTTCAAGCCTCTCCTGGACTCTATGGTGTTCCGGGTGTGCCAGATGGGGGAGATTATGAAGACTTCATTGAACAACAATTATCTCAAAGTGCGTCGAGCTGGAAAATCTGCAGTTGGCATAAAAATCAAACCAAGATGCAGTTGGGTGTTAAAAGTAACAGCGTTGGTTGGGGAATTTACGAAGCTTGTTTGAATCAGGGCGCTTTGGTTGCTACGGGTCACGAGCATTCTTACTCAAGAACGCATCTAATGAGCAATTTTCAAGATCAGACGGTAGTCCATACTGACGACCATCTCGAGATTGATCGAGGTCAGTCTTTTGCCTTTGTATCAGGACTAGGAGGTGTTGGTATTCGAGAGCAAGTCATCGATGGGCCGTGGTGGGCCGCCAAATATACCCGCACCCAAGATGCTTCCTATGGGGCGTTGTTTTGCACCTTCGGCAATGTACGTGCGTCGTGTTACTTCAAAGATATACAAGGCGCGATGCCAGACCGATTTACGCTGGAAAGTAAACTTGTATTGACTGAACCTGAAGTTGAAGTTGAACCTGAAGTTGAGATTCAAGTAGAGGCTCAAGCGGAAGTTGAAGCTCAGGTTGAGAATGAATCAAGCAGCTCGTCAAAGCGCTTAGGAGCGCTCAATATTCTCACCAACGCTCTTCTGCTTATTTTTATAGTGATTTCAGTTTGTCTACGTAACAGGTCTGAACGTAGAAAATGAAGTATCAGTCAGGTAGCTGACTGAGCCCAATTTAGTTATAGACGGAGGGTGTTTTATGCTGACAGTAATCAGCTGTAGCGAGCGTCTTGGGGCATGACACACCAATTGCTTATGGGCTTGCAAATACCGCTTGCCAATTTAGCTGATGAATCTATCAAGTGTTGGGCAGTAAACAGGCCTTCTGAACATCACAATCGATACGTAAATGCTTATCCTAGTGTATACCATGCCTTTTCAATGGTCAGGCAATTAAATTAGTTTTTTTTGCGACATTTTTGTTAAAAATCGAATTATTCTTCAGATCGCTTCTTACCAGTAAGCATAGACTTAACTAGGTTTTCTCTATGTAAGATGCTTTCCCATAGAACCCCGCCGACATGAATGAAAACAAGAATGACAGTGCCATTCGCTGAATATTCATGGATGATATCCAGGCTGTCAATTGTACTATCGTCAACGTTTTTCATTAATCCTGCCAGAGGCCCTAGCCAGGCTTCTGCGCCGTATAGCATCATCCCAGACAGGGTGGTGGTAAAGACGCACAACAACAATAAAATGATCATTGCACCACCCGCTGGGTTGTGACCAATGTAGCGTTTAGCCCTCAAAAAGAGAACATCTTTCAAATATGTCAATACAGCGGTAGGGGTAAAAATAAAGTGTCGGAAACGAGCATATTCAGTGCCAATAAAACCCCACACTAGACGGATCAACAGCCAAGCAAATACAAGGTATCCGGCCCAGAAGTGGGCAGGCATCCAGTCTCCGGTTGCGAAGTAGGATGTAAAAAAACCAATGACTAAACTCCAATGGAAAAATCGCACCAGCGGATCCCACACCATTACTGATGATGACAGACCTGAGTTAGGCTTCGTTTTCATGGACCCTCCGATGCGATTGAATAATACTAAAGACGGATAGTGAGGTGAGTTAGAATTGAGCTCTTTTGTCGATGGCGTATTCACCATTGTCTATTCGGTAAAACGTCTTCCATTCTAGGCCGTTCTCATCAGTGATTTTTACTTCCCACAATTCGACGCCTTTTTTTGTTTCTCGGTAGGCTTCAGTGACTGTACCAGGGTGGAGTTCAAGAGCCTTGGCAATCGCTTCTTCTTCCGTCATGTCTGCCGCTTGAGCCAAAGTGCTGGTAGCAGCCAATATCGTAAGCGCTATCGCAGATGTAAATTTGTTCATGTAAATATCCTCGTTAAAATGAAAGTATTGGTGTTTCACGATTTCGTCGATTGAAATCCAACATTGAATGGCTGGTCTTAACCAGTGGCGTGCATCTTAACGAGGATTGCTTAAGGAATTCTTAAGAAAGTAAAGGCAAGCTTCAAATATCCATTGCAAATTGGTAACTAGTAAAAATGAATTCAGCAATGCCCTTTGCCGTGCGATAAAAGAGTGTTCAAAAAACAGGTAGTTGTATTCCGAGTGTTGAATTAACTAAAGCGTCTATCGTAATTTCTACTCCTAAATCGTTTACACAATATATGTGTTTGCAATAGATACGGTTAACACACATCGATTATTCACTTTCACGAAACCCCGTAAATTTATGAGTGAGCAGACATTGTCCAGAATGTGGAGAACCATTGCTCTTGACCGAAAGACGCTTCGTGGGGCGAAGAATGGGTCGAGAATCTTCGCGAACTGACTGCTACTATTATGTTGTCTATGGTGGCAATCCACGTCATTGGTCATATTCATGCCAGTCGGCGTCACTATGAGAACTGGGTGAAATTAAACGCGCCGCCGACGTTGATGACGTAACGTAGGGATATTTCTACAACAGGTGGCCAACACCCAGTGAGCTGAACTAGCAAATAAATGCCACTCAGTATCAGAACGCGTTCTTCGGCTGATATCGCAAAATGCACAACAGCGCACGAAGTGACAGCCGAACCTTAAGATTACCTTAAGATCTAGCAGAAAATACCTGTAAGTGGCGGCAAGTGTGCCTAACCCTTGTAATCATCGTGCAAGATAGTCTTCTAGGCCAATAGCCACAATAAAATAGTCAGGCAATTGATAAGACTGATGGGCAAATGCACAACGATGAAAAGATGCGTCTTGACACTACTCATTCCGACCGCGTCGTTGCTCGCGAGCGTTTCGTGGTCTGAAGAGGCGTTCGACCTGGAAAAACACAGGGGCAAGATTGTCTATGTTGACTTTTGGGCATCTTGGTGCACGCCCTGCAGAGCGAGTTTTCCTTTCATGCAGGCAATGGCAGAAAAATATGGCGATGATCTTGTGATCATCGCTATTAATGTGGATAAATCGCGAGAGGATGCCAATCAATTTCTGTCTTCATTCGACGCAAAATTCAATATCGTCTATGACGCTGATGGTGCGCTAGCCAAGACGTTCGAACTGAAGGGTATGCCTACCTCCTATCTCTATGATCGATCAGGTGATCTTATCGGTTCCCATATTGGATTCAAGAACAAAGATGTTGCATCGCTTGAGCAAACTATTTCCAATGCGATTTCAGAGAAACGGTGACTCATGTCAATCAATACGATAAAACAGTTTTTGCTTGTTCCTGTTCTACTTTTACTCGTGGGTTGCAGCTCGCTAGGTGTCGAGCCTTGGAACCGTCAGAATCTGGCGAAGCCTGAGATGGAATTGAATAGCTCGCCACTGACAACCGCACTTGATGAACATATCTATTTCAGCAAAGAGGCGTCCAGCGGTGGGCGAAGCTTTGGTGGCGGTGGTTGCGGTTGTAACTAAGTGCAAAAACTGCAATGAAAATTAGACTTCGAGAGGCTCTTGCTCATGCTGCCTGTGCGTTAATGGCAACGAGCACTGGCATTCATGCTGAAGACATTCATGGTGTTGGCGATTGGGACATCAGCGCAGCATTGCTTTTGTACAGCGAGACGGACCGGGTTCAAGCAGTAGAACCTGTTATCAATGCCAGGAAAATACTGGATACCGATGAGTCAATAAATTTAAAACTTACTGTTGACACCTTGACAGGGGCGTCCGCTAGCGGAGCTGTACCTTCGACGCAAATTCAAACCTTCACACGTCCATCTGGCAATGGCGACTATCAGACACCTGGCTCTGAAGTTCCGCTAGACGACACATTTCAGGATGGCAGAGCGTCATTGTCAGCGACCTGGAGAAGACCCGGCTGGTGGGATACAAAGTCAGAACTGGGAATCAATGTTTCCAAAGAGTACGACTACCAATCTTTGGGTATCAGCACATCGTTTGCCAAAGAGCTCAATAGCGCAAATACCACACTCTCTACCGGTCTCTCCTTCGCCAAGGATGTCATTGACCCTGTGGGAGGACGCCCATTAGCCTTTGGCACGATGATGCCAGCGGAACAACAAGCTTTACGTGATGCCAGTGACACGACCAAAAACCTTGTCGATTTCATTGTTGGCGTCACTCAAGTCATTGATGCCAACAGCCTGGTTCAATTCAATTATTCGCTAAGCGTCGCTGACGGATATCAGAATGACCCCTATAAAGTGATCTCGATAGTGGATCCAGACTCAGGTCGGCCGCTGTTTGAGAATGCATTCGAACCGACACTGCCAACCGTCGTCTACGAAAATCGCCCTGACTCGCGCAACAAACACAGTATTTTCGGCCAATACAAGCGCTTACTGGACACCACAGGTGACGTTCTGGATGTGTCGTATCGTTTTCTTCTGGATGATTGGGGTATTACATCGAACACCGTTGACTTCAAGTACCGCAAAGCACTGTCTGCTCGCCATTTCCTTCAGCCGCATCTAAGAATCTACCAACAAGGAGCCGCTGATTTTTACACCCCGTTTTTCCTGTCTGGTGAGAATCCGGCGGCTGGCGACAATGCTCAATACGCGTCAGCGGACTATCGACTGGGGGATTTTACTGCCTATACCATCGGTCTTGAGTATGGACAAGTCAACACCTCCAATTCATGGAGCGTCGCATTGGAATACTACCTTCAATCAGGTGATGAGCCAACCAACACTCCCGGCGAATTATCTCAACTTGAAATATTCCCCGACGTGGAGGCGGTTATCTTCCGCATTCTTTATGATTTCTAATTCATAGATCAGAGCCGACAACAAACTGTGCCCTACTCCCTTCTTTTAATCGAAGATGATGCGCTCATAGGCCAAGGCCTTGAGCTGGGTCTTGGTGCCCGTGGCTATCATGTTGTCTGGTTGCAGCAGGGAATTCCTGCGATTGCTCAGTTACAACATCAGCATTTTGATGTGCTTATTCTTGACCTCGGATTACCCGATATTGACGGCATTGACCTTCTATGCCGAATCCGAAATAAACCAATCGACACGCCTGTCATCGTCCTTACGGCCAGAGATTCGCAGCAAAGCCTGATTACTGGACTTGATCAAGGTGCGGATGAGTACTTGATTAAACCGGTATCGACCGATGAAATCGCTGCAAGAATACGATCGTTATTACGACGTATTGCTGGACATAGCTCCTCAACCCTAACCCACCAAGGTCTGACGATGGATACCTTGTCTCGTAAGGTCAATTTTAACAACGAACCTATTGCGTTAACACCGATCGAGTTCTCTTTGATTGAAATCCTACTCACACATGCGGGTAAAGCGGTATCGGCAGATCGTCTTATTGCGATTCTGGAGCAGTCCAGTACCGAAACCACCTTACAGTCAATTCATGTTCATGTTCATTCGTTACGGAAGAAATTCGGACACGACATGATAAAAACCATCCGGGGATCTGGCTACCTTATCGGTTAGTTTATAGATATGAAATCATTTTTCCATTCCATACGACAGTCACTACAGTATCGGTTGATCGCGGTGCTACTGTTCTCGCTGCTTGTACTCATGAGTGCCACGATAGTGACCACCTATCAGGCGACGAGTCATGAAATGGATGAGATTCTTGACGGTCAAATGGTGATGTCAGGACGTGCTTTGTTTTCAATTATTGTTCTTGGGTTGAAAGATGGCGGCGCAGAAGAAATTCCCACGCTGCTGGATCGGTACGTGCGATTGCGTCAAGGCGGCGGGGATTGGACTAATCAACTACCACACGGTCACATCTATGACCAGGAATACTACTTCCAGTTGGTTGACCCTACCGGAGCGACCATTTTCTCTTCCCAGAAGCCTCCTCTGTTAGATAGATCAGACCAAACTACCGGTTTTCTCAAGGTGGAAAAAAATGATAACCAGTGGCATGTATTTGGATTAAAAGACGCAAGTTCTCAGTACACCTTCTACACCGGTCAAAGCACCAATCTCAGGAATCAGTTAAGCCGTGAATCAGCTGAGTACATTACGTTTCCTTTTATCCTTGGTATGCCAATTATATTGATTGCTCTCTGGTTTGGCATCGGTATTGGTCTAAAACCGATAGCCTGGATAACACGTGAATTGGATGCCAGGAAACCAGACAACATAGAGCCGCTGAAAACTGACACTACGGTGACAGAGCTTCGTCCACTGGTGGAAGCCATGAACCGTCTATTTGACCGTGTATCTGCCATGCTTGAGAACGAACGCCGTTTTAGCGCAGATGCATCGCATGAATTGCGCACACCATTGGCGGGTATGAAAGCCAATATCGATGCTGCACGCTTTTTTACTGATGATCCTGGACTTGCGAAAATACATAACAACATTGAACGTGGCGTAGACAATGCGATTCATATCACAGAGGGACTACTGCTGCTGTCAAAACTAGAGAGCGGTCACGCCGATGACTACTTAGAGAACGACACCATTGATCTCGATCACGTTGTTACGGGCGAAATCGCAAAGCTCAATGATTTGCACCCGGAACAGAACAATCGAATTGTTTTTTCCACGACATGTGGTGGTGATAGAGCTCTGGTAAAAGGCTCCACCAGCCTTGCCAGAGCACTCATATTTAATATTCTTGACAACGCGATTCGCTACAGCTCAGCACCGGACAACGTGTTGGTCGACTTAAGTGCTGATGAACGGGTCATGCTTACCATTGCAGATGCTGGCCCAGGCATACCTGTTGATGAACAACCGAACGTCTTTCAACGTTTTTATCGGCTTGACACCAACACAGCTAGTGGATCAGGACTCGGTCTTGCGCTGTCACGACAAATAGCTGAATCAATGGGCGGAACGTTAGTGATAGAAAACAGAATGCCTACGGGACTTCTGGTGACCATGTGTTTTCCAACTCAGCGTCAACTGCATTCAGGAACAAACAAACCAATGACAACCCAGCCTACGTCAGCTGAAGAGAGCCTGAATTGACAATGATCCCTACTTTGCAGAGGTGCAGAGCTAGTACGTTCTCACAAAAATTCGCCATCTTCGCAATCACAGCCTATGCGGTCGATATTGATCATAGAAAATATCATGCGATATGACCCGAACGACTACGAAGATATCAACGTTTGGCGCTTTCGTCAGCCTTACATTTACTGAATTAACATTCTGGCCTACTGGTTTTCAGTAAGTTCATTGATTACCTACAGTCTCACATCAACCAAGGAAAGGTCTGTTGTTGATTATTGGAAGAGACGACATTTCTATCAGCCCAATAGCCTCTACAGGCTTTAACTTTGACACGTCGGAGATATTTTTTGTTTGCCTCTAAATTCTTTAGTAACTACCTATTCAGTCCATACACTCAACATATGAAACGGCACAACGGTTCCATTATTCCTTTGCTGGCTACAAGCTTGCTTATACCTATTGCGTGTTCGATCTCGACAGGTGCGGTAGCAGCGACTAAGGTGGCCTTTATCGCAGACCAGGGGGTCGGCAGTGGATCCAGAGCGGTCCTATCGCTCATTGCCGATGAGAATGTGGATATCGTTCTTATACAGGGCGATCTTGGCTATGATCCTGGCACAGCACTGCAATGGGATCAGAATATAACCGATGCTCTAGGCCGGAACTTTCCAGTTCTCAGTGTTGTTGGTAATCACGAAAACTTTGAGTGGAATCTTTACCAGCGTTTGATCAAGGATCGCGTTAATCGTGCGGGTGGGTTGTCATGTACTGGCGAGGTCGGTGTAAAAGCGAATTGTACCTTCAAGGATCTGCAGATCGTTCAAGTGGCACCCGGAATATCAAAAGTGGCAGGCATCGAACCAGAGAACAATTATGACGGTTATATCCGCTCCTCATTTACAAATAGCAACACACCCTGGAAGGTTTGTTCATGGCACAAGAATCAGCATGCCATGCAGGCCTATACCAAACCAGATGAAACCGGTTGGGACGTCTATGACGCGTGCCTTGATAGCGGTGCAATAGTCACTTCGGGGCATGCCCATACCTACTCTCGTACCTACCTCATGAAAGATTTCAAGAGTCAGGAAGTTGCACATCGTAGCAATGAGATGACACTGGAGCCGGGGAGATCATTCGCTGTGGTCTCTGGTCTGGGCGGCCGTGATATCAAACCACAGCAAAACAACGGCGATTGGTTCGCCTCTACTTACACCCAATCACAAGGGGCAACACACGGTGCGTTGTTCTGCACGTTGGAACAGAGTACCGCCGATTGCTATTTCAAGGCTGTCAACGGAGCTATGCCAGATCAGTTCAGCTTAAAGCTCGGTTCGGATTCGCCCAGTGCAGAATCAGATCCAGAATCACCAACCGTCTCTTCTGATCCGACAACCCCTACAGGCTCTGGTGTGTTTCGAAGGACGGACAAAAACGAGTATCGATGGATAGCACGTGACAACTCGGGCCAGTGGTCCAGTAGCTGGATCAGCGAGAGCTGCGCTTCATCGCTTGGTGGAGCGCAGTATTCGGGAAACTGGAACGAGCTTATTGCTCTAGCTCCACGCATTGATACCGCATCCACCCCGTGTGATGGCAGCGTTGCTCAATCCCACCCCTCTACTGATGTTTCTGATGATGGCTATGTATTTTCCCGAACCGATAAATCCGAATTTCGTTGGATAGAGGCTAATAGCAACGGTCAAATTGGCAGCGTATGGATTGATGCCAATTGTGCATCCCGCTTGGGCGGAGCGTCAGCATCCGGAAACTGGAACGACCTCATCGCGCGTGCACCAGGATTTGACACGTTGGAAAATCCCTGTATTGCCTCGGATACGTCAGGTAGTGTTCAACGACCTTCATCTGGCTCCAACAGTGGTTATGTCTTTGCGCGTACTGACAAACGTGATTTTCGCTGGGTGGAAGCTGACGCATCAGGATCAACAGGCAATATTTGGATCAATGCACAGTGCGCCGAGAGATTGGGCGGTGCAACCGTACAGGGTGACTGGTACGAATTGAACGATGCGGCACCTGGGTTCGATACGATAGCCAATCCCTGCTGATGGGTTAATGGCTGCGCGGTGATATGAGCTGCGCAGTTCATTCGGAACGAACTGATTTGTTCAGTGTAGAAACGGAGACATCATTACTAACGTATTCATATAGTTAAGTTCACTGAGCGGAAATCTGCACCCGCTTATG
>JBGCGC010000002.1:0-8976 GCA_045110475.1 Granulosicoccus sp.
TCTTTAATCTAATAATTAGTTTTTATCACGTATGGAATTGACATCGGCGCGTTTATCTCGATCGACTATCTCAGTCACAAGTATTCGATGCGCGGCCAGAATGTGCTCGACCACATTGATTTTACCGTCTCAGGTGGAGAACAGCTGGCTATCATCGGGAGAAGCGGCTGTGGAAAGTCAACACTGCTGCACTTGATGGCAGGTTTGCAAAAGCCTTCCGGTGGGGCCGTGAGAATAGACAGCAAAACTGTCGTGAAACCGTGCGCCAAGTGGAACATGATGTTTCAGAAAGCATCACTGTTCCCGTGGATGAGTGTTGTAGAAAACGTATCGCTCGGGCTTGTCTATTCCGGTATCAAGGCCAGGCAAGCCAGATCCATGGTTTATCCGCTCATTGAGATGCTGGGACTGACGGATAAAGTGGATGTCAACGTGCAAAACCTCTCAGGAGGGCAACAACAACGCGTAGCACTGGCACGCTCACTGGCGACTGATCCAGACGCCTTGTTCCTGGATGAGCCATTTTCTGCACTGGACACGTTCTCCAGAAGCTCACTACAACAGGAAGTAGCTTCCATATGCAGAGACAAGGGCATTACGCTGGTTCTGGTAACACATGACATCGACGAAGCCGTGCTGATGGCAGATCGCGTATTGGTAATGGCCGAGAATCCAGGACGTGTAGCTGCTGATTTCACGGTAGACCTGCCTTGGCCGCGGCAATCGCGTCAGCCTGAACTGCTGGACGTACGCAGTCAATTAATGCAGCAATTCGAAACAGCATCAACCTTTGCCCCAACTCCGGCAATTGTGGATGGTCGCAAACAATCAATAGTCAATGCTGCCTGAATCGGGCTATGCAAGAGAATGAATAATGTCGAAAAAGCACACATCTAATGACAACCTGAGCGCCGATGAGGTTGATTATCTGCAAAAGTACGAAATGAGTCGTCGGGATTTTCTCATGGATTCGCTTGCCATGGGAGGTCTCGCCGCAAGCATGGGTATGGCGAGCAGCAATGCCTGGTCGTCGATCCAGCCGCCGGAAGATGAAATTGTGCGTATAGGCTATTTGCCTATCACGGATGCCACGGTGCTGCTCGTGGCACATGCTAAAGGGTTCTTCGAAGACGAGGGTTTGAAGGTTGAAAAGCCAACATTGATACGCGGCTGGTCTCCACTGGTAGAAGGGTTTGCGGCGGGTAAATTCAACCTTGTACATTTTCTGAAGCCCATTCCCTTGTGGATGCGCTACAACAACAATTTTCCCGTGAAGATAATGTCCTGGGCTCACTTGAATGGCTCGGGGCTGGTAGTGGGTAAACATACCAAGGCCACCACGTTCTCTGAACTGGGCGGCATGCAAGTCGCCGTTCCTTACTGGTACTCCATGCATAACATCGTTCTGCAGATGGGTCTGCGCCACGCAGGATTGACCCCGGTGATCAAACCACAGGGTGAGCCACTGGGTGAGAAAGAGGTAAACCTGCAGATCATGCCACCACCTGATATGCCGCCGGCCCTGGCAGCCAGGAAGATTGACGCATTCATCGTTGCAGAACCGTTCAACGCGGCTGGAGAACTTCTGGCCGGTGGAAAGATGCTGCGATTCACAGGCGACATATGGAAAAATCATCCATGCTGCGTTATCTGTATGAATGAGGAAAAAACCAAAAGTAATCCTGAGTGGACTCAGAAGGTCATGAATGCCATTGTCCGGTCACAGGTATATTCTCAAGAGAACAAGGCCGAAGTTGCGCAACTCATGTCCAAGGACGGATTGGGCTACCTGCCAATGAAGGCCAATGTCGTTGAACGCGCCATGACGCTTTATGACACAGACGCCTATCAGTCTCCATCAGCTATACAACATCCTGATTGGGGTAGCGGACGTATCGATTTCCAACCTTGGCCATTTCCTTCAGCTACCAAACTGATCGTTAACGAACTGAAAAACACTCTGGTGGGTGGTGATACCACGTTTTTGAAGGATCTGGACGCCGATGCTGTTGCACAGGACCTCGTCGACTATCACTTTGTCAAGATTGCCATGGAGAAGTACACTGGATGGGACAAGGTACCGGGATTCAATGCCGACAATCCATTTGATCGGGAAGAAATTGTGTCGCTGTGATCCTGAACGATATACACAAAGACGTCGAAAAGCCTATCGCTGCTGGCAGCCTGCTCAGCAGGCCTTTTGTTAAAGACTGTCTTGCTGATTTTGGGTATGCCTTTCTCGGCATGGGGTTGCTTTTAGGCGTCTGGTGGCTTGGTGGTGTACATATAGCCAATAACCCGGACTTAATAGCATTCTCAGCCTTCGCGCCGGGGCCCACGTTTGAGGCACTCTTTCATTTGGTCGGCGGCGGAACGCTGTGGCCAACCATCTCCTCAAGTCTTGCGCGCATATTGACCGGACTGATGTTTGGCATTGCGATTGGTGTACCGATGGGTGTTCTCATCGGCTACATCAAGGCAGCACGCAAGATAGCCAACATGCCGTTCCAGTTTCTCCGCATGATCAGTCCGCTGGCGTGGATGCCAATCGCTGTCCTTGCGTTCGATACCTGGGACGGTGCCATTGTCTTCCTCATATTCATGGCGGCTGTCTGGCCAATCGTGTTCTCAACTTCTCATGGCGTGAGTAGGATGGACCCCAGTTGGTTCAAAGTAGCCAACAATCTTGGTGCGTCGACCTGGCACTTGCTGCGTACGGTCATACTGCCAGCCATATTGACCGATGTGATGTCGGGTATTCGTCTGGCTGTCGGCGTTGCCTGGATCGTACTGGTTCCGGCTGAGTATCTCGGTGTCACAAGTGGTCTTGGATACGCTATCAACGATGCTCGCGACACGCTTGAATACGACACTCTGGCTGCCATTGTGATTGTGATAGGCACAATCGGATTTCTATTGGATTGGATGTGCGGTTTTCTGATCAGACGATATAACTGGCATGTCGACACCTGATTGTCTGTTACCCCCTTTCGGATTATTCATGAAACCACGTGAACCTTTCGCACCGCCTTTTCCCGCAGCCAATTCTGTTCATACGGCAGTGCCGTTTACATGGCACGGATTACGGTTTCGCTAAAAGATCTCACCGTCAAACAATCAATAAGGATAGTTGAGTTACCTGCGTTTTATCAACAAACCAAGAGAAGATGAGAAAAGCACTATGAGCACAACCACCATGCCCGAAACTGTTACTGCCTATCTGCGCCCGATTGACAGCGAGGGCCTTGCAGCTTTTTCCGAAAAAGGTAGAAACAATCCCAAGATGCGTGGTACCAACAAAGTACACACCGTTTGCGAGGGGCAATACAGAACGGTAAACACTGTCGGTACACACGAGGTAATAGTTGATGAACCACTACATTTGTTCGGCGAAGATACCGCACCCGCTCCAGGAGAAATCGTGCTTTCAGGATTGGGAGGATGTCTCGCAGTGGGGATAACCGCGGTGGCCACCTGGAAGAAAGTCAAATTGACCAAACTGGAACTGTTTCTCGAGGGCGACATTGGCAATCCAGCAGCATGGGGTGCTGGAGGAGCAGATACGCCGCCGCCGGAAATGGGCTTTCAGGACATTCGCGTCAAGGTGCTCATTGAGGGTGATGCGAGCGACGAGGAGCTGGATGACATCGTCAAACGGGCTAACCAGTATTCACCCGTTGCCAATACCATGCGAAACCCCGTTAAGTTCGATATTGCCATGCTGGAGCCAGCGTCGGCCTGATTCCGGAAAACCACAAACCAGAGTGACTATCATGAGCAGTCCAGCCACCGCCTTGCCCGTATCATCTACACCGTCAGCCGTTATTGCTCAAGCTGACACAAAGTGTTCTATCGATCAGATCAAGTCGATTGTGAAGGCGCAGCTTGCCCCGCGGGCCAACGAGATAGACCAGGGTCACTACCCACTTGAGATCATGAGCGAGCTGGGCAAGGCTGGTGCTTTTAGCGCTCATCTGGGTGGTTCTCATGCGCGGTTTGGTGATGCCATTGACGCCATGCAAGCTATCAGCAGCGGTTGCGGCTCTACCGGATTTCTTACCTGGTGCCACGACGTCTGCGGCTTGTATATGGAACAATCGGAAAATTCGTCATTGCATCAGCGACTACCGGCACACGTGTCCGGCTGCACATTTGGTGGTACGGCGCTTTCCAATCCGATGAAAACCTTTGCCGGCATCGAGTCAATGCTACTCAAGGCAAAGAAAACAAGCTCTGGTTATATCGTAAACGGTTCATTGCCATGGGTCAGCCATCTGGATCAGGGACAATACTGCGGTGCCATAGCCGCTGTTGAGAATTCAGATGGTTCCGTCTCTCACGAAATCATGTTTTTATTGGAGGTAGATGACTCTGTCACGCTCAAGCGATGCCCCATGTTCTCGGGCATGGAAGGCACGAGCACTAAGGCCATCGTTCTGGACGATTTCGAGCTGAAGGAGGAATGCATCATTGCTGACCCCGCCAAACCTTTTATAGCCAGAATACGCGCATCGTTCGTCCTGCTTCAGACTGGCTTCGGCACCGGCGTTATAGAAGCGAGCATTCAATCAATTCTTGAGGTTGAAGAGGCATTGGGACATGTTAATCAATTCCTGCATAACCGGCCTGATGAACTGCAGGCCGAGTTTGATGAATTAAAGCAAACGATCGACAAGCTTGCAAAGAATCCCTATGAAACAGACAAGCACTACCTGATCGATGTCCTTGACGCTCGCGCCCAGACCTCCGAACTTGCACTGAAAGCGTCTCAGTCTGCACTCCTGCATCAGGGAGCACGCGGCTATTTGATGAGTTCTGCGCCACAGAGGCGAATACGTGAAGCACACTTTGTTGCCATCGTGACACCGGCAATCAAACACCTGAGATCGGAGATCAACCGGCTGATGAAGGACGTAACCCCGGCATGAACGATTCAGCAGGTAATGTAGAGACGACAGACGCAGAGCCATGGAAGCGTTATATCTGTATAGCCTGCGGTCTTATCTATGACGAAAAAGAGGGAGACCCGGATGGTGGATTGGCTCCTGGTACCCGATTCGAAGACATACCTGACGATTGGGAATGCCCTGTCTGTGGCGTAACAAAAAAAGACTTCAAACCCTTTGTCCAACGCGAACGAGTGGCCGTCTCGCCCCCTGCCCGGGTCTCTAAAAGTAAAGGTGTGGTCATTGTTGGTGCAGGCATGGCGGGCTGGGCAATGGCAGAGGAACTGCGCTGCCGTGATCCGAATCTATCCATTATGCTGATTACTGCATGCTCGGGAGATCGATACAACAAACCTGAGCTTTCCGTGTCATTTTCAAGCGCATCAAACCGCCAGTCGCTGGTAAGGGACGCTGCTGCAGATGAAGCCAGTAGACTCCGAATCACACTAGTCAATCACACGCATGTGGTCAGTATTTCGCCAACGCTGCACCAGATCCGCACCACTCGCGGCACGTTCGCCTACACACAGCTTGTCATCGCCCAGGGATCAAAAACCGTACTGCCTGCCAATTTGCCCGAGCATCTGTGCTGGAGGCTGAATTTGCTTGGTGACTGGAGCGCCATGCAGTCAAGACTGCAGGGTGCACCGAGGCGAATTGCGATTGTCGGCGCCGGCATGGTGGGTTGTGAGCTTGCGGAGGACTTGTGCAGAATGGGCCACTCCGTGTTTCTGTTGTCACGGAACAATCAGCCTTTGGCCAGCTTGCTACCCGACGCGGCCGGCAAGCGTCTGATGCTCGTGCAGCAGAATCTGGGCATCACCTTTATCAGGTCAAAAACTATTGATAGCGTGCTTCAGGATTCGGATGGCATGAAAACCATCATATTTTCATCAGACGACTCACTGCAGGTAGATGAAATCATTGCAACAACAGGCGTCGCGACCGACACACGCCTGGCTGAACGCGCACACCTTGAATTCGACAATGGCATTATTGCACATCCGGAAACGCTGGAAACCAGTCAGCCTGATATCTACGCTGTTGGCGATTGCGTGAGTTTCAATGGTCGATGTCATCGTTATATAGGGTTAATCGACCAGCAGGTGGAAGTTGTTGCCCACGCCCTGACCAACAACTTGGGAGACGCAACTTATAAAAACGAATTGCCACCAGTTGTTCTGAAAACAAAATCTTGCCCGATACAAATCAACGGAATACCCGATGCGGCAGGAGACTGGCTCGTCGAGGAGCAAACTGAAAGCACCTTGTACATGACACAAACCAGACAGGGCAAGGTCAGCTCAACGATCGCAGTGGGCAAAGCACTCTGATACATCGATGATGCAGGCTTGCAGTATTTTCATATAGAAAACACGAAACCTGTCAACCAATACGATCAGCCCGTCATTTAGCTGAGGAGACGTGACCGTAACAGTGGCAACCTGTCCTGGCCCCAGTAGCGTTCGTTTTCAATGACGTAGGTTGGAGATCCAAAGATATTGATCTCTATGGCCTTGCGTGTAAAACGGTCGAGGTCTTGACTGACCTGCAAATCATCGCACGCTTCAAGAATCTTCTGACCTGGAAGCGAATTTGCATCAAGGGTCTGACTCAGTGAAACTGGATCACTGATATCGATATCCCCGACCCACACTCCACTCAAAATTGAGCCGCTGACCGCGCTTTGATCGAGCCCTAGATAGCGGGATGCAATAATAGCCTTGCAAGCGAGCGTACTATCGGTAGGCCAGAACATGGGATTCAGATTGATAGGCAAATCATAGAGTTGCGCATGGCGCGCCATGTCTTCTGCTCGGTAGCTTTTTCGTGCGTCAGATTGCTTGAATGGCGGGGTGGTACCAGTGGCCATGAATACCTGAGCAATGTCAACGGGATAATATCCCACCTCTCGGTGAGCGTCTTTGGCCAGGTCGACAAACGCCTGATGTCCAAGATACGCGTACCCTGAAAGAGGAGAAAAGTAATAGCCGATTGCCTCAGGCATTCCGGTGCTTAACTACTATTACTGTCAGGCTGCTGTTTCTGCGAACGGCAGCCCCTCTTCTATAGGCAGCTCTTCGTAACGCGACCATTCATTCCACGATCCAAAGTAAATACGCACATCCTTTATCCCCGCCTCCTTCAAGGCCAGAAAACTGTTTGAGGCACGAGCACCTTTGAAACAATAGATGTATACAGGCGTATCAACGGTAATCCCGACGGTTGCACATTCTGCCAGCACCTCTTCTCTGGATTTCATCATTGGGCCCGACGCGGTCGGCTTCATCAGTCGGTACCACTCTATCCAGACAGCACCCGGTATACGGCCCTTTCTGGGGCAGAAATCCTTGCCATAGGGTGAAGAGCTAGAGCCTATCCATTCATCGATATCGCGAACATCCAGCAGGGCGATGGATGGATCGCCAAGTGCCTGCCTGACCTGATCAACCGTCAGCATCAATGCTTCATTGATGGAATCCATCGGAAATACAGCTGGCGTGGGAATGACTTCCTCTGTCGATAGCGGTAGTTCCTGTTCTTTCCACGCCTGCAATCCACCATGAAGGACCTTGATACCTGGGTAACCAAGATAGCTAAGCAGAAAATAACCGCGGCAGGATTGCCCGAAGCCCGTGTTCATCGACTCTTCATAAAGCACTGCCGTTTTCTTCCCATCGAGGCCGCAAGCTCCGAAGGCACCTGCAAATTTGCTGGTCAGCTCCTGCATCCCTTCCGGGGACGAAGTTGCCAGATAGGTAAATATTTCGTGCACATTGATCGCTCCCTCAAGATGTCCCTGAGCATAGCTGTCCGGATCGCGGGTGTCGATAATCACCAGATCATTGGACATCGAGTCGTACAACTCTTTGGGGGATATTAATATGCCTGACATTGTCTGCTCCAGTGATAGCTAATGAGATTAAGCGAACCGTATCCATAATGCTAAAACAATAACCCTGAGCGAAACTGCTGTTATTTTTGCATCACCCTGTCGCATTTATATTCCATGGCATTATCCGGCTTGAGCACCATCACATCCGGGATCTACCAGTTACAAGTGTTACCGCCAGCTTGATTCCCTATTGTCAGAATTGCCAATGCATTTGTTGGCAGTGCGACAGAGATACTCACTTGGTTTCCTTATCTATATCTCTACCATTGAGATAGTCTATTTACTGCTGTCAAGTTCAGCCTAAGCGTCGAAGGTTCCTGAATTCACATTGACACTCTTTGAATTTATCAAATAAAAAGGTTTGGAACGCCTTGGTGTGTTACCAGCCAAGACATGTTTCAGTACCTTTATACACTGCAGCGTATGTTGTGCCAGACCTAAAGCACGAAATGTGTTGCTGTTAAGGTTTTCCCGCTATTACAAAGAAGAGTACTTTGCTAAGGCAATATTTCAGAATCGCAAGAAAAGCAATGTTGCTGGATAGAAATCTCAGTGCAAACCATGACGCGTTAGTAATTTTATGCCTTTTTTAATAGCTTGCTTTACACGGCTTAAATGAGCCTTTATCTCACTGTGCATATAACATCGTAAATGACGATTAAACACTTCTTATATAGACATATTGGCCTTATACCGTTACACCCGTTCAGGGTTACATAACTATTGAACGTTGTTGTAGTTGTCACTGTAGAGCTTACGAGGTTTTTATACCTTGGTTTATCTCTGTGCCGCAGGACAATATTCCTCTGGGTATTTTTCACATTGTTCATCTTTTAGATGCCAGTAGGATCAGCACCACGGCATCACTTGATGGAAATCATTTTGTGCCTTGAGAGACAGAAACAACACTTGTTTCATCAATTATTTAATTCGGCAATTTGTCGTTACGGTCGCTTTGCTACTTCTGAATATCAAACCAAAGGTTCCGAGATTATGAAAAACAAAATCAAACTGTCAGCTTGTGCAATAGGCCTGCTTACGGCAATTCAGATGATTGCTGTGCCAGGTGCAAATGCAAACCCGCAAACCTGCAAATCATACGGCCCTCCAAACAATGCCTATTACAAATGGAAA
>JBGCGC010000003.1:0-32706 GCA_045110475.1 Granulosicoccus sp.
CGAAGGGCGGCTCGTCCAGGGGTCATCCGCGTTGTTGCTCGCTCTCAAGGTATACCCGATACCTTTTCGAGCTCGCGCCTAGCGGCTGACCCCTGGACAAACCGCTGTTTGAAGCGTTTGAAGGTCACACTACACTAGCCAGCGAGCACGGGTAACGGGTCTGGCAAAACCGGAACATTTTTGACGACATCACAACATCACCACGTCAGACGCGGTATAAGTGAACATCGCGTCAACAGCATCAGGTAGTGAAAGAACTGTCTATGAATATCAAAACGAGTCCAGTTTCACCGCCATGAGAGCGGCGTTTGAGATAGGCGGTGCAGCCATCAAGCCCGGTACTCGCTCGGTTGTTGACCTTGAATTGCCCAAGCTCAGTTCGCAAGCTCTGATGAGTCTGCCTGTGCATGTCATTCACGGTCGTAAAGAGGGCCCCGTTGTGTTTATCAGTGCTGCCATTCATGGTGATGAGCTAAACGGGGTAGAAATTATCCGCCGCGTGCTAAGCACCAAACTACTCAATCGAATCTCGGGAACCGTATTGGCAATCCCCGTGGTCAACGCCTATGGTCTTGCACAACAGAGCCGCTACCTGCCAGACAGACGCGATTTGAATCGCTCGTTCCCTGGCAGTGAATCCGGATCACTGGCTTCAAGACTTGCGCATCTGTTCATGGAGCAGATCGTCTCCCGATGTTCGGTTGGTATTGATTTTCACACAGGCTCAGGACACCGTACCAACCTTCCACAGATACGCGCCGATCTTACCGATGAAAAAACGTTGCTCATGGCACGAAGTTTTGGGGTACCGGTAATACTCAATTCATCACTCAGGGACGGATCACTACGCGCCAGCGCCTGTGAACTGGGTACCCGGGTTCTTCTCTACGAAGCCGGTGAAGCACTGAGATTCAATGAGCTAGCCATTCGTGCTGGTGTATCCGGCGTTTTCAGCGTCTTGAGATCGCTGCAAATGCTACGCCCGTCAGCGCGCCAGACAGAAAACCATCGTGAACCATACGTAGCGCTGAACAGCCGATGGGAGAGAGCCCCGGAAAGCGGCATCCTGCGCACCCGGGCAACCATGGGAACCAGCGTCGCACGCAACGATGTGCTGGGCTATATTCATGACCCAGCCACCAATGATCAAGTGCCTATTACAGCACGCAGCGCCGGCATCATTATTGGCAGACTGGAACTACCGGTGGTGCACGAAGGTGATGCCGTCTATCACATTGCACGCTTTGAAGACGATATCGCCGATGTTGAAGAGAACGTGGATAACTTCCAGCTCAATCACGGCGAAGACGCCCTGCTCGACTAGCCGTCTGCGCGGCCGGAGGCGGCCCCGTAGAAAATTGCTGCTACAAACGGCCCGGCCCCAATTCGGCCAGTTTTATCGCGCAGACGCTTAACTGGCGACACCCTCTTTACGTTGCCTTTTCGGTGTACTGGATTGCCTTGCAAACGGGGATGCCACGGCTGTGGAACGATCACTTGAACGCCTCATTGGTCGAACGCGTTCTTCACTGTTACCCGACGTGGTTTGGTTACTGGGGCGGGGATAATCATCCTCTGAATAGTGCTCTGACGACCCGGTCAGTATGGCAAAAATACTCACCAGGGCCGTTGCCAGAACAAGCCCGACCAGCAATACCGCTAAAAGATCATTCATGGCGTGTTCTCCTTATGGTCAATTTTGGCTTCAGGCCGTGGGCTCGCTAATACGACTGCGAGTCGGCTGAACACCATCATGTGTGGTTTTGATGACATCAGCCATTTCAGCCTCTACCTCCTCATCGATCTGCAATGACTCATCAGTATCCAGTAGACCGGCTGTTGCGTCGTTGAATACAGATTGGTCGAGCTTGCCTTCGCTCTTTGCGACAACACACGACACCGTCGCATCGCCTGAGACGTTGACCGCCGTTCGTATCATATCCATGAGCCTGTCCACACCCAGAATAAGGCCAATACCTTCTATGGGTAGCCCAACCTGCGCAAAGACCATTGACAGCATGATGAGACCCACACCCGGCACGCCGGCTGTACCAATGGAGGCAAGCACCGACATCAGGATGACCGTCAGATAGCCTGCTATGCCCAGCTCTACACCGTAGACGTTGGCAATGAAAACAGTCGCTACCCCTTGCATGATTGCCGTGCCATCCATGTTGATGGTTGCACCAAACGGTACGGTAAACGAGGCCACCGAGTTATTGACGCCAAATCGCTCGGTGACTGTGCGCATAGTGACCGGGATGGTCGCATTCGAACTTGCTGTACTGAACGCAAACACCTGAACATTGCGAATCTTTTTCAGAAACATCGCAGGGCTAAGTCCTGAAAACACCTTAAGCACGATCATTAACGTAACAAAAAGATGAAAGAAAAGCGCAGCCACCAACACACCGACATAGCCTGCCAGTGATGCCAGCAAATCGATACCCAGCTCTGATACCGCCTTGGCAATAAGCGCAAACACAGCATAGGGCGCAACCGCCATGACGATATTGACCATCTTCATCATGATCTCATTGGCAACTTCAACACCTTCGACAAAGCTTCTCGCTTTTTTGCCAACCAGCAGCATGCTGACACCAATAAGAATGGAAAAAAAGATCACTGGCAACATATCGCCGTTGGCCATCGATTGAATAGGATTGCTTGGAATAATATCGATAAGCACTTGCGACAAGGGCGGCGCATCTCTGCCGGTAAAGTTCGCTTCGCTAACCTGATCCATCCCTTTGCCGATACCAAAACTACTGGCAATTACAATCGCGGTTGCGATAGCTATCGCAGTTGTCAGCATATACAAGGCAAAGGCCTTTCCACCGACACGACCTAGCACACGGATATCCCCGATACCGCATACTCCACAGATAAGCGAAAATATGACCAGAGGCACAACCAGCATCTTCAGCGCATTGACGAACATCTTGCCAACAATGAGAAACAGGCCATTAACGATATATTCGTTGATGAAAGAACCCGGTGCATTCAAACCGAGCAGATTAATGGCCAGGCCTACAGCCATGCCAAAACCCATGCCTGCCAGTACTTTTGTCGTCAGGCTCATTTTTCTGGTGTCGCTCATTGTCAACATCCTCTATGTAATGGAAAACGAATTAGTCAGATCAGTGGCACTTATTTCCTTGATGGTGAAACATTGTTGTAGCAATTAGTCAAACCTAGATTATCTGCAAGTGAACTTCAGGCAACGACTGGATTGGTACCTGTTGGTACATCCGTTACCAGTTGTTTGGCTTCCGGACGACGACGCCTGCGTGTCTTGACAGGCACCATGCCTCGCATGGCTTCAAGCTTGCCGTAACACAGCAACTTGTCTTCGGCTTCAAGTATCCGATCGGCGCGTGGATTGGGAATTACCTTGTTACCGCGGTACAAGGTTAGTACATTGATATCGTTCTCATACAGCTTGGTATCGGTAATACTGATTCCGACATAATTAGAACCTTCTGGCACATAGATTTCACTGACGCCATAGCCTTTGCTGATCGTCAATCGTTGTCTGATATCTATTTCAGGAAAGTCTACCTGTGCGGAGATGTAGTCAATAACCGTCCCTGCCACATCAAGCCCGGTGCAGGTCTCTATTCCTTCCAGCCCCGGTGAAGAATTAACCTCCATGATTTGTGGCCCGTTCTTGCCTTCAAGCATATCGACGCCAGCAACTCGTAAACCAAGAATCTGTGCCGCACGAACCGCGGTTTCACGGTACTCATCAGAAAGTTCGACCGCCTCGGCAATACCGCCACGATGAACATTGCTGCGAAACTCCTGACCTTGAGCCACCCTGCGCATCGCGGCCACTACACGATCACCCACGACAAATGCGCGAATATCACGGCCCTTGCTTTCCGCGACAAATTTTTGAATAAGCACGTTCTGTTTCTGGCTCTGCAGAAGCTCAATGATTGCCTCTGCCGACTTGATGGTATCCGCCAGCAGCACGCCTATGCCTTGCGTCCCTTCGATAAGCTTGATAACGACCGGCGCTCCGCCAACGCGTTCAATGGCAGGCAGGACGTCTTTCTTGTCACGCACAAAGGTTGTTTTCGGTATACCAACATGATGCCTGCTAAGAATTTGCAGGCTTCGCAACTTGTCTCTTGAATTGGTTATACCTGCCGACGTATTGGCGCAAAAAATGTCCATCTCCTGGCACTGTCTGACAACTGCCGTACCGTAATAGGTAATGGATGCACCAATACGTGGCAACACCGCATCGTAGTTGCTCAGTACTTTCTGCCGGTAGTAAAGATCAGGCTTGCCCTTATCCAGATCAATAGCAAACTTGAGTGTGTTGAGCACACGCACCGTATGATCCCGCTGCTGCGCAGCCTCTACAAACCGACGGGTGCTGTAGGAATTGGGGCCACACGATAAGATACCTAGTTTCATGAGCTAACGTTGAACCTGAAATCGGTGGGTGCACACAGTTGACGCGCACTGCTGGTTTTTATGCTTGAGCACGCACATCGATTACGCACGACTCTTGCTATAGGTGGTTTTACTATCCTGCTATTGCCAGCGATGAGTACTGACCCGGTAGTCAATAAGACGTCACAAGCACCACCATTTCCCTACGTTGCGCATAACCCTAACACTGTCTGTGTTGCCAACACAAATCCTGTAATCATTTCAACTTGCAAGCCGCGCTCTTGTCAGGCCTGCCATTGACACGATTCCGGCCACGGGTCCCAAAGCCAACAGGCAAAAGAGACCGCGCCAGCCGATGACATCGACCACGAACGGCGTCACCTGTACAGTGACGATAGTCAGCGAAAAGCCCAGTGCCGTCTGTAGCGACATCAGACTACCCGCACTTTCCGGTGGTGACAGATCCGCTACTATCGCAGAAAATTGCGCAGAGTCTGGAATAACAGACAAACCCCAGACAACAAACACGATAGCCACTAGCCACATCGGACCACCAAAAACAATCGCAGCCGCGACTGCACAAGAAGCGCTAATCGCCATCGACAGAATGGTCAGTTCCGCCTTGCCTATCGCATCGGCAAGCTTTCCGGCAAACGGGCATAGCAGCGCGCCAGAGCCAATCGCCACGAATGCCGTTATCTTTGACCACTGCACGGCCTGCTCGGTGTTCGTTTGTAACAGATAAGAGGCAACGGCTGCCGGCGCTATCCATGCCCATAGGGCATACAACTCCCACATATGCCCCAGATACCCTAGATAGGCCCGACGCAATCGTTTATCGGTCCAGGCAAGCGTGATCGCACCAAAGCTCATTCGGGATGCCACGACATGATAAGGCCCCACTCTGGTAAACATCACAAGCAGGGCGGCAAGCACGGCAAGTGAACTGGCCAGCAGCGTCGTCAAACGCCAGTTAGTACCACCCATTAACGACAGTAAATGCGGAGAGGCCGAGCCAAGCGTCAGGCCACCTACCAGCAGACCAACCAGCCACCCTCGGTCCTTTGTGCCCCAGCCAACAGCGATTTTCATACCCACAGGATAAACTCCCGCCAGAGCGGCTCCGGTAAGTACGCGCAATGCGATGCTGAATATTCCACCTGGCACAACCACCAATAACAACAGATTGGCCCCTGCTGCAAGCAACGCTGATAGAGCAAATACCTTGCGTGGATCGTACCTGTCCGCAATACCGGACATCGCCACGTATAACGCGCCAACAACAAACCCTGCTGCCACGCCTGACACCAGCATGGCCGACTGTAATGCTCCGACACTTACCTCTTGCTGCAAATCAATAAGGATGGCGGAAGACACAAACCACAACGACATCGCTGCCACTTCGGCCAACACCAGCAATGCCATGGAACGTGTTTTCATGATTTACCGACTAGCTCCATTCCAACCGGCACAACCTGCGTCGCTTACACTGTACACGCCTCTCGGCGCAACAGCAGTGAGACCAGAAGCTTGCTCGTCAATACGCTCACCAAAACCTGCATACCCTGATCGGTCGCCTGATCCCTGTTGAATGCACCCTGATTCGCAGCCTGCCTCGACAGGATACTCAGGTGATTTTCTCAACCAGCACACTCATGCGGGACCTTTACAGCAGTTACGATCCTTTCTGCTGCATCACCAAGATCACCGGCCGATTGCAGGTTCAACCCGCTCTTATCCAGCAGCGCACACCCCTCCTGGGCCATGCTGCCTTCCATTCGGACCACCACGGGTACGTCGATGTCCACCTCATCAAACGCCGCGATAACGCCTTCGGCCATCAGATCGCAACGGACACTGCCGCCCGTTATATTAATCAGTATGCCTTTAACGTCTGGATCCGAGAGAATGACCTTCAGTGCCTCTACCACCGGTTTCCCGGTGGCGCCCCCGCCGACATCCAGAAAGTTCGCAGCTTGCCCACCCTTGAGCTTGATGGTATCCATGGTTGCCATGGCAACTCTGGCTCCATTGACTACGCACCCGATGTTGCCTTCAAGAACCACAGAATCAAGATCCCAATCGGATACCCGCAATTCACGCTCGCCGCCTTGCGATTTGTCACGTAATGCTTGCAGATCCTCATGACGATACAGCGCATTGCCATCGATGTTGATTTTTCCATCCAGACAAATCAGATCACCACCCGGTGTCATCACCAGTGGATTGATTTCCACCAGCGCCAGATCCTTGTTAACAAACAAGGTGCATAGTCCCGTCAGCAATTGCGTAAATTGCGTGACTTGCTCAGCATTGAAACCTAGGGCAAAGGCCAGTTTACGACACTGATGGGGCATAACACCTACCAGCGGGTCGATAGTAAATCTGAACACTTTTTCAGGCGTCTGGCGAGCCACTTCCTTTATATCCATGCCACCTTCGGTCGATGCCATGACCACGATACGTTGACTGGTACGATCGACAAGCATTCCCAGATAGAACTCACTGCTGATGTCGCAAGCCTCTTCTACAAGAATATTATTGATTGGCTGACCAGCGCCGATCGTCTGACCCGTGACAAGTTGAGTGCCTAGCATGGCCTTGGCATAGTCCTCGGCCTCACGTGGAGTATCGACAAGTTTTACGCCGCCTGCCCTACCACGACCACCGGCGTGAACCTGTGCTTTGACCACAATCCGATCGGTGCCCAGTTTCTCCGCAGCAAGACGAGTCTCTTCTGCAGAACTGGCAACGATATTATTGGGTACGGGCATACCGTACGCCTTGAACAATGCCTTAGCCTGATACTCATGTAAGTTCATGAATTTTCCTGTAACACCTTGACCCTGCGGAGACAGACAGGATTGACCCTGATCGCCAGCCTGATTTGCAGACATAAAATCAATACAGCAGGCCCGCCTTTTTCAGGCAGGCTTTGCCACATCATGAGTGGTTCAAACTGATTATCAGGCGCGTTTGCGATTGGCTATGTGAATAGCTCTGCCGTCAGCACTCAAGGCCGCTTCGTGCATAGCCTCCGACAAGGTTGGATGTGCATGTATTGTGTGTGCGATGTCTTCGATAGTGGCGTCGAATTCCATCGCCAGTACTGACTGCGCCAGCAGTTCTGATGCACTGGGTCCAATAAGATGTGCACCGAGCATACGATCCGTGTCTTTGTCGCGAAGGATCTTGACAAGTCCAGTGGTGTCACCCTTGGCTTTTGCACGTCCACTGGCAGCAAATGGAAAACTGCCCACTTGATAATCCACGCCTTCGCTTTTCAATTGCTCTTCGGTCTTGCCTACCCAGGCAACTTCCGGATGCGTGTAGATGACGTTGGGCATGACATCATAGTTGACCGAACCCTGTTCTCCGGCGATCCTCTCAGCCACCATGACGCCCTCTTCAGAGCCCTTGTGTGCCAGCATTGGACCACGCACCACGTCCCCGATAGCATAAACACCCGGTACGTTGGTTGCGCAAAATTCATTGACGTGAAACAGGCCACGCTCATCCTGCTGTACGTCGGCTTCAGAAGCACACACATCGTCAGTAAATGCACGCCTGCCAACCGCAACAATGAGTTTGTCAAAAATTTGTTCGTGTTCGCCATCCGCATCCTGATACTTGACAACAACCCGACCTTTTTTAACGGAGCTACTCAGAACCCGGGTACTTAGACGAATGTCCAGCCCCTGCTTTGTGAAAGTACGTTGCGCCTCCCTGGCAATCGCCTTGTCTACCATGGGCAGAAAACTGTCCTGCGCCTCGAGCAGCACAACTTCGGAGCCCATTCGGCGCCAGACACTACCCAGTTCAAGTCCGATAACACCGGCGCCGATGACGCAGACACTCCCAGGTACGGATTCCCAATCCAGCGCGCCTGCGGAATCGACAACAAGATCATCCTCGAGGGGCGTTGCCGAAAGCTCAATGGGGACCGATCCTGTAGCGATGATGACATTCTCGGCGTCAAACACGGTGTCCTTGCCTTTGTGATCAGTGACCTTGACTTGCTTGTCAGCCAGCAATTGACCACTGCCCTGCAGCCAGTCAATACCGTTCTGTTTGAACAACATCTGAATACCACCGGTGAGCTCCTTGACAACGCTGTCCTTGCGACCAATCATCTTTGGCACGTCGAGTGTCACCTCGCCAACATTAATGCCAAGATCGAAAAAATTATGCCTCGCGGTCTCGTACAGCTCAGTGCTCTCCAACAGAGCTTTCGATGGTATACAGCCAACGTTCAGACACGTGCCGCCCAAGGCGGGTTTGTCCTGCTTGTTTATCCATTTTTCCACACAGGCCGTCTTGAGGCCCAGCTGAGCGGCTCGGATGGCGGCAACATAACCGGCGGGACCACCACCAATCACAATCACGTCATAGACTTCAGCCATGTTATGTCCTAAGGGTTGCTTGTAAATTTGAGTGGCATAGTATATCGCGCCCGCACCCCTAACCTGGACTATTCATAAAGCCTGATGAATAGCTTGCCTTTGTGGACTGGGCAAGGCACAGCCGGCGGGTGTCTTCAGAAGTACTCGGCCGACGGGGCGCCAAAGTAAAGGTTACAGGCGTTATCTTCCACCGGATAGACCGTATATCAAGCCGACAGTTCCATACAACAGCTGCTAAGGTTATTTCTCACAAGCACCTGATAACGGCATCCATTATTACCATCTCACACCGTTTAGAGCCTAACCTTACTTGCCATTACACATCGCGCCGTAATGCCCTACAGGAACCCGTCTTTTGAGTCGTCATAATCGTTCTGCTATTCAGGAGGCCAAACGCTGCGTAACACAGCTGGTGGAGGAATTTGACCGGGCCGAAAGCCACAAGCTCAGCTCAGTGCTGGACAAGCACACCGCGGATCACTATCACTGGCGCGGCCTGCATCCGTTCCATGAGCAGCACTCAGCGTCTGACGTTGTCGATGTCTTCTGGAAACCTCTGCGTCAATCCGTTACGGCACTGCAACGGCGAGTGGATGTCTTTTTCGCCGGTCACGATGCGATAAAAACCCCATCACACGAACCGCTCACACGAACTGAAGACAAACAGACAACAGGCGTCTGGACCTGTCAAATGGGCCATTTCATGGGACTTTTGGATAAGCCATGGCTTGATATCCCACCCACAGGACGCATGATTTTCATTCGATTTGCCGAATTTCATCAAGTTCGGGACGGTGTTATCCATGAGTCGGCTCTGTTTATTGACCTTATCGGTGTCATGCGCCAGGCTGGTCAGTACCCCTTGCCACCGAGCACCGGTGCCTCGTTTGTGTACCCTGGACCGGCAAGCTCAGATGGTATTTTGCAGGCAGCACATCCACCAGAGCAGGCACAGGCGACGCTGTCACTGATCAATCGCATGGTCAGTGATTTAAGCCACGCAAACGAACAAGCCTTGCTCAACAACGATGATCGCGTTCCTCGCGACGTGTTGGCAAAATGCTGGGACGAGAATATGATCTGGTATGGCCCGGAAGGTATTGGCGCAACCTATACGATTGATCGCTACCAGCAACAGCATCAGTACCCGTTTCGGTTCAATCTTGGCAACAAGACCTTCAATGGTCATGTCACACGCTTTGCCGAGGGCAATTATGGCTGCTTTTTCGGCTGGCCCAATCTCACCAACACCGCACAGGGCGGATTCATGGGCTTGCCGGCAAGTCATATTCCTGCCGATATGCGTGTTGTGGATGTCTACCGTCGCGCAGGTGACAAGCTGATTGAAAACTGGGTAATAATCGATCTACCGCATTGGCTTGCGATGCAGGGACTGGATGTTCTGGCTCGCATGCGTCAACTGCTGGGCCTGGAAAAACTGGGGTAGACGCAGTGGCGCCTGCAAGCAATACTTATCCGGATTCAGTGTTACTTCTGAACCCGGACTTCTCGCGCCGAATCCGAGCTACAGATCGAACACGATTCGGGCAGGATCTTCGACCAGTTCCTTGATGGTCTTTAGAAATCCGACAGCACCCTTGCCGTCCACGATTCGGTGATCGTAACTCAGAGCGATATACATCATGGGACGTATGACTACCTCACCGTTAACGGCGATAGGCCGATCCTGTGTGGCATGCATGCCCAGAATGGCACTCTGCGGCGGGTTGAGAATTGGAGTAGAGAGTAACGAACCAAAAACGCCACCATTGGATACCGTAAATGTTCCTCCGGTCATTTCATCCATTGACAGTTTGCCATCACGCGCCTTCTCAGCATAACTGCCTATGGTCTTCTCGATATCGGCTAATGACATGAATTCGGTATTGCGCAGCACCGGCACGACCAAACCCCGTTCAGATGACACAGCCACACCAATGTCACAATAGCCATGATAGACAACATCGTCGCCATCGATGGATGCGTTGATATCGGGGTAGCGCTTGAGCGACTCGGTTGCTGCCTTGAGGAAAATGGACATAAAGCCAAGCTTTACTGCATGTGACTTCTCGAATTGCGCCTTGTACTGGTTACGAAGCTCGATAAAGGCGCTCATGTCCACTTCATTAAACGTGGTAAGCATCGCTGTGGTCTGCGTTGCAGACAGCAATCGCTCGGCAATGCGCGCCCGCAGCCGTGTCATGGGCACACGCTTCTCAACACGCTCACCCTGTGGCATCAGTGGTGCTGCTGCTGAACTGCTTGATGCAAGGGCCGCAGCAGGTGCCGCCGATGTCGCTGAAGCAGAAGGTGCTGCCTTGGCATGTGCCTCGACGTCCGTCTTGGTAATGCGACCATTCTTGCCAGTGCCTTTGATGTCTGCTGCGTTCAAGCCAAGTTTGTCGAGCAGTTTTCGCACTGACGGACTGGTCTGACCGACAGCACTGGAATCTGGGGCAGCCGCATCATTGGATGCTGCCGTGTCTGCAGATTGAACAGCCGCCGTAGTGCTCGCGGCGGGTGCCGCCGAACCTTCTTCAATTGAGCCAATTACCTGATGGGCCGCGACAGTTGTGCCTTCAGCTTCGATAATCGCACCCAGCACACCGTCTTCGGCCGCTGGCACTTCAAGTACAACCTTGTCGGTCTCTATGTCTACCAGCACCTCATCACGTTTAACGGGATCACCTTCCTTCTTGTGCCACGTCACGATCAATGCATCGGCAATGGATTCCGGCAACGTTGGCACTTTGATCTCGGAGGTCATCTGGTCGGGCCCTTTATTTTGGAAATGTTGACAAGTCGTTAATTGTAGAACTTATAGCGCCTGACTGTTTGAAATCACGCCAAGCGCTTCTTCGATCAGCCGTTTCTGCTCAATCAAGTGCTGGTTCATATAACCACTGGCGGGGGAGGCCGAAGGTGCCCGTCCAGCAAATTCAACCCCTGATACACCGTGCGGCAATACCCGTTCGATACGATGTCTGTTGGATCGCCAGGCGCCCTGGTTACGCGGCTCTTCCTGACACCAGACAATACTGGTTGCGTTGGGGTAGCTCTTGACCGCCTCTGTCATGGCGTCGTACGGGAAAGGATACAGTTGTTCGAGGCGGATCAGAGCCACATTATGTATCTGCGCGCTGCGTCGGGCTTCAAGAAGATCGTAGTACACCTTGCCGCTACAGAACACGAGTCTATCGACACCTGCCGGATCCAGTTCATCAAGCTCACCGATCACGGGCTGGAACGTACCTTCTGCCAGATCCTCCAGTGTCGATACCGCCAAACGGTGTCGCAACAGGCTCTTGGGTGACATGACAATCAAGGGTCTTCGCATGGGGCGAATCATCTGCCGACGTAACATGTGATAAGCCTGCGCAGGCGTACTGGGTACGATCACCTGCATGTTGTCCTCGGCACACAACTGCAGAAAGCGTTCGATACGCGCAGAGGAATGCTCTGGCCCCTGGCCTTCATAGCCATGCGGCAATAGCATCGCCAGACCACACAGACGTCCCCATTTGGTCTCACCGGAGCTGATGAACTGATCAATCACTACCTGAGCACCGTTGGCAAAGTCACCAAACTGACCTTCCCAGATAACCAGTGTATTGGGGTCAGCTGTTGCATAACCGTATTCGAATCCGAGTACCGCCTCCTCCGAAAGAACAGAGTCTATAACCAGAAAATTGGCTTTATCAGTCAACTCGCGTAACGGTACGTGAGCACCCATCGCCACCTGATTATGCAAAACCGCATGCCGATGAGCAAAAGTTCCACGCCCACAATCCTGACCAGACAGACGCACAGAATAGCCTTCGTCCAAGAGCGTTGCATAAGCCATGGTTTCCGCATAGCCCCAGTCGAGAGGCAGCGCGCCCGCGGTCATCTTGCGTCTGTCCTCGACAATCTTGTTGACACGCGAATGCAATGCCAGACCATCAGGCAGGGTAGTCAGCTGGGTTGCCAGCGAGCGCAAGGTTGCCAGGGGAAACGTTGAGTCGTAAGGAATCTTCCAGTCCGTTGCCGTATATTGACTCCAGTCGACCAGTAACTCCGGTGCCTCGTTAAGTCCCTCCATGACATCCGGCGCGACATTGTTGCCGGCATCAAGCGCCTTACGATAGCTCTCTATCAAATCTTCAGCCTCACTGGCTGTAACGATACCCGCCTTGACCAGACTTTCTGCATACAGTGCGCGCGTGGTGGGCAAGGCCTTGATCAACTTGTACATGATCGGCTGCGTGACCGATGGCTCGTCGGTTTCGTTATGACCGTGGCGGCGATAACAGACCATGTCAATAACCACATCCTTCTTGAAGGCCATACGAAAATCCAGCGCCAGTTGCGTCACAAAGTACACAGCCTCGGGATCATCGCCGTTGACATGAAATATGGGTGCGTTGATCATTTTAGCCACATCCGTGGCATACAGCGTGGAACGCGCATCGGCCACGTTACTGGTGGTAAAGCCGATCTGGTTGTTGATGATGATGTGCACAGTACCCTTGGTTGAAAAACCCCGGGAATCTGCCATGTTGAACGTCTCCATAACAACGCCCTGTCCGGCAAAGGCAGCATCGCCATGTATGGCTATCGGGATAACCTTGTCTCCGTCCTTGTCACCATAGCGATCCTGGCGAGAACGTACCGAGCCTTCAACCACCGGTGAGACGATCTCCAGATGAGATGGGTTGAATGCCAGTGACAGGTGCATGTGACCATGCGCAGTGCGGATGTCAGAGCTGAAGCCCTGATGGTATTTCACGTCACCTGAAGAAAGACTTTCATTGTGCTTGCCTTCGAATTCGGAGAACAACTCAGCCGGGTTCTTGCCCAGTATATTGACAAGGACGTTCAGTCTGCCGCGATGCGCCATACCTATAACCATATCCTTGACACCGGCAGCACCTGCCCGACGTACCAGCTCGCTCATTACAACAATAAGACTCTCGCCGCCTTCCAGCGAAAAGCGCTTCTGACCGACGTAGCGCGAACCCAGATGCCGTTCCATGCTCTCGGCGGCTGTTACCCGCTGAAGTACCCACTGACGGGTTTCAGGATTGAGAGAAGGGGCAGAGGCGACGCTCTCGATGCGCTGTTGCAGCCAGTCCTTTTGCGGCGTGTAGTCGATGTACATGAACTCGTAACCAATAGAGCCGCAGTAGCATTTCTCCAGGTGCGCGATGATGTCTTTCAAGGGGGCCTGGTCTATACCCTCAAGCGAGGGCGTCTGGAAAACCGTGTTCAGATCTGCCTCGGACAACCCGTTCTCACGCAAGCGGACCTCGCGGACCATGGCATCGGAATGCACTCCCAGCGGGTCGGTTTTGGCCAACTGATGGCCCCGGACACGATAGGCGTTGATTAACTGGGTAACATAAATCTGCTTGAGTTCGGCCTCACCACTGGCAATGGCTGCGGTCGGTGCTGCCGCCCCTGCGACTGGCCGGGTACTGGACATCGCGCGGAATTGAGCGCGGATCTCGGAGTGCACCACCTCGCGGGTGTTCTCCGCAACCATCGGCAGATTCCCGAAGAAATCGCGCCACGCTTCATCCACTGAATTGGGGTCTTTGAGAAATTGCTCGTACTGGGTTTCCAGCCAGGGCGAATTAGCACCGCCGAGCATGGAGCTGTCCCATTGTTCCTGCATGGATGCTTTGGAGTCCATTGATTTGGGTGTTGCACTCATTAAAGGGTCCTGACCATAGCCAATCGCAAAGTGGCTTGTATGACGGGTGATGAAAAAAAATTAGATAGGTGAGAGTCGCAGATATCAGATGATACGCAATGCGTCATGGCGAGTGCATCAGCAGCCACTGTACGCCGGGTGTTTGTTAGCGCGCACCACCTGTCACGCTTACATCTGGTAGCGTGCTTCACAGGTGTGCCGGTATATTGTCTATGACAGCTTTGGTAAATTCATCAGTATTCATTGTACCGCCCAGATCCCGCGTGCTACGGCCATCTTCAATACAGCCTAGTAAACTCAATCGCAACGCATGGCCCAGATCGTATCGATCTACGTGGTCCAGAAGCATGCCGAATGCCAATAATGCAGCGGCGGGGTTAGCTACATTCTTGCCAGCAATGTCCGGTGCTGTTCCACCCGCCGGGTCAAACATGGCAATGTCGACATCGTTGTTCTGATCGAAAGAATAGTTCCCGGATGCCCCCGTTCCCAGGCTACCCACGAGTCCCGAGGCCATATCCGATAGAAAATCACCATATTCGTTCAACACCAGCACCACCTCGAACGCTGAAGGGTCGATAATGATCTTGGCCAGCAAAGCATCAAAGAGCTCTACGTGATGTTCTACATCCTGAAAATCCTTGTGCACATCAGCAACCACCGATTCAAACAATCCATCGGTCACTCGCTGAATCGTGTGCTTGGATGAACTGGTCATGGAGTAATGACTATTGCCATACATCATGCCCTTTGAACGAGCGAGCGCAAAGGCAAACTTGGCCGCTTGCTCGCAAGGTTTTCTCTCAACCATCCGCAGTGAGACAGCCGCATCCTTGCCCACGAGCTGACCGGGGTCATCGTACGTGCCGCCGGTGGCGATTCGCACGATATGCAGGTTGACATTTTCCTTGAAGTTGCTGTGGATACCCTTGATGGAAATCGCCGGGCGGTAGATGACGCTGAAATCGCAACGTCGTCGTATTAGTGCATTGGGACTGCGCTTGTGAGTTACCGTCGGATATTTGACCGCCAGTCTGGTAGTGCGCATGGATTGTTCAGCTTCGTCGATAACATCGTCACCACGCTTTTCACGGTTAGCCAGACTCCAGTCGACCGGCAGGAAACGGATGTCAACAGGCAATGCCTCGGCAACGGCATGCACCGAATCAGCAAGTTCTGGCCCGATACCATCACCCTGCAATTCGGTTACCTGAATACTCTGTACGCGGCTCAATGTTCTCTCCTGTGCTGCCAGGCGTGGAGTCAAATCCACAGACCAGTTGCACTTTATACAGATACCGGCCCGTCACCCCGCAGGGTTAGTAGGCTACATAGCTTAGTCGCTTCGGGCGTGCAGGTATACCAAAAGTGCAAACGCGCTAGCAGTAAAGCGATAATTTCATCAATCATCCCTTGATTAATTATTGAAAGAAGGAATGATCATTCATCCTCATCGTCATAGTCGTCCAGATCATCATCGAGATCGAACCGTTCGGGATTGGCCCAGAACTGAGCATTCAGCCAGTCGGGTGCAGGCTTGTATTGGCTCAGCCTGTATTCGAACCATCGCACACATAAGCCGGAATCATCAGCGGCAACAGGAAGTTTGCGAAATCCGAACGCAAAAAATTCTTCGTCACGCCTTCCGGCGTTGGCAGCTGAGCTCGTACAGTGCAGAAGAACCCGTTGCGGAAATGCTCTGATTGCATGCCCTAGATAGTGTTCAAACTGACTTTCTGCTGGATCGAGTTTCAGTATGAGAACTTGCTCGGCATCCCCCGATTGCTGATCTGCCGCATCAGACGTCGCCAGTTGCGTTACATGGTGTTGCGCTGCGCCGAGCGAATCAAAGCTGAGAACCGACACACCCGGTGCGCCTGTGTTGCAGAGTGATTGTGGCAGATCCCCGACAATGAACAGCGTTGCCGGAGCAACATTCGCCATGAAGTCGGCGATACACTGTTTCTTGTCCTGTTGGCTTTTATCACTCATCAGGTTTGTACCAGAGCCGTCTCTACACGCTCAAGCTTATCCGTGGGTAGCTTTGTAAGCCGCCCGCTGCTCGGCGCTCGCTTCCGTCTGGTGCTGTGATTTCCATTGATCGTAAGGCATGGCATAAACATGGGTGCGGGCTTCCTCGTACTCGATGTGGATATCACGTTCGGTTGCTGCTGCCACGTAATATTTCGACAGGCAATTGCGGCAAAAACCGGCCAGATTCATCAGATCGATATTCTGGACATCGGTCCGCTCCTGCAGATGGGCAAGCAACGTACGAAACGCAGCCGCCTCAAGCTCTGTACGCGTGTTCTGCTCTAGAGATTCGATAGTGGTCATGGTGTCAGGTTTCCCGTGTTGATTATTTATTATAAGAACCGCATGATTGTGTGTGTGAAATTTTCCTATCGCCGACCGATTGCCCGCGGCTCGTGCCTAGTGCTACGCGATCTTCCACAAAAGCCTTCTAAGCGTTCAGACCGCGACTACCCGACCAGATGAAAGATCGAACAACCCGCGACAGCTCAGCCTTTACAGTTGACTCTAACCTGATGTCATGACTGGCAATGCACTATTCGATCTGCTGATCATCGCAGTACCCATACTGTTCGCAAGGCTATGGTGGACGGGCTCTCGAGCGCATGAGCTGGCGGTGGTTCACGCCAGACAGGCATGCCGTCAAAGGCAACTTCAGTTTCTGGATCAAACCGCAGCCCTGTCCGCGGTCAAGCTGACAAGGAATCCTGCCGGGTCACATTGTCTGGAACGCCGCTTCACTTTCGAGTTTACCGATCAAGGCGAGTTTCGTGATAGCGCAACGGTTACCTTGCGCGGGCATGCTCTGAAAAATATCCACTTTCCGTACACTCGCGATATCGATGGACACCGTATCTACGTGCATTGAAAGGCTGCGAGTGCGGTAAACTGCTGATCTAGACGAAACCCCGACAACAAAAACAAGCAATGACTGAATGTCCCTGCGGCTCCGGCCTAACCCTGACAGAATGCTGTCAGCCAATCATTGACGGAGAAAGCCGAGCGCAAAGCGCTGAGGCGTTAATCCGGGCCCGTTACACAGCGCATACCACCGGGGCAATGGACTTTATTCTTGCAACCCACCATCCATCCACACGCGCTGATATCGATGAGGCTGCCACCAGACGCTGGGCTAGTGAATCCACCTGGCTAGGCCTGCAAATCATCAAGGTCGATGGCGGCGCCACAGATGACTCCTCGGCGCGCATCGAATTCATGGCGCGTTACCGTGACGCTGCGAGACGACGACACACCCATCACGAGCGCGGTGTTTTCGAGAAGTATCACGGACAATGGTACTTTCGTGACGCCGAAGTACCTGACGTGGATCAGTTCAAGCGTGATCAGCCGAAACTGGGGCGCAATGATCCCTGCGCTTGTGGCAGCGGAAAAAAATACAAAAAATGTTGCGCTGTTGCATAGAAAATGACGTAATAACCCGGTTATTCACCTTATATTTGTTATCCACCATAAATTTGCTACGGAAAGCATCCATGCCACTGGACACTGACGCAAAGTACCTGCCACGGTAGCGTCGTCCAAACACAGTGAGGACACACGATGGACAAGCCTTGGTTGAAGTCCTACCCAAGCGCGGTACCTGCAGAGATAGACCTCGACAAATACGCGTCGGTGGTGGACATATTTACGGAGAGCACAGCGCGCTTTTCCGAACGCCCGGCTTTCCACAATCTGGGTACCACCATGACGTACCAGCAGCTTGAGGATCGTACAAAAGCCTTTGCATCGTGGTGTCAACATGAAGCCGGACTAGTCAAGGGCGACCGGATTGCCGTGATGATGCCCAACCTCCTGCAGTATCCGATTGTTGTTTTTGGTGCATTAAGGGCGGGCCTGGTGGTCGTCAATACCAACCCCCTGTACACCGATCGGGAGCTGCAGCATCAACTGTGCGACTCAGGCGCCAAGGCGATAGTTGTTGTCGAAGCGTTTGCGCACACTCTGGAAGAGGTGATCGACAAAACCGAGGTCAAGACGGTAATTACCACACGGTTCGGGGACATGCTGGATTTTCCCAAGTCTCTTCTTATTAATTTCGTACTTAAATACGTCAAGAAAATGGTGCCACCGTTCTCTCTGCCCGGCGCGCACAGCATGAAGGATGTTCTCGCGCAGGGCGCCCAACTGCCCGAAGCCCATGCGCAGCTTGGCCATGACGACCTGGCTTTTCTGCAATATACCGGCGGCACCACCGGTGTAGCCAAGGGTGCGATGCTCACACATCGAAACATGGTAGCCAATATTGAACAGGCCTGGACCTGGATTGGGGCTGTCGACCAGGATGAAGGCGACGAATTGATCGTCACCGCTCTGCCGCTGTATCACATCTTTGCGCTCACTGCCAATTGCCTGACCTATATGAAGCTGGGCGCCTTTAACCTGCTCATCACCAATCCGCGTGACATGCCAGGGTTTGTCAAGGAACTTGGAAAGTTTAAATTCTCAGCCTTCACGGGTGTCAACACCTTGTTCAATGCATTGATGAATACCCCCGGTTTCGATCAGCTTGATTTCTCCCATCTGAAATTGACACTCGGCGGCGGTATGGCGGTGCAAAAGCCCGTGGCGGATCGCTGGAAAGCCATTACGGGCAGCACACTCATCGAGGCCTACGGCCTGACCGAGACCAGTCCCGCGGCGTGCATAAACCCGATGGACCTGACCGACTACAACGATTCCATCGGCTTACCGATTTCCTCAACAGAAGGCTCAATTCGCGACCCGGAAAATAATCCGGTACCCATTGGTGAGACGGGAGAACTCTGCATTCGCGGGCCACAGGTCATGAAAGGTTACTGGCAAAAACCTGAAGAAACCGCAGCCACCATTGATAGCGATGGATGGCTGCATACCGGTGATATCGCTGTCATGAACGAAAACGGATTCTTCAAGATAGTCGATCGGCTCAAGGACATGATTCTGGTGTCGGGCTTCAACGTCTATCCCAACGAGATCGAAAACGTCATCGCCACGATGCCAGGTGTTCTTGAGGTTGGCGCTATTGGCATTCCTGATGACCATTCCGGCGAAGCGGTCAAAGTCGTTGTGGTCAAGAAGGATTCGGCATTGACCGAAGCAGACATCAAAGCGCACTGTAAAGAAGAACTAACCGGCTACAAGCGTCCCAAGGTCATTCAGTTTGTCGACGAGCTGCCAAAAACCAACGTTGGAAAGATTCTGCGGCGCGAGCTGCGGGAACTTTAGTCTGCGCGGCCGGAGGCGGCCCCGCTAGGGACAAGGATGGCGCACAATCTCCAGTGGCTGATCAGGCCTGCTGTGTATGTCGGCGTGATAAATCCGTTGATCGGACTGTTCGCGTTGTTCGAAATAACGACTGAGTGTCTCAGTGACGACCGGAAAAGCCAACTGTTGCCATGGGATTTCTGTTTCTTCAAACAGGCCGACCTCCAGTGTCTCTTCACTGGCTTTTGCAAATCCCTCACTCAACTGACCTTGAAACATCAGATACACCTGACTGATACGTGGCAAGTTGTAAATCGCAAACAATCGAAGGTTATCGCATCTGGCAGTCGCCTCTTCGAACGCCTCGCGGGCAGCCCCTTCGACCGTACTTTCCCGGTTTTCCATAAAACCCGCCGGTAGCGTCCAGTACCCAAGACGTGGCTCGATGGCACGTTTGCACAGCAGTACCTTGCCCTGCCATTCGAGAAGGCAACCCACCACATTCTTCGGGTTCTCGTAATGAACAAAAGCGCAGCGCGTACAGACTCGTCGCAAGCGATTATCGCCTTCGGGAATCTCTCTGCTACAGGCCTCACCACATTCGGTGCAAAAACCATCTGACATAAAAAAGTGTTCTCCTGGACGATTAAACCCTTACTTCATGTCGCAAAAACGTTCTGAGTAAAGGAGCAAACTGCGCATACCACCTGAGTAATTGTCGGTGCTACACGACACACGAGCTCAGGACACCAACGCTCTAACGGAATCTGGCAAGGGCACTGATTTACCGGCAACGGTATCAACCCAGACGACCTTGGCGTTACCACGGGTGAATACCTCATCACCAACCGTGAGCGTGTATGTGCTGACAAACGAGCTTCTGCCCGGTGAATGCCCTCCCATACGTACCGTAATCAGGGCTGGATAGACCACCGGCTTGAGATACTGAGCATGATTATCCACGATGACCAGGCCTTCGGTGGTACTGGCCAATGGCAGAAAACCTGCCTGCTCGTACCACTGAAGACGAGCGATTTCAAAATACTGAAAATACACAATGTTGTTGATGTGTCCAAGAGCATCCATATCGCCCCAGCGAACAGGTAATTGCACTTGATGGAGAAAACGGCCGTCGGGATTAACCATGAATCAAACGATATCCAAGTGTTTGCGAGCAGAATGGTTTGTCGTCAGTCTACTTCATCCACACCGGCATCCGGCGATCGCTACACAGCGATAATTCAGGCTAGAGGCGATCACCTCGCAGCTGTGCGACCTGACGTTGAAGCACTTTCAGATCCAGTGCTTCGGGCGCTATCGACTTACCCACATTCAGCGTAATTCGGGCAAACAGCCTTCCGGGTAATTTGAAGAAGGCAGGTCCACCCTTGCGACTGAACAAGCTACCCCAAAGCCCTTGCAGGGCGACCGGAATAACTGACACAGGTGTGCTGTCGATTAGTCGAACAAGCCCCGGCCGAAACTCATTCAATTGACCATCGTGAGTAATCTGGCCTTCAGGGAAAATGCACAGTAGCTCCCCTGCCTGTAGGGCGGCATTCATTTTCTCAAACGCCTGCGTGTACAACACCTTGTCCTCCTTCTGGCCCGCGATCGGAATGGCACCGGCTGTTCTAAATACGAAGTTCAGCACAGGTATCCGAAATATCCTGTAGTACATGACAAAACGCACCGGCCGTTTGATACAGCCACCGAGTATGAGTGCATCGACAAAGCTGACATGATTAGGTGTAATAATCGCAGCACCGTGCTCCGGAATATTGTCCAGTCCCTGTTTGTCCACCCGGTACAGAGTATGTATTAGCATCCACATCAAAAAGCGCATGAAGAACTCAGGTACTTGCCTGAAAATGTACAAGGCCACCAGCGCATTGACGATAGCCATAAACAGGAACAATTGTACGATGCTCAAGCCAAGACCCAAAAGCACCAAGGCCGCCAAAGCCGACAGCACCATGAAAAACGCATTGATGATGTTGTTACAGGCAATTGCACGAGACAGACGTTCCGGTGCACTGGTCTTCTGTATAAGTGCATACAACGGGACAATGTAAAAACCACCAAACAAGCCGATTAAGAAGATGTCCAGCAGGATCCGCCACGCGCCACCTGACTGAACAAACGCCACAACACCCAGGGCTTCGGCTGATAATTCCGGAGGCGTAAATGCCGTTGTCGCCAGTACCAGATCCAGTCCGAAAAGGGTCAGCCCGATAGCACCGAAGGGCACCAGACCGATTTCGACACGACCATGAGACATTCGTTCGCACAGGACGGAGCCTGCCGCAATGCCTATGGAAAACGTGGCAAGCAAAGTGGTGAAAACATCAACGCTCCCACCGAGCACATCGCGAGCAAATACCGGAAACTGCGCCAGATACGTCGCCCCCATAAACCAGAACCACGAGATGGCCAGAATAGACTGGAAGATGACACGATGCCTGGCTGTGCTACGCACCAGTTTCCACGTCTCGGATAAGGGATTGAAAGACAGCTTGATCTGCGGATCACCTGCCACCGCTTCCGGGATTGATCGACTGGCCAAGTAACCCATAGTCGCGATCACTATCAACACGGCACTGACAGGCAAAACACTGCCGTCTGGTGCTCTGGCGATCAGTTGAGTACCCGCTATTGTCCCGACGAGGATGGCCAGAAAGGTACCCAGTTCGACCATACCATTACCACCGGTCAGTTCAGACTCATTCAGATGCTGGGGAAGAATGGCGTATTTCACCGGACCAAAAAAGGCTGACTGGGTACCCATCAGAAAAAGTACACCAATCATCAGCGGCAGACTGTTCAGGGTCAGCGCGGTAACACCGCAGGCCATGATGCAGATTTCGGCGATTTTTATTCGTCGTATCAGGCGCGATTTTTCTACCTTATCGGCAATCTGACCACACAGAGCCGAGAACAGAAAAAAAGGCAGGATGAACAACCCGGCGCACAAATTAATCAGTAGCGCATCGTCTAGAGCCTCGGAGCGCACAGCCGCAAAGGCGATGAGGGCGACCAAGGCATTCTTGTATACGTTATCGTTGAATGCGCCGAGTAACTGCGTACTGAAAAAAGGTAGAAACCGCCGCCTTCGCAACAAGCCAAATTGACTGACTGACTCGGTGCGCTCGTTGTTATTGCTCATGGCCTGCTATCAGCTGGGCAGGCCGGGTATGCTAGGAACGGCCGATATCCAGCCGCGGGTGACCCGCCCTGTGAGGAGTGAGTAACCATGTTATCAAGAACGGTGCCATCAGCAAGTCTGAGTGCAACCAGTGACAGCAGTAACGCCGTCGAAAAATTACGACGGCGATAGTGTCATTACCCGGATCAGGCAGCAGTTTGAGTCAACACAACCGAGGCCTGCCAGCCTTTTTCGCTTTGTGTCGCTTCATACTCAACAACCTGGCCTTCACTCAACGAACGGTAGCCTTCGCCCTCAATAACACGGTAGTGCACGAATACATCCTCACCAGAAGGACTGACGATGAATCCATAACCTTTCGCGTTATCAAACCACTTGACGGTACCTTGTTGTCGATTGTCCATTACAACCTCCATCTCAACAGAATTACTACACCCGGCATACGTTGCGGGCGTTGGAGGTAGGAAGCTAGCATGCAAGAGAAACAAATAAGCAAGCAGGTGCAAGGATGCAACGCTTGTTCACACTTGTAGCGTTATTGTTCACGCCTCACACTGAATTAAACGATCAATGGTGCAAGGTTTACGCAACCGGAGGTTACAAGAAACATTTGCTGACAATTGAAAACCTGTTACTGCTGATTCAGAGATTTACTAACCAGCTCGAACACATCAGGTGACAGCGAACCGCTATCCATAATTCTTTGCAATTGCTCGCGCATCTTGATTTGCTGTGTCGCCACCAGGCGCGACCAACGCGTCAATGGTGTGACAAGACGCGATGCTACCTGCGGGTTAAGCTTGTCCAGCTCTATGACCCGATCGGCCAGAAAGGCGTAACCTGCGCCGTCTTCACCATGAAACGCCACTGGGTTGCTCATCGAAAAGCTGCCAATCAAGGCGCGTACACGATTAGGGTTACGCATATCAAACTCCCGATGCTTGTAGAGTTCAAGTACATCGCTCAGGACCTGTACGCGCCGGGACGTGGCCTGCACCGAAAACCACTTGTCCAGCACAAGTTTGTGTGACCGCGCAGTGTGGTAGAACTCATCGAGCGATTGCCGACGCTCCTCACTGTTGCCGTGACATAAACTGGACAAGGCTGCAAGTTTATCTGTCATGTTATCGGCTGCGATAAACTGATTGCGGGCCAACTGTGGCCAATCGTGTCCCGGAATATGCGTCAGCAGCAACAGTGCGCTATTAGCCAGTGCACGCATGCCCATGGAAGTATCATCCAGCAAGTCAAGCTCGGGGTTACGACCATGACAAACCAGATCACGCAAGGTGCTTTCCTGATGCCGGGCGACGGAGCGCTGAACATGTTCACAAGCTGCACCCAGAGCAATGTAATCAACTTTTTCCAGCGATTCTGCCAGTGTGTCGATGGAAGGTAACTGCAAGGCCTCTGCCTTGAAGGCACTGTCGAGTGTGTTATCTGCCAGCAAGCTCTCCAGTGCGGTATTCAATACCTGCAACGAGTCGCTGGAGGCTTGTCCATGCAGCTGTGCCATGATCACTCGCTCGCCGAGTCGCTGCACAGCTTCCCAGCGATTGAAGCCATCAGAGTCGTGCGCTATTAATAGCGCAAGCTGCGCATCGTCAAGTGATTGCTCAAGCTTTACTGGCGCTGAGAAACCGCGTAGCAAGGAAGCTGTCGGGCGCTTTTTAATGTTTTCAAAATCAAAGCTCTGACTTTTACGGTCACAGTCAATAACGATGTTGCCAGACTCATCGTTCATTGCTCGTCCCGGGATACCATCACCGCTTTGCAACGCTATTGACTGGCCCTGATCATCCAGCAAGCCCATCACGACAGGAATGAACATGGGCGGCTTGTCAGTCTGACCCGGCGTATCAGGTGTGTGCTGAGTAATGGTTAATCGGTAGCGACAGTTGTGCGGATCATAATCTTCAGTGACAACCAGTTTGGGGGTACCTGCCACTTCGTACCATCGCCGAAACTGGGTTAGATCGATATCGGTGGCACTCTGCATGGCATCCACAAATGCATCACAGGTTGTAGCACTACCATCATGTCGGCGAACATACTCATCCATACCACTACGATACGCCTTGGCACCAAGTAGTGTATGCAGCATCCGTATAACTTCTGCGCCTTTTTCATACACGGTCAGCGTATAGAAGTTGTTGATTTCGATATAGCTGTCGGGCCGAATCGGATGAGCCATGGGGCTGGCATCCTCAGCAAACTGGCGGGCACGAAGCAGACGCACATCCTCTATGCGTTTCACCGTTGCCGAGTGCATGTCACTGGAAAAACACTGGTCACGGAACACCGTGAGTCCTTCCTTGAGACTTAATTGAAACCAGTCGCGACAGGTAATGCGATTACCTGTCCAGTTGTGAAAGTACTCATGTGCAATAACCGCTTCGACACCCATGAAATCCTTGTCGGTTGCAGTTTCAACATCAGCCAGTACGTAGCGCGAATTGAACACATTGAGTCCCTTGTTTTCCATGGCACCCATGTTGAAATCATCGACCGCTACAATCATGAACCGCTCCAGATCGTATTCGAATCCATACACCTGTTCATCCCAGCGCATTGATCGTTTCAATGCCTGCATGGCATAGTCACAATACGCAAGGTTATGTTCCTGAACATAGATTTGCAGAAGTACCTGACGATCATTTGCGGTGACAAAGTGATCCTCGACAACCGCCAGTGCACCGGCTACCAGGGCAAACAAGTAACAAGGCTTAGGATGCGGATCGTGCCAGCTGACCCGATGCCGGCCATTGCCAAGCTCGATCTTCTCTATCAGGTTACCGTTACTAAGCAACACCGGACAGGCAAGCTTGTCAGCCTCTATAGACACATCAAACACCGAGAGCACATCGGGTCGATCAAGATAATAGGTAATTTTGCGGAACCCTTCTGCCTCACATTGCGTGCAGAAATTCCCGCTGGAACGGTACAAACCCTCAAGCGCTGTATTTGCGTCCGGATTGATTATCGTATCGATACTGACTACGCACTGCACAGGCAAGTTAACCAGAATCAGTGAAGAATCATCAACCTGATACTGATCAACTGACAGCAACTGACCATCGATAGCCACGCTGAGCAGTTCCAGATCAATCCCATCGAGTCGCAACGGTGTGGGGGTTGACGAGCCTGCTTCAACGGGTGTGTAGCTCATCGTCAACTCACTATGCACACGCGTGGCGGTGGCTTCGAGCTGGAAGTGCAAGCGCGTATGACTTATCTGCCAGGGTGATACCTGATAATCAAGCCGCTGGATGGTGACCGGATTTCGTGTGTCCATAAAATGCCTGCTGTGCTGCGATTAGTTTTACGTCTTGCGAAACAGTGCCTACTACAGGCGAAGAACACAAGACCCGATACGCCGTTCTCTCGTCCTAGACTCAAATGAAAAGTCACTACAACAATCACTGCGCGTGCGCAAAAGGGCTGATGGGGCTGGACAACGCTTTCAGCATTACGGTACAAAGCGCTCAGAACAACATCGTTGTTGCCCATGAGATGTTACCTACCGTTGGGGCCACAAACAAACAGGACCTCTTGGCAAACCCATGATCGCGATGCTCACTAACTGGCTCAGCCAAAACACCCTGCTGCTGGGCCTGCTGGCGGCAGGTTCAACATTTCTGCTGGTGGCCAGTATCATCGCAACACCCTGGATTGTCGCCCGATTACCCAGGGACTATCTTCTGCAATACGACAGGACTAGCCCCAGACATCCTCTTATCAGACTATTGATCAACACGCTGAGGAGCGTTATTGGTCTGGCGTTGATACTTCTCGGTCTTCTCATGATCGTCATTCCCGGACCCGGGGTTATCACCTTGCTGATCGGTCTTTCCATTGCCCGATTTCCTGGTAAACGCCAGCTACTGCGCTATCTGGCCAGCCGCAGCTCGGTATTCACCTCACTGAACTGGATGCGTGCTCGGCAAGGACAAGCACCACTGCTGCACCCACATCAGGAAGAGCATTAGCCCGGATTATCCAACGTCCGGGCAGTTGTCGCATCTGAAGCCATGGTCCCGTTCTAAAAAAACTGACTTTCACGAGCTACAATCTGTAGATGAGGATACCTGTAACACGTACCACGGGCATCGGCTTGCTTGCGCTGTTGTGCTCGAGCCTGATACCGCCACTGCATGCAGAAAGTGCGAAAAACATGGATGAGCTTGCGCAACAGATCCAGCAAACCGATGAACAACTGCAAGCGCTCAAGCAGACGATCGATCAAAACAATCTACTGAAAAGGGATTTGCAGGCCGCCTTCATGGCCGCCAGTGAAAAACGCGGTGAACGCGACCAGCGATTGGCCGAACTGGAAGACAGGATCAACGAATTCGATACGCGCCTGAAGCAGCTCGAACAGGCTATTACCGACGCTACACTGGATATCGAGAAACGCAAGAGCGAGCTGGCGAAATCCTTGCGCAGCTCACAGAACATCGGTGCATCCACAGAACTGAAAACACTGTTGCAGCACGACAATCCTGCACAGGCTCAGCGCCTTGACGTCTACAGAAGCTATTTCTTCAAGGCGCAACAGCGACAGGTGCAGTCAGCCACCAAGTTTCTGCAAGGCATTGAAAACGCGCACCTGACAACACTAAAAGATCGAAACTGGCTGAATCACATCCGCGACAAGGCAACCTCCCAACGTGAATCCTACGCTCGCGATGCTCAGGCTAAAAGGCATGAAATAGACAGCGTAGACGAAGTGCTGCAAGACACTACGCGCTCGGTTGCCCAGTTACTGCAAGATCAGCAACGACTGCAAAATCTCATGGAGGAACTGGAGAACTCGCAGCGTGGCGGGTCAGGCTATTTCGCCGCACTTCAGGGTCAATACCCGCTGCCAGTAGCCGGTCAAATTACCGCTCGATTTGGCGAGATGAAGTCGGTCGGTAAAGTTCGCTGGAACGGTTTGTACATTGCGGCAAGTGACGGCGATCCCGTGCGCGCTGTGGCTGACGGCGAAGTAATCTATAGCGATTGGTTACAAGGTTTTGGCATGTTGGTCATACTCGATCATGGTGACGGATATATGACGCTGTACGGAGGTAACCGCACTGTCACGCCATCAACGGGAAGCTGGGTAGAGTCCGGATCGACAATTGCAAAGGTAGGTGACTCTGGAGGTCAGAACTCTAGCGGTCTGTATTTCGAGATCCGTCACAACGCGACAGCGCTGGATCCGCAAGATTGGTTAGAGCCTGCATCCAGCCTTTAGTGAGTCAGGTTAACAAGGTCGTTAATCCGTCATGGCCGACACTCATAACGTCCTAGAGCGCAACAGTTCGTTGTGATAGTGGTCTCAGTTGCAATTAGTCGGTATTGTTGAGTACTGCGTATCAGAAATACTGGCATTTACGTTCGGCTGCACCCGTCAGGGTCGCCTGCCGGATTGTCCTAAACCGGAGTAAAACTGCATGAAGTTAAACACACGCTCGGTAGGCCTTGTTCTGGCCGGCGCTCTTGTGGGAGGGTCACTGACACTCACACAGCACGTCATGGGTGCTCGCGACGCCAACGAACTACCGCTTGAGCAGATGCGCACGTTCACCGATGTCTTCAGTCGAATAAAAAATGATTATGTCGAAGAAGTATCTGATGAGGAGCTGCTGGAGTATGCGATACGCGGCATGCTCAACGGCCTGGACCCACATTCAGCCTACCTGAACACCGAAGAGTTCAACGAACTGCGTATTGGCACCACCGGTGAGTTTGGCGGTCTTGGTATCGAAGTGGGTCTTGAAGACGGTTTCGTCAAGGTGGTCTCCCCCATCGATGACACACCTGCAGCCCGGGCTGGTATCGAATCCGGTGATCTGATCATCCGACTGGATGACACACCCACGAAGGGCTTATCACTGAATGATGCCGTCAAACTGATGCGTGGCAAGCCTGGCAGCATCCTGACACTGACCATCATCCGTGAAGGCGAAGACAAGCCGCTTAATGTGGATATCAAGCGTGACATCATCAAGGTGACGAGCGTCAGAAACCGCATACTGGAAGACGATTTCGGGTACCTGCGTATCTCAAACTTCCAGACCAAAACCACCACAGATATGCTCAAGGCCATCAAGAAAATGAACTCGGAAGCCAACAATGGCAACCTGCGAGGATTGGTGCTGGATCTTCGCAACAATCCAGGTGGTGTGTTGTCAGGTGCGGTAGGTGTATCCGACGCCTTCCTGAACGACGGCATGATCGTCTACACCGACGGTCGCGAGAGTGATTCCAAACTGCGCTACGATGCAACAGACGGTGATGTGCTGAACGGCGCACCGCTGGTGGTACTGGTTAATGGTGGTTCTGCCTCCGCTTCCGAGATCGTCGCCGGTGCCATGCAGGATCATGGACGTGGCGTGGTACTAGGCAGCAAGACTTTCGGCAAAGGCTCAGTCCAGACCATTCAGGATTTACCCGCTGGTGGTGCGGTCAAGTTGACCACATCGCGCTACTACACGCCTAATGGCCGCTCTATTCAGGCCCTTGGTATCGAACCGGACATCCAGACGAAACCTGGCTCATGGGTCAGGCCTGACGAGGAAAGCGATTTCACGCCCTTAACTGAATCAAGCCTGCGGGGCTCGCTGATCAACGAAGGCGATGAGGACGATGATGCCGAGACTGGCGATGAACCCGAAGATAATCTGGTCTATGACGACTATCAGTTGTTCGAAGCGTTGAACCTGCTCAAGGGTTTGACTATCCTGAGCAAGAAAACCAGCTAATCATGCACGTGGTCGGGGCTGATCTGATGCAGTCCCGACCCTTGCTTAAAACGACGATGATATCGTCATAAGAAAGATTTTACGACCAATCTGTCCAAGCCCCGATCTTGGGCACTAGTGGGTCACGCGGCAAGCCCCCCCCTCAGACTGAACGACAGCTGCACAACACCCACCTACCCAAGTGTAAAAACACGCTCACGACGTCGACTAGGAGTCTGCGCGGCCGGAGGCGGCCCCGTAGAAAGCGATCGAGCGAGAGTAGTCCAATTTTGAGCTCATTTGAGGAGTTTAGCTGGCTAAGTGACGAAAATGAGCGCAAAATTTGGCCAAAAGTGAGCTGCTCATAGCCGATTGATTTCTGCCGCGCAGGCTCCTAGCCTGGATTATTCGTGAAACGTCTGATTATCGCGCAGGACCCTGTGCCTGTAGGGAATTTCGCGAGCGAGCGGAATACAGACTGTATTTCCGAGTGAGTGAAATTTCCTACAGGTGCAGGGGACAAGTGAGAATTAGGCGTCTTCATGAATAATCCAGGCTAGGTCGCGACCGAAGATTCGGTCATCGGGAATGCCTATGTCATCAGGGTAATCGTAGCCAACGGATTTCATACCCGGAATCATTAATTCGGCATCACTCAATGCCTTAACCCCAATCAATATGTCGACGATTGGCTTCGCCACCAGATTTGGAATAGACGTACTACCAACATGTTCGATAGCCAGAATATAGCTTCCACAAGCGTCAATGAGCTTTTTTATTCCGCTGTGAAGCGACTCGGTCAATCAGGCGAATAGGGCGACAGACGATTTATTCCATGCTCGAGACCAAGACTCATCAAGTAAACATATCATTAGTAAGCCATGTACACAATGACGACATCAGCGTTGAGCTGTTCGGCGAACGACCTGTGCAATAGCAGCTATAAATAGTGAACCGCCTGTTAAACTGCCTATGGCCGCCGGTACAAAATCAACACTGCCTGCCCGTAGCCATCATAGGAATGGATTGAAAATCACTTAAATGCAACCAATTGCGCTAATGGTTCCTGTTCCAGACTGGAAAGCTGGACTTGCTTGGTATCAGAGAGCATTCCCCGACGCTGAACTTATATCGATTCCAGAATTTGACTTTCGTGCTCTTCGACTGGGCGATTTCCTGATTGAAGTGGTTAGCAGTGATGAGAAAGTATCTAGTGGTATGTCGGGAACAATTTGTTACTGGAAAGTTGATGATCTTTCGATTGCGATAGATCACTTTCTTACTTTAGGTTTTCGCATTTATAGAGGACCTATGCAAATTGAGGATGGAATGGGTATGTGTCAGGTGACAGACCCATTCGGGAATCTCATTGGCTTGCGAGGTGGGTATCGTAAGGTGAGCGACTCAGGTTGATGACCACCGACTGGCCGCCCATGGGCACTCCAGAGAAATTCGGCAGGCAACGTGGAGAACGGTCCTGCCTTTTAGGACTAATCACGCCGTAACTAGCCTGAGCCTACGGTCGCTCAACGCTAATTGCCAGTCAGTTACCGGTGAAACATTGGCACGACTACATCGGAGAGGCCACCATGTCTGACGCGATTCTCGATCGGTTGTTGCACGGCTCGCATCGACTGGAACTGGAGGGAGACTCGATGCTGAAACTGAAGGTAGAGAAGGCGAATAAATCGAAAGAACTTGACTGATCGTGACCGGTCACAGTACAACTAAGACTCCAGTGTCACGGGTTGCTGCAAACCGGTCACGATCAGCGAAGTACGCAGGAGTCGCGTGAACTAGACTTTGAAAGAGTGCGGTATCCACTTGGAAGCGGCTCGTCGAAATTTGCACTAACCACTGATATCAGTCACTATCCTTACTTCAGCCATTGGCCCAAAACCGATGAAGGGAATCTTTGAGTTCCCGCATGTTCGGGGACTACGCGGATCCGGTAAATACAACTGTTAGCTGTAAATTCGAAACGCGTAGCGCAATGAATCAAATCCTATCGAAGAGAATTTCTGAATGAATAGTGTTGTAGTGCGAGAGCTCCAGTTGACTGACCGTGGTGCATGGGAGGAGTTAGCGAGAGGATATAAGGAATTCTATAAGACTCCAACAAGTGATTCGGAATATGACCATGTGTGGTTGCGTCTACTAGAGCGCCAAGAAATATATAGTTTCTGCGCAGTGCAGAATAAGAAAGTAGTGGGCATCGTGCATTATCTATTTCATACAACTGTGTGGGAACCTCGTTCGTGCTATCTGCAAGATTTATTTACTTCTACAGATTCGCGAGGCAAGGGTGTGGCGAGAAGCCTTATCGAGGCCGTCGCTGAACACGCAAAAGACACTGAGTGTGATAGGTTGTATTGGAATACGCAAACAAATAACGAAAAAGCTCGTATTCTCTACGATAAGCTTGCGGAGTTCAGGGGGTTTATTCGCTATGACTATTCTGTCAAAAGCAGCTAGCAAGGGTATGTAAGCTGAAAATTTACGCTTTTGTCCACCTGAGCTTTTACCACTCTTACCTCGACGACTCTTCGGTCTTGGCTATCCGTAGCCATCGCAGGAAGGCGGTTTGCTACTGTTGCGACTGTGCTTTGATAGCTGACTTATTTTAGGTTTTTTCCAAGCGTCATGCTCCATTGATATTGTGAGCTAACCAACGCACTAAAAGCCACCCCTTTCGGTGCATCAGTAGCGATCAAATTACGCTACGTTAAAAAACAGAGCAGGACTAATCTGAAACCGCTTACTCAGCGCTTCAATATGCTGTCTCGTGAGTTGCCGGCCGCGCTCATTCAAGATCTTAGACACATAGGATTTACTCCCAATCTCTGGCAAATCCCCTAATCCCAGTTCATGTTGATCCATCAGTAAGCGTAATGTCGACACGGCAGGATTAGCTTGGTCAATGCGCTGGTTGAACTCGGCGAATTCATCACTGGTTTTTTCCCACTGTTCGATAGATTTTAACAGAAGCTCAATCAGAATCAATTGGTTGTCGTAGTCTTCAATGAGCTCATCCATCAGTATCAGAGCTTTGTCGTATTCTCTATC
>JBGCGC010000004.1:0-17336 GCA_045110475.1 Granulosicoccus sp.
AGTTTGTGAGAATTATTTCCTGTTGCGCTTGATGTAAGTCAAGGGTTGGGATTTTCTGAACGGTTACCGTCCTCAGATACATCTGCAAGAAACGGATATGAACCAGCCAGCTGCCAAGCACACGAAAAAAAACGAATGGCGTGCGTTCCTTTTTATCACCGTTATTCTTGCCCCTGTCGTTGCAGTCCTGCTCGTTGGTAGCTATGGATTGTCCATCTGGGTATACCAGATGTTTGCTGGCCCTCCTACTGGCGGTTAACGATGCAGCTCTCTCGCACAGTGCAAACGCAAACGCTTGAGTTCAATCCTCAGTGTCATATTGCAAGCATGGTTATCTACTGCAAGCCGCAGCATCAGACCCTGCTGGTGAGCGCCTGTGGTGAACTTACAGACAGTGAAGTTTACACCGATGAACGCGACACAGCTTTTGTGCTGGTATTGGAGCGTGCCAGTGAAGGGGCGCTACGCGAAACGATCGATCAAATCAACGCTCTTATGGGCGTTATCAACGTGAGTCTGGTGTATCACCACTGCGAATCCTCACAGACGCTTTCGGAGCCATTATCGTAATGAAAATGACACGACGCGAGTTTGTCCATTACTCTGCTGCGGCTAGTGCAGCAGCTGTTGCCGGAATCAAGCTTCCGGCTCATGCGACCAATCTGATCACTGATTCGGCCTACACGCAACTGAAGTGGTCAAAGGCACCATGCCGGTTTTGCGGGACGGGATGCAGTGTGAATGTGGGTGTCAAGGATGGGCAGGTAGTCGCAACCCATGGTGATATAAAGTCAGAAGTGAACCGTGGCCTTAATTGCGTCAAAGGCTATTTTCTGTCGAAGGTCATGTATGGTTCTGACCGCCTCACCCAGCCCTTGTTGCGCATGAGTAACGGTCAGTATGACAAGGAAGGTGAGTTTACGCCTGTGTCGTGGGAGGTGGCTTTTGATGTCATGGAGGAAAAATTCAAGAAGGCCCTGAAAGACAAAGGTCCGTCAGCGGTTGGCATGTTCGGTTCCGGGCAGTGGACCGTGTGGGAAGGCTATGCTGCATCCAAACTCTACAAGGCGGGGTTTCGATCCAACAACATTGACCCAAACGCGCGGCATTGCATGGCCTCGGCAGTGGGTGGTTTTATGCGCACCTTCGGCATGGATGAACCTATGGGATGCTATGACGACTTTGAACATGCCGATGCCTTTGTGCTGTGGGGCTCTAATATGGCAGAGATGCATCCTATTTTATGGACGCGCCTTACCGATCGGCGATTGAGTGCGCCACATGTGAAGGTGGCAGTATTGTCCACGTTTGAACATCGCAGTTTTGATCTGGCTGATATTCCCGCTATTTTCACTCCCCAGACTGATTTGGCCATGCTCAATTACATAGCCAATTATATTATCCAGAACAATGCGGTGAACTGGGAGTTCGTCAACAAGCACACCAACTTCCGTCGTGGCAACACGGACATTGGCTACGGTTTGCGTCCGGAACATCCACTGGAACAAAAAGCGGCTAATAATGACAAGGCTGGTGGGTCCGAGCCTATGAGCTTTGATGACTTTGCCGACTTCGTCAAGGACTATGACGTTGACTATGTGTCGACGCTATCCGGAGTATCATCTGAAAAGCTTGAAAAAATAGCAGCGCTGTATGCAGATCCTGACACCCGTGTGATGTCTTTATGGACCATGGGTATCAATCAGCACACCCGCGGTGTGTGGTGCAACAACCTGCTGTACAACATTCATTTGTTGACCGGTAAAATTGCTACGCCGGGCAATTCTCCATTTTCGCTGACTGGTCAACCTTCTGCCTGTGGCACAGCCCGCGAGGTAGGTACCTTTGCGCATCGATTGCCAGCCGATCTGGTGGTCAGCAATGAGGAGCACCGGACATTCGCCGAAAACATCTGGAAAATACCAAAGGGCACTATCCCGGCCAAGCCCGGCTTTCATGCGGTTCTGCAAAATCGTATGTTAAAGGATGGCGTGTTGAATGCTTATTGGGTGCAGGTGAACAACAATATTCAGGCTGGCCCGAATATCAATGAAGAGGGCCTGCCCGGGTATCGTAACCCGGAAAATTTTATCGTTGTGTCTGATGCCTACCCGACCGTTACGGCGCAGGCTGCTGATCTGATACTGCCAACCGCCATGTGGGTTGAGAAGGAAGGTGCGTATGGCAACGCAGAGCGCCGGACACAATTCTGGCATCAATTGGTGGATGCGCCGGGTGAATCCAAATCTGATTTATGGCAGGTGGTCGAATTCTCCAAACGTTTTACGACAGATGAGGTCTGGCCAGCAGAGCTACTGGATGATAATCCTGAGTACAAGGGCAAGACCCTGTACGACGTGTTGTTTGCGAATGGTCAGGTAGACAAATACCCGCTTGAACAAAGTAATGATGAGTATGCCAATCAGGAGTCTCATGATGTTGGCTTCTATCTGCAGAAAGGTTTGTTTGAAGAGTATGCAAGCTTTGGACGAGGCCATGGACATGATCTGGCTGACTTTGATCGCTATCACAAAGAGCGTGGGCTTCGCTGGCCTGTGGTGGATGGCAAGGAGACACAATGGCGTTACAAGGAAGGTACTGATCCTTATGTGACACCCGGTGCCGGGTACGAATTTTATGGCAAGCCTGATGGTAAGGCGGTGATATTCGCCTTGCCGTATGAGCCTGCCGCCGAAGAGCCGGATGACGAATACCCGTTGTGGCTGAGTACGGGCAGGGTGCTGGAGCATTGGCACTCAGGCTCCATGACACAGCGTGTACCGGAGTTGTACAAGGCATTCCCTGATGCGGTTGTGTTCATGCATCCTGATGATGCTACGGCACTTGAGGTACGTAGAGGCTCGAAGGTGGCTGTACGCTCAAGACGTGGTGAGATTATCACCCGAGTGGAGACAAAGGGGCGTAACAAGCCACCGAGAGGTCTTGTGTTTGTTCCGTGGTTCGATGCCACCCAGTTGATCAACAAGGTAACGCTGGATGCCACTGACCCTCTGTCCAAGCAGACAGACTTCAAAAAGTGCGCCGTGAAGGTGGTGAGAGTATGAAAACGCTGTTGACCCTTGCACTGCTGGTGTTGCTTGCGTCCACTTTACGAGCAGATTTGAGTGATATTGCCACGCTTCGTCAGTCGGAACTGGCTGTACAGCCTGAACCGCCGAGACTGTCGCAGACTGAAAACAAGGATTTAAAGCGTGTACGCAGCTATCCTATGCAGCCGCCTACCATACCGCACAAGATTGACAAATATGAGGTAAATCTGAATGCCAATCGTTGTCTGACTTGCCATGCACGCAATGTGGTATCGGCATCGCAAGCCCCTATGGTTAGCGTCACACATTTCATGGATCGGTATGGAAACTTTCTGGCAGAGGTATCACCCCGACGCTATTTTTGCAATCAGTGCCACGTGACTCAATCAGATGCACAACTTCTGATTGGTAACGAGTTCAAGGACGTCGCCACGATCATCAGGCAAGCGCAATGATTCGGAGACGCAGATGATGTCATTGATCAAGCTTGGCTGGAATGTCATAGCACAACCCAGCATTCATTTTAGTCTCGGGTTTTTATCTCTGGGCGGGTTTCTAGCCGGGCTTGTATTTTGGGGTGGTTTCAATACCGCGCTGGAGGCCACCAATACCGAGACGTTCTGCATCAGTTGTCACGAGATGCAGAACAATGTGTTTCAGGAATTGAGGTCCACTGTGCATTACAGCAACGCATCCGGTGTACGTGCAACATGCCCCGACTGCCATGTACCGCACGACTGGACTAACAAGATTGCACGCAAGATGCAGGCATCGAAAGAGGTGTGGGGGACGGTGTTTGGCACGATCAATACCCGCGAGAAGTTTCTGGACAAACGCCTTGAGTTGGCTAGCCATGAATGGGCCCGACTAAAAGCTAATGACTCACTGGAATGCCGCAACTGCCATAACTTTGATTACATGGATTTCAGTGCGCAGAATATCCGGGCGGAACAGTCCCACTCAACGAGTCTTGCCAGCGGTGAGAAGACCTGTATTGATTGCCACAAGGGCATTGCTCATGAGTTGCCAGATATGGCTGGCGTACCGGAGTTCGGGAGTTGATGTTATAGAGATCAAGAGGGTTGGTAAACCTCACCGTAGCTGTTAGTCAGATCCTGCAGTGCGTGTTATCCATCCGTATCCGGCAGTTCGCTTTGACGCCAATACTCAAGGCAGGAGCCCGGTGCGTTAGCAGCGCACGCCGGGATCTGTGCGAGGGGTGCCGGGTAACCGGCATTCCTATCGCGACCTCACCCTATAGATGCGTACGCAGGTTTTGACTTGTTCAACCAGAGCAGCAACGCCGGCTTTTGAACTTTGTGTACATGCTGTCTAGCATTGGCCCTGCCTTTCCCCAGCGGTCGATGGGTTTGCAGGTGGTTTTTTCATGAGTCAGATGTACGGATAGCTCGTGATTGTTGCTGTCAATGGATTGTATTTTCAGCTTTAGCAAAGGCCCATGGTTTGGGGAGAACTCGAAGAACAGAGATGGATCAGAGTTTTCAGGTAGTGATTCCAGAGTAGCGCCGACGATGTCGGTAAATTTGGATGTGCTGATATATCCCTGTGTTGAGTCTGCGTTGCCGTCAATCAACTGTATGAGAAGTTCCTCCCACGCGTGCGTGGTTTTTCCACAGTCCATTGATGTGATGCTGGCGTGTTTGACCTCGGTGAGGTGGTATCCCTGATGAATAGAGACACCTCCAAAGTAGAATCTGAGCGGCGTGTCGGGGTGAGCTTGTAATGCACGCATGAGCTCGTCCAGTTCTGTTTCTTTCATGGCAGGGGCCTTTAGTGTTACAATATTATTATGACATTACAGGTATTATTGTAATATAAATGAAAGTCAAGCGATTGAAGCCCTGGGTGCGTTAGCACACCAGACGCGGCTGCAAATAGTTCGGCATCTGGTGAAGGCTGGCAGTGATGGTGACACCGCGGGTGCGATTGGCACAGCGGTAGATGCAGCGCCATCGAAAATAACTTTCCACATTTCGGCGCTGGAAAGGGCAGGGCTGGTTAGCTCAGAGCGAGTATCCAGACAGATTGTTTATCGCATCACTTTTGAGCAGCTTGGGTGTTTGCTTAAGTATCTGATGGAGGATTGCTGTGAAAACAATTCAACGGTATTGGGTTGTTGTGGTGTGAAGAATTCGGGGAAACGCCGTTGATTGTGTTGCGCTGAGTTGGCAGTGTGTGCGGTGTGCCAGTACCGACATTTCGTGCAACCGGTGGTGTCATGCCTCGGCCCGGAATAGCGGCAGCGTATTGTTCGGTCAGTGCCTTAATGTTGATACTCTCTCACATCAGCACAATCAAGGTATCTCAATACACCAATGAAAGATACCAGCACGTGCTGTGTTGGCAGCCGAAGAGAGATCAGGAACTTTATACGGGAGATACTGTGGCGCGCTGTCTAACGTAGCGGATGCAGCACGCACTGGACCCAGCCACACTGGCTACGCCAGAACGCGCGTCAGCCCCAGTGTTCCTGATCCGCAATGTTAGACCTGTCATCGACATCACTTTGAATCGCAATACGTAGTCGTAAGCTCACAATGAAACTGAACCCTCGATCTTGCCCAGAACCCAACAAACTGATTGGGCCAGTACTAAAATAAGCGAATTACTTATGCACTAATAATGGCAATTATTGCCATTATTTGCTATTGTAAGCCCAACTAAACATCGAGTTGAAAACGTGGCCAGCATAAACATCTCACTACCTGAGCAAATGAGAGATTGGGTGCAGTCTCAAATAGAAACTGGCAGCTACTCCAGCAGCAGCGATTATGTTCGAGATCTTATTCGTAAAGATCAAGATCGCAGAGATAAAGTTGCCGCCCTTCAAAGAGCCATTGATGAAGGAATCGCCAGTGGGGCCGCCGAAGATTTTAGTTTTTCTGATTTCAAAAAACGAATGCAAGCTAAGCCATAGATATGGCTCGCTTCAGGCTAACCCCCGCAGCTGAATTAGATTTAGAGTTGATATGGGACTACACACTCGAAAACTTCGGCACTAATCAAGCCTTGATTTATACTGATGGCATTGATTCAGCATGCCAATTGTTAGCTGATGCACCTTTAATAAATCGGCCAAGGCCAGAGTATAAACCTGAGGTGAGAATTTACCCTCATGCTGAGCATCTGTTGCTCTACGTTATTAATGACGGAGTTGTAGACATCATTCGAATCTTACATGCCAGCATGGATGTTGACTCGCAATTGACTCACGATAAGCCTTAGCATCGCCGAGTGTATGCCCACTGGCATTACTTAAATCCTACCAATTACTGATCGAGCAATGTCTACGGTTTAATTTTAATGGCCTGATATACGTTTACATAGACGCGTATCAGAGTTAAAACACTCGAGGCAATACTTGCCTTACTCTGCCAAAGCAGCAAGTAAGGCCTGCGGTCCTAATATCGGCATCACTCGCTTCATATTGTAGGCGAGCACGTGTAACGACATTTCCGTGTTCACGTTCGTCAGCCCTTTCATCAGAAAGTGCGTGGCTCCCATCCACGACTTAATAGAGCAAACAGCGTACCTGCACGGCCCGATCGGGATAGGACTACTGGGCGGCAATCCGACATGTGGTGTTCGAGCGAGGCGGCCTTCCAAATAGCTTCACCGCACTTTGACTTCAGAACGGTGCAAACCCATCACTTTTTGCATTTGGCACGCTCCAGCGTTGTTTTGCATCGATACTCTGAGACACGTTTCCCGGCCTTGCAACTTGCCCGGATTCACCGAATAACCACAAAACAAAATTCGACCTTTCACCCGCGGTGATGGGCATGGATTCATGCGGAACGCTGCCATGATGGATTAATGCCGTGCCAGGTGCAAACGTCAGCTCGCTAACTTGCTGGGTTTCCGCATTGAAGAAGCGCACGCCGGATCCTGAAAAATCCTCTCCCGGCAGATTAAGATTGATGTTTAATGTCACCGACGACGCATCGGTGTGGGCGCGAAGCGAGGTGTCCGTATCAGCTTGCCACTGAATTGAGAATCCGAACGTTTGACTGTCATAACCCGTGACATCAGGGAACAACAGGCGCGAAATTGGTCGCATGTAACTATCCATAAGACTCCGGTAAAAGGCCTGAAAGCCAGGCGCCGCCAGATAGCCTTCAGAGCGACTATCCAGCATGGCACCAGCACGATTCAGTGATATTCCATACGGAGGACGTAATGGAATGTCAGCATCAGCAGCGCTATTCAGATAATCCCGCAGGCTTGCAAGGCGCTCCGGGTTAAAGAACTGAGCTTCATATACGCCCGGGAAGACTTCTTTCCAAAGTGCCTTTACATCCGACTCTTTGCTCGGGTCTTTCCATGCACGCTCAACGGCGGTTCGTAATGCTACATCGTATAGAGCGTTATCAAGGCTATTCAACTGATCGCCTTCGCTTTCTTCCCATTGTTTCCACGCATCTTCTAACATATTCTTATTCTGCAGCCAGAACTGCTGGACGGAAGGCGCTCGTTGAAGCATCGCCTCTCGCGTGGGTCGCTCTACTGCTCGTGCAACTGATAGTGAATTGCTTGTCATGATGTTGATAACCTGGCTGTTAGTATCCTTAATGGTGCATCACTAGGGTATATGTGCTTTTCCATCGACCTTTGTCAAAGTGGTTTAACCCAACTGAGTCATGACAGCTTCTATGCCCAACATCACCTCATTACTGTGATTGACATCCAGGGCCGCAGCGTGTGGTGATGAAAACGCACCTCCGTCATTGTCGTAATACTGGCCAGATGCGTTCGAAAACGATTCACCGACGGCCGCTTCACACAAAATATCTGCACCGATCTGCAAATCTTTTCCTTCTACCCCAAACCCCTCTTTGACCATTTTCGAAGCTAGTAGAGAACCCGGATTGACAGCGACAACGACAGGGCCGTCGCTCAGCTCTTTCGCCAATTCCCGTGACCATATCGTGATAGCCAGTTTGCTTTGGGAATAGGCATCCATATCGCTGAGCTGCTTGCGCCCATGCAATGCATCCATGTCCACGGGTGCTTGAGCTGCTGATGATAGATTCACGATTCGACCCTCGGTCGGAATAATAGGTAACAAAGCGCGAGTGAGTACGTAGGGTGCGAAGGTATTCACCATAAAGCGAACATCGAACCCTTCAGGCGTTTGCGTCTGACTGATTTTCAATACACCGGCGTTATTGATAACAGCATCAAGCTGCTCATGTTGCTGACGAACAGCAGTAGCGAATGCGTGGACATCAGGCATACGCGACAAGTCAGCGACATAGGTTTCAACCGTACCACCAATATCTTTCGCAGCCTTTTTTAGTTTTTCCTGGTTTCGGCCGTGCAGTAAAACGCGATGCCCGGACGAGGCCAGAGTTTGTGCTGTAAGCAGCCCTATTCCATCCGTTGAACCCGTAATCAGAATCGTTTTAGACATATGTTTTCTCTATGCGTTGGTATGTGGGTACACACAAAAGCGTATTGTGTTGATGAATGGTGTTTCACGAATAGTCGGGGCGCGTGACGCTACTTTGGCAATCGCGATACCGAACCAATGTCCGGCTTTCTATGCTTTTGCGCACCGTGTTTATCGCCGGATTTTCGATCATATCCAGCGCGCTGTGAGCGATGGATGGTAAACCCTGATTATCGAAGATGTTGAAGAATGCCACCTCATCCGGCCTCATCTTCGATCGGTAAACCCACTGATGTGCAGGGTTTGCAGCCAGCCCCAGGATTTGTCCTTTTCGATCGGGATAGATCAAGTCAAGGAGTATCCAGTCTTGCTCATCCACACTGTCAGGTAAAATGAAGCCTAATGGAGACGAATTGATTTGTTCGTCGACTGGGCGCCAGACATTGATAAAAGCGTAATGACCTTTAGCCCACTGCAACGCCTGCTCCTCTCCCAACAAGTCAATCAGACGTTGCTGCGCGCCATCAATGCTGTAGTCACTGTGTACATTACGAGCGGGTTTTCGATTCGACCTATCATCGTCGATTCGCACCGTATGGTCGAAAATGATGACGTCCTCGATATCAAGTTTTGTTTTCAATATGCGTTGAATATCGGCTTCGTAAACTGGCCGCCATGTACGCTCGTCATCAAGCACATCAACGTCTGTATGCATCGCGGTGAACTCCACTGAGGTTCCATCGAATGTCATGTCAATTTTGGCAGTGCGTTCATCCAGCACGCGCACCTGTGTTGCCGCCAGCTCAGGCGAAACAAGATTACCGACAATACCGCCGGCATCAAGCTCAAAGGCCTGACGCTCCGGTTTGTGGATGTGGTAATTAACTGTTGCAGGCGTGGTCATTATAGTCTCTTGTCAAGCTGGCTAGGCCCGAAGCATTCAATAGGTGAACAAGACTATATTATGTTCATTACACAAATTAAACAGACCTTAGACGACTTCAGAATTCGCTTTTCCTATATAATAGGGTGATGGATACTGATGGAATCCGGTTATTCGTCATGGCCGCAGATAGGCTGAACATTAGCGCAGCCGGCCGACAACTGGGCCTGGCCCCCGCTGTGGCTAGTGCGCGCCTGGCCAAGCTGGAAAAACAGCTCGGGGCGGATCTACTTCATCGCTCTACCCGGCAGGTGTCATTGTCGCTTGAGGGTGAAGCGTTTTTGCCTTACGCACAGGAAATTCTGGCTCAGCAAGATGCCGCTTTAGCGGCACTCGGGCACGGCAGCGCCGAGGTGAAAGGAACATTGAGATTTGCCGCCTCAAGCACGTTCGTCCAGCTCTACATCATGCCTATATTGCCAATGTTTCTTAAGCGATACCCCAAGATCAATCTCGATCTGAAGCTATCCGATACCAAGGCCGATCTAATTGATGGCGGATTCGACATAGCGCTACGCAATTATTCAGCCACAGACAGCTCCCTGATTGGAAGAAAAATAGCAGACGACACACGCATACTTTGTGCCTCGCCAGAATATCTACAGACCAATGGATCGCCCAGGGAACCGCGCGATCTCAACGCTCATCAGCTCATCGTTTTCAATAGCGCCACTCCCAGGCAGTTGATATCTGCAACCGGGGCAGAACCATGTTCATTTCCTCCACCGAATATCAACCCGCGTGTTATCTGTGACGATGGCGCAAGCACACGACTGGCCGCAAAAGGCGGCGTTGGTATTTGTATGAGTTCGATCTGGACTATTCACAAAGATCTAAAAGACGGATCACTCGTGCGAGTGCTACCAGACTATAAGGTGAGCGATGGCTCTGCTATCTGGCTTGCCTATCCCAAATCCAACGTACTAACAGCGAAGGTGCGAGTGTTTATTGATTTTTTGCTCGAGCAAATGGGTACGCCGCCGATCTGGGAGCAAAAATAAGTCGCCTTAGTGCCGTGCTGCTAATTGTACAAAGTTGATACGTGCTACGTGAAAAGCACCTATAGCGCCCGACAACTTGAATGAGCTACGCTATAGCGATGGATCAAACAGTTGCAGACGTATTAATCGTTGGAGGTGGAATAGCCGGAGTCGGCTGCGCAGCCATGCTGCCTGAGAATGTCTCAGTAGTGTTGCTGGAAGCAGAGGCTCACTGTGGTTATCATGCTTCCGGGCGATCAGCGGCTGCGTGGGTTGCAGGCTATGGTGGGCCGGAGATACGTGTACTAACTGTGCAAAGCAAAGACTATCTATCCAATCCTCCTCCCGCATTGAGTGAAGCGGGTTTTCTATCACCAAGGGGTGAAATGCTGCTGGCCAGAAGCGAGGTGGAAGAAGCTGAGCTGAACGCGCTATTGAGCGTTACGCCTTATCTGGCAGAAATCAGTATTGATGAAGCAATATCGCGGGTGCCTATTCTCAAAGAGAATGGCTTGCGTCGAGCAGTGTTTACGGAGGAAGCCTTTGACATCGATGCTGATCGGCTTTTACAGGCATGGCTAAGAGTGCTCGCTCAACGGCCGAATGCAAAGGTGACGACCAACCAAGCTGTGACAGGAATAAAAAGGCGCGAGCGGCTGTGGGAAATTACGACGGCAACAGGACAAACAATGCTTGTCAACAAAATCGTTAACGCAGCAGGCGCCTGGGCAGATCCACTGGCCGCTTTGGCAGGCATAAAGCCGCTAGGTCTTATACCTCATCGGCGTTCAGCTGCTCTCCTGCCAGCGCCAGAGGGCCATGATGTCTGCACCTGGCCGTTGGTCATCTCGGGAGACGAGACCTGGTACGCCAGGCCAACTGGCGGCAAGCTTATGGTGTCTCCCGCTGACGAGACACCAACAACCGCTCACGACGCCTTTGCCGAAGACATGACTATTGCTGAAGGGCTGGACCGCTTCGAGCGGGCGGTAACAATTGACGTCACTCGGGTTGAAACAACATGGGCAGGCTTGCGAACCTTCGCACAAGATAGAGTGCCCGTTGTTGGTGAAGACCCGGAGGTTGATGGTTTTTTCTGGTTGGCAGGGCAAGGCGGCTACGGCATCCAGAGCTCTCCGGCTTTATGCAAACTTGCAGCAACAATGCTATGCGATCAGCCATTGGACGCTTGGCAAAAGACGCTGTTACCGCAGCTGAGTCCGGTACGATTTACGTCGGGTTGATGATTTCACTGAGAAAGCTAATCGCAAACCGTATGCGCCCTGCCGAGCTGAGTTAAAAACATCTCGAATCTTGAAGGCAGCATGTACTGGACAACGGACTGTAGACATGAAATCTATTAGAGTGGCGTTGTAAGCTGATGCAGTGTTTTCCGCTATCAACAGATTACTTACTACAGTATTCACACAATCACTGGCTGAAATATTAGTCAGCGCTGATGTAGAAGCTGATGGAGTGGAGGAGTTGAATCCTGAAGCGGGAGGGCGTAGGGGGTTATGCTACACGGAAGGCCTCCCCGCAAAGAGGCCCAAGTGAGTGTTCGGTCGGGCCGCGCAGGTGGGGCCGCCTAGGTATAGAGGTGAGTGTCTGCAGTGCACGTGGTGGGCTAATGAAAATAATAGCCGAAAGTCGGACCACAGCTATGATGATTAGTTAGCTATTCGAGATTTTGAGTTGGAGGCGATAGGCGATTTGAGTGCCGCGGAACGATTCGGTCGCCAAGCAGTAAAGCCAGATTGACTATACATTGGCAGTAGTTTGTGTCATGTGCGATGTTGTCGATAAAGATCTGATGGGCTTTTCCCTGCCAGCGGTCCGATGCGCGCAATCGTGCTCAACAACGAACTATTTGAATGACTGGTCTTGCAGCCACGATAAATCTATTGTAAGTCCCTTAAGCGCACCCATAGGCACAGCTTCTAGATCAGTCAGCACATCACAGGTTTCGTACATTCCGTCAGCAAGGTTGCTGTAATACTGATAAAGACCTTGTTCGGGCACTATGAGTAGCACAGCCGGGACTCCATACTCAGCATACAGGGGGACTTTCACCTCTCGATCATAGTGCTCGCTGGATACTGCAACCTCAACAACAATAAATACCTCAGATCCTAATGGATGTGTCTCGCCTCTGACGTAAAAATCATCCTGACGTTTTAGCAACACAAGGTCTGGTTGCAGCTCTGAAAAAACGTTCAGAACGATAGCGCCTTGTACTCTTACAATCGCAGCATCGCCTACTGTGCGAATAAATTTTTCAGTCAGGAAATCAACCACACCACAATGCGTTGTACCTATTAGCGCCATATCGATGATCTCTCCTCTGATCAGTTCTACTCTCGCGTCCGGTGCGAGAATGCCGACATCAGCCATTCTGTGGTAGTCCTCTACCGATAGCCAATGCCTTGTTGGTACTGAAAATAGTGCACTCATGCCAGTGTGCCTTCTAGCGATAAACAAAATGCAACGATACCACAAGTTTTAAAAGTGACCTGTCATGAAGGGTTGTCTGCTAGACAAACATACAGTAGATGCAATTGATATCCACCACAACTCCTGAAAATAGGAATAATCAGAAATACTTCGATGTCGACGGCTCCGCAGTTTCCTGCTTCATAGAGGTTGGCTGACCGGCAGCAAAAATCAGGTCGGATATCCACTTCACAGGCCACCACGCCGTGTCCTGTCGATTCTATTCGGGAAGAACTAATTTTCAGCCTTGCCCGTTATATAACAACGTGAGATACCTTCCATGCTTGCCGAATTACTTGTCGTGTTCACATTGTGAACACCGAATGCGCAACCTGCGTTTAGTTATGATGTGTATGTGGATGCCTTAAGCGATGGAGAATTTTTTTGCATTTTGAAGCTGCCTGGATTATCCATGAAACGCCTAATTCTCACTTGTTCCCTGCACCTGTAGAAAATTTCACTCACTCGAAAATACAGCCTGTGCGAAAAACCGTTTAACATAGCTTGGTATGCGTTATTAACGATGATGATCGCGCAGGTGTGTGATCTGGAGTCGGGTGAGTTTGTACATACGTCAGGTGATGCGCATTTGTATAGCAATCATTTTGATCAGGTAGGGTTGCAGTTGTCACGCACGCCGAAGGGGCTGCCGGTGATGAAGATTAATCCAAGTGTGAAGGATCTGTTTGCGTTTACGTTTAATGATTTTACGCTGGAAGGGTATGAGGCTGATGCTTCTATTTCGTCGCCTATTGCGGTTTGAACAATTGCAATTGGTTGGTACTGGCGTTGTAGCCAAACAAGGGTTAACTATCCGTTCCAAGGAGTTAGCGCAGCCGAACTTTCCCTTTAGGCGCAAACAGCAGTGGCGAAATTTATTTGTTATGCACAAGCCTGAGATCGCAGCGCAAGACAACTCACCTCCAAGTTGTTTGCCGCGTTTGGATCGATCGCATGCGCAGTTATTGTCTGTGGCGAAAGGCAGAGCTAGTAGCAATGCCCTGACAATTAACAGGAAATCCCACCCACGAGCGTACTTTTCCCTTCTCTGTCCACCAGCTGTATGTTGTTCTGCACCAAGATGAGTTGGTGTCGAATCGGCACGAAATAATTGAGCAATCAGATGAATAAAAGTACTAAAACGGGGCAAAAAACTACTCCAATGACCAAAGCTGCGGCTGCTCGAATTCAAAGGGCCGGGGCGCGCGCAAAAGATGGACAAACAATCGCTGGTAGCTTCGCTGCGAGGGCACAACGTGCAGTGGCTGTGGCGAAAAGCGCCAAAACATAGCATCTTGCGCCGGGCTTCGGTCCGGCGCCTTTCCGTGCAGCCTTGGTGAATACTCACATGAATTATGAAACAGGACTTGAATCGATTCTTGCTGACTTGGTAAAGCGAACTCGTCTTAGGCCATTATTGGACGGTAAAGTTGCAAAAACACTGAATCAGCTTGCCAAAGATGAACGCAGGCAGCCGTATAGACTCTTGTTGGATATAGAAAAGGATGTTTCCAAAAAAGTAAAAACTCAATGTGGTATTGAATTTACAAACTGGATGAAAGTTCGGTGGGAAGCATTTCGCCAATTAGTGGCTCTCGATTTGACAGAGTGCAATGGGTCTTCGAGCCAGCCTCTAACGTTTGCCTCTTATGGGATCCGAACTCTTGTTGAACAAGCTTTCAGAGATTTGAAGTGCGATGGTATGGCTGGGCCAGATTACGATGCTTGGTTAAGGCTGCCATTTAAAGCGTGGGTAGACTATGTTGCTTTACAACTTGAAATTAGCTCCACAACAATCAAGAAAAGACTCTGTGAGGCATTCACTGATCCTGCCACTGGTTCTGATTTTTCACGTACTTATCGGCGTTGGTATAACGATGGGGATAACGTCGGGAACTTGCCTGATGGGCATCGAGCTTTAGTCTGTATTGCAACAGCAATCCCGCTAGATACTGTGGATGGAAAAAATCTGGCGAAGCTGGATCATTTCACCAGCTGGCTCTTGCTTTCTGTTGGTTTGCAATCGATCGGGGAGGAAGAGCGTAATCGATTGATTAGGCCTAGAGCATCCGCACTTTCAGTCTTGCAACGCTCGCCGCATGTGTACAAAACGGTATCCATCGAAGAAAGGCACCAAGCATGCCGTTTCGTCGAAGACGTAACTATCCCATATCAGGAAGGAGAATTAGATATAAGTCAACTGGAAAGTTTGCTCGATGACTGGCAATCGAGGGCTGCGAAAAACGCAATGATACGTGTTCAATATGGTCGGCTTCGTGCTCGCGTCGCTCGTGCTCAAGGTGATAATGCCTCTAGCTTATATGAAAGCGTCGTCAAGCTTTCGGCCAGAGCTGGCTGGACAGATCGAGAACATCATGCTTGTCTTCTCGAAGCGCTGGGCTACAGCCGACAACTTAAAAGTCGCTATGCATTTGCGCACTTTTGGGACCTAGCTAGAAAAAGCTATGTTTTAACAGAAATGTCGGAACAACCTTCACTAGATCAATTGGCATTTATTGACCATTACGGCAGGGTTGATCCGCGAAGGCTTCCGCTAGCCGTAATTTACCAAAATTGAACCTGGCTGCATCTGACTAAGTTAGTTGTATGCGCAGTGTATGAGAAGACCGCTGCTTGAGCCTAAAGAGAATGCTAACTGTAAGTCTGCTGAGTTTATAGAGATCGCAATTGTCGACCGTAAACTATAATGCACATCGCGTTATTTTTGTTCACGGCCATCGGGATCGTCTGCGCTTCAAAACAGAGCAACCAGAAAGAGATTTTTGTCACATTACAATAATGTGTACAACTTCGGTAAACTAGGCGAGAAGTACTCAGAATCTCCCAAGACACCACACATTCGAAAATACTCTTCACCCAAGTTGTCGAGAACGCTCCACATACAGCCTTCTGATATGCATACATTCATAGTTGGGGAGACTGAGAAGTGAAGCAGATGTGGAAGCAAATAACCCCCTCCAATTTTTCCTGGGAGCAAGAGGCGTTGGCCTTTTTGCGCCAGGAGCTTCCCGATCACGAACCCTATCGGGCATGGGCAAACTTTGAGTTCATTGACCAGAACGGATCTATCAACGAAGTTGATGCCTTGGTGCTAACGCCTAAGGGTTTGTTTTTAATAGAAATAAAATCCCACCCTGGTGAGATCAGTGGTGATGCAGGCACTTGGGTTTGGACTATGCCGGATGGGCGACGCCGACCTTTCGACAACCCAAGGGTGTTGGCAGATCGCAAGGCTAAGAAGCTTGCCTCTTTGCTCAAATCCCAGCGCGCGGCTTTGAAAGGGAAGGCAGGTATCCCTTTCATCAGCACTGTGGTTTTTTTGTCAGCCAAGGATGTCAAAAATCGCCTGCAAGGGCCTGCACGGCAACAGGTGTATACACGCGACAATCTGCTTGCCGGGCTGAAAACCATTGATGCCGATTGGCGCCACGCCAAGCTGGACAGACCTACGTCCAAAGCCGTCTCGCGCGCCATGGAAGAGGCCGGCGTAAAAGAATCGGCCCGTTCACGACGAGTGGGTCTTTATGAGCTTGAAGAGCTCAGCGACGAGTCGGACACCTTCCAAGACTGGATTGCCAAGCACAGTGAGACTGGGGTAGAGCGTTTGATTCGTATCTACCTTACTTATGGCCGTCCAGCGGAAGAAGTACAGTTGCTTCAGAAAGCAGCCAAGCGTGAATTCAAGCTATTGGAGGGCGTTAGCCATCCCGCGATTGAAAGAGCGCTGGATTACCAGCAACACGAGCAAGGGCCTGCTTTGGTGTTTGAGCGAGATCCGGATGCGCAACGCCTTGACCATTATCTGGCAAGTCTAGAGACACATGAGCACCTAGGCATACTGGATGCCATAGAATTGGTGCGTTGCATTGCTGAGAGTCTGCGCTATGCCCACGGCCAAAAACTGTTCCATCGCGCCTTAAGTCCGCAAAGCATCTACGTCAAGCGAACCCTCGAAGACGGATTCAGTATTAAGATAGGTAATTGGTATACCGGTGATCGTAGCTTTGAGGCTGAACAGAATCAAGTCACTCGCTTGAGCCGAATGACCTGCTTGATTCAAGAAGAATCTGGCCCCTATATGGCGCTTGAAGGCTATGCGACCGAGGATAGTGATGCGGTCTACCTAGATGTCTTTTCACTCGGCGCCATCAGTTACTTGTTGTTTAGTGGCAGTGCACCCGCCGCGAGTGGCCTGGAACTGCAAGACAAGCTTAGCCATGGCACGGGTTTGCAAATATCCGACGCTTTGAATGGCGCAGGTAAGGCACTACAAGATCTCATTCAGTACGCCACGCAGAGTATAGGAAGAATAAACCGCCTATTACCAACTAAAGCGCCAAACCAAAATACCTACCATCACGATACTTTAACACTGAGACGACTACCCACTACCACCCACTCACTGTTTGACGCACCGGCTGCGACCCATCAGCCCA
>JBGCGC010000005.1:0-163772 GCA_045110475.1 Granulosicoccus sp.
CCAACTTGTCCAGACCCATTGTGCAGCCCGCTTCCTCGCACCAGCGCTGAAACAGACGTCGCCCGACAGCATCCTCATCCGTCAATGTCTGGCGATTATTGCCTCCGGCAACACCAGGCCCGATTTTCGCCATCTCCATCAGCGAGTCCCACAATCGCTCGCTGTTGATGCGCATATTGCTGGTAATTGGCATAACCGATCTCTCTTAAAGTAAGGTCCTGCCGTGGACTAGGTAAAGAAAAGTCCACGGGCAAAATTGGCTTTCTACTCTGGTTGATGAAATTATCGATAGTTTGCATACGTCAAAATTTCAAAAGTCCTGACCATACAGAAACCCGTAACCAAACAAGTTTTGTATCAACTCATTCTCCTCGCAACTACACAATATCGAACAGGCAATCGATCCTGCACGAAAATTAGTTGGCCCGCGATTGCCAGCCTCTCGAAGATATCGGCACCGCTCAACCTGGCTGGCTTTTGTCAAAAACGTTTTTCTTGAAACTTGTACCACGCTATCGTATCTTGACCATCTGGTCAACAATCTCAGACAGTGAATTGACAACCCCACCCTCGCCCAGAAAGCGAACCCGCATTCAGCTACACAACGAGGCACGCATTGTTGCCGCGGCTCTGGATGTCTTTTCATCCAACGGATATCGCGGATCCACCGTTGATCAGATTGCACGCAATGCGGGCATGTCGAAAGCCAATGTCCTGTATTACTTCAATACCAAAGAGGACATTTATTCGGCAGTTTTGAATCGTACGCTAAGCATCTGGCTTGATCCCCTCAAACACCTCGACCCCACTGGCGACCCCATCGAACAACTCTGCCACTATGCCTGCCAGAAGCTGCAATTGTCACGGACCGCACCGCATGCATCTCGACTGTTCGCCAATGAAATCCTGCAAGGCGCAAGCGCTGTGCGTCCTTTTCTGCAAACCGGTTTGAAAAACCTCGTTGACTCACGCTGCCAGATAATACAAGACTGGATAGACGACGGAAAAATCGCAGCCGTCAGCCCCTTGCACTTGCTGTTTCTCATCTGGTCATCTACCCAACACTATGCTGACTTTCAGCCGCAGATAGAAGCGCTTTACGACGGCGATGAACAATCGTTGTTCGACGATGCCGAACGCACCCTGACACTCATTCTCACACAGGGACTTAGACCGTAACAATGTGTTCCATCGACTCCGGCTGAGTGAATGTCTCGTTTGCGCCGCTGCTTGGTAATACGAACGCAGGCGAGTTGCTCTGGCTTGAAGGCTATCCGCTTACCGTCGCCGGGTTGTTAGGGTGCGTTGTCCAGTTGGCATACTCATCCGAGACAGGCTCATTCGTTCGCGGGTCAACTCCGTTAGCAAGCTGCTCCATCGTAATACACTGATCGACCGGGCAGACGCTGACGCAAAGATTGCATCCAACGCACTCTTCATCGATGACCTGAAACCTGCGTTTCCCATCGACCGTATGTGTGATGGCCTGATGTGATGTATCTTCGCATACGACATGACAGCGTCCACACTGGATACACAGATCCTGATCGATAACAGCCTTCGTGACATAGTTAAGGTTCAGATTTTGCCAGTCCTTCACGTTAGGTGTCGCCAGCCCGGTAATTTGATCGGTTGATGAATAACCCTTCTCGTCCATCCAGTCAGATAGACCGAGAGTGAGCTCTTCAATGATCCGAAAACCATAGGTCATGGCAGCAGTACAGATCTGCACATTGGATGCACCAAGCGCGAGATACTCTGCTGCATCACGCCATGTTGTAATCCCGCCAATCCCGGAGATCGGCAGCCTGGCAGTTTGCGCATCGCGGGCAATTTCAGCCACCATGTTCAAGGCAATGGGTTTAACCGCCGGGCCACAATAGCCACCATGTGAGCCCCACCCGTCAATTGAAGGTTCAGGCGACATCGTATCCAGATTAACGCTGATGATGGAATTGACCGTGTTGATCAGAGAGACCGCATCTGCACCGCCGGCATGTGCAGCGCGTGCAGGTCCTTTGATGTCAGTCACGTTGGGCGTGAGCTTTACGATAACCGGCAACTTTGTATAGTGCTTGCACCATTCGGTCACCATTTGTATGTACTCGGGTACCTGGCCAACGGCCGAGCCCATACCCCGTTCAGACATGCCATGCGGGCAACCGAAATTCAGCTCTACCCCATCCGCACCGGTGTCTTCCACTTTCAGCAGGATGTCCTTCCAGTTCTGCTCTTCGCACGGCACCATCAAGGATACGACCATAGCGCGATCAGGCCAATCGCGTTTAACCCGTTTGATTTCATCCAGATTGATTTGCAGTGGACGATCAGTAATCAGCTCAATGTTGTTAAAACCGATCAGCGTACGATCACTGGAATACAACGCCCCGTATCGAGGGCCATTAACATTCACCACATTGGGATCTTCGCCCAGCGTTTTCCAGACAACGCCACCCCAGCCTGCCTCGAATGCCCGCACCACGTTGTATTCCTTGTCGGTGGGTGGCGCCGATGCCAGCCAGAAAGGATTGGGCGACTTGATACCCAGAAATTCGCTGGAAAGATCAGCCATGCCGAAGCTCCTGTAGATGTGCGTGAATCGATTCGGCAGCCAGCTTGCCATCTTGAACAGCTGCAACCGTCAGGTCCTCACCGCCACTGACACAATCACCACCCGCCCAGATCTTGTCATCGGATGTCTGTTGTTCCGTGTTGACTTTGATCCGACCGGCATCCATCTCAATACCAGTACCTTCACTGCTCATGGCAAATTGCTGCCCGATAGCCATCAGCACACGGTCACAGGATAAGATCAGCGTCTCACCGGTTGTTTCATAAGCACCGTCGTTAACGTGCATATAGGAAAATTCGATAGCGCTGACCTTGCCGTCATCACCCAGAATTCTCAGTGGCTGCAATCCGGTTCTGATCATGACACCGTTGACTTTAGCAAGGTCTTGCTCGAAGACACTGGCATTCATCCGCTCGACTCCACGGCGATAAGCCACGGTGACCTCTTCCGCTCCCAGCATGCGTGTTTGCACCGCCGCATCTATAGCGGTCATACCCCCACCCACGACAATGGTTCGCCTGCCCACAGGCAGTGCTGACAGATCACTGGCCTGACGAATGTCTCGAATGACAGCGACCGCATCCATTACGCCATCAAGTTCCTGACCTTCAATAGCCAGTGTGTTGACATCCCCCAAACCTACACCAAGAAATACGGCGTCGTAATGCTGTTTGAGCTCGTCCAATGTAACGTCGACACCCAGCACGTGATTGTGTTTGACGGTGATGCCGCCAATGGAAAGTATGTATTGCACCTCTGCCTGGGCAAAGTCATCCACAGTTTTATAGGCCGCAATACCATATTCATTTAATCCGCCGGGTTTGGGCATGGCATCGAATATTTCTATGTCATGACCATACATAGACAACCTGTGAGCACAGGCAATACCTGCCGGGCCTGCACCGACGACGGCAACCTTTCGCCCGGTTGAAGCAGCGCGAGTGTAAGGCTGCTTGCCAGTCAGCATCAGATGGTCTGTAGCGTACCTTTGCAGCTCCCCAATACGCACCGGATTATCTTCTGCCGTGTTGCGTACACAGGCTTGTTCACACAGTGTCTCTGTCGGACATACGCGGGCGCACATACCTCCGAGAATATTTTCGTTGAAGATTGTCCGCGCAGAACCCTTGGGGTTATCTGTGCCTATCTGACGAATGAACAGGGGAATATCGATACCGGTGGGACATGCGGTGACACATGGCGCGTCGTAACAGAAATAACAACGATCCGACTCAACCAGAGCTTCATGCCGTGTTAACGGCGGGTGTAAATCGTTTTGAAGCTGCTCAAAGTTGCTTGAACTCATGCGGCAAATTCACCCTGTGAAAGATCGTCCCAAGATTAAAACAATATTTTTCCAATTGGTCAAATTTCCACATTGGGTGTTTCCCGAAGGTACATTCGCGTGACAAGCAGGATGCCTCAGTAAGAACTATCAACAAGCAGAATGTTTTACCCGTGCAAGAACGCCAGTTCAGTCGGCTGTAATTTTGAACGTCTTACTGTCCAGCGGATTCTTTTCACCATCAGTATTAACGAGGCGCAGCTCGAATTCACCGAGCTGCATTGTTGTTTTCCAATCCCATAGTCGATACCCAACCGACTCGTTTGTCTTTATCGTTAATTGACGGCTTCTTACCGGCTCCACGTCACCGGCGTAGCGTTTTAGAGTGACTTCTCTATCTTCTATTGACGGTGGCTATTGTATTAGGGCAAAACGCTTGATTCTGCTCAGTGATTCAGCATGGGTGATTGTTTCAAATGGTGCCCGGGGCCGGACTTGAACCGGCACGGTATTGCTACCGAGGGATTTTAAGTCCCTTGCGTCTACCAATTTCGCCACCCGGGCGTGGGCAGGCATTTTGTTCCTACAGGCGGTTGCTCTATGAGAATAAAGCAGCGGCAAACTATTACAGTCTTTACAAATAAGGAGATGGAGGCTGAGCCCGGAGTCGAACCGAGGTAAACGGATTTGCAATCCGGTGCATAGCCACTCTGCCACTCAGCCGAGTGTTCGATAGGGTAATTCTGTAAACGGTGGAGCGGGAAACCAGGTTCGAACTGGCGACCTCGACCTTGGCAAGGTCGCGCTCTACCAACTGAGCTATTCCCGCACCGTTTTGGTTCCTGACCTTACTTGCTACTAGGGTACAAACTAACATCGGTAAACTGGAGCGGGAAACCAGGTTCGAACTGGCGACCTCGACCTTGGCAAGGTCGCGCTCTACCAACTGAGCTATTCCCGCACCGATCTACGTATTTTGGAATGCAAAAGCTGCCCTGTCAACCCTCGAGACACGACTTTGGGAATGATAATTACTCTTGCCGGTCACTAAACGCGGCTTGCATATATCCCACCATCGACCAGATGGTCAGAGCCGCTGCAATGTACAAGGCAGCCACTCCCATCTGGTAGATCGGAATGCCAAAAAAATCGTATAAATACAATAACATAGCCAAAGAGGTAATCTGTGCTGTGGTTTTGACCTTACCCAGCCAACCCACCGCGACCTTACCCCGCAGACCCATCTCCGCCATCCACTCACGCAACGCGCTGACAGTAATTTCACGACCGATAATGACAATAGCCGGAATCGTCAACCAGGGACTCTGGTCGAACTCCACGATAAGTATGAGTACGGTGGACACCATGAGCTTATCAGCCACGGGATCAAGGAAAGCACCGAAGCGGCTTTCCACGTTCCACAGCCGGGCAAGGTAGCCGTCAAGCCAGTCCGTGATACCGGCAACAACGAAGATAATGCAGCTCAGAGGTCGCGCCCATGCATAGTCGAGGTAGAACACCACGACGATAACCGGTAACAACGCAATCCTTAGCAGCGTCAGCCATGTCGGCAGATTGTTTTTCATGGGAATAGAGCTCTACTGCTGTAGTGCCTTGTTCGGGTGCAGCTCATCGTACACTCTTGCAGCAAGATCGTGGCTAATCCCCGGCACAGCTGATATGTCCTCTACACCTGCTTTCTGTAATCGTTGCAAGCCACCAAAGTGCGTAAGCAACTGTTTTCGGCGCTTGGGCCCCAGCCCCTTGATCTCTTCGAGCACCGATGTCTGTCGCTTTTTGGCACGCTTGCCGCGATGACCGGTGATTGCAAAACGGTGAGCTTCGTCCCTGATCTGCTGAATCAGCAGCAAAGCGGGTGAATCACTTGTCAATTGACGTTCACGACGTCCGCCTTGATCCTCATCACGACAGAGAATCAAGGTCTCGTCTCCGGGTCGTCTGTCTGGACCTTTGGACACACCCACCACCTGAACGCTATCCACTTGCAGCTCACTCATAACCTCCAGCGCTACAGATATCTGGCCTTTGCCCCCGTCGATAAACAGGATATCGGGCAAGTCACGCTGCTCCTTGAGCAATCGGGTATAGCGGCGTGTCAAGGCTTGGCGCATTGCGGCGTAGTCATCACCGGGCGTTATATTGTCTATGTTGAATCTGCGGTAATCACTTTTAAGCGCCCCTTCGGCATTGAAAACAACGCACGACGCTACCGTTGCCTCACCCATCGTGTGCGATATATCAAAACACTCCATGCGCCCAGGCGCGTCCTCAAGCTCAACTAGTTCGCGAACTGCATCCAGCCTTGCCGCCATACCGGAACGCGAAGCAAGCCTTGCCGCCAGAGCAATATCGGCATTCGTCAGTGCCATTGACTGCAAGCGCGCCCGATCGCCGCGCACGCTATGCACAATGTTTATCTGGTGACCGGCACGTGCGCTGAATACTTCATGAAAAAGTTCCGCATCCTCCGCAGGTTCGCTACAAATTATCTCTCTGGGCAGGTCATGCTCCAGATAAAACTGCGCAATGAAGGCGTTGAGTATCTCGCCACTGGTACTGCCCTTTGGTGTCGCCGGATAAAACGCCTTGTTACCCAGGTTGATGCCGTTTCGCACAAAGAAAACCTGCACACAGCTTTGCCCTCCGGAACAGGCTACCGCCACGTAGTCCACGTTGCCGTCATCGCGCATATCGTTAGACAGATCACTGACCGCTTTAAGGCTCCCAATTTGATCACGCAAGCGAGCCGCTGTTTCAAATTCCAGAGCGACGCTGGCCTCTTCCATTCGCGTAACCATTGATTGCACCACATCCTGACTTTTTCCCTCCAGCACCTGGATAGTCATATCAACATCCTGACGATAATCTTCAGGGCTGATTTTATCAACGCAAGGCGCCGTACACCGCTTTATCTGATATTGCAGACACGGTCTTGAGCGATTACTGAAGTAGCTATCCTCGCACTGGCGTACCTTGAAAAGTTTCTGCACCAGTTTCAATGAACGCTTTACCGAACTTGCGCTGGGGTAGGGTCCGATATATTTTCCGGGTGCCTTGCGCGCGCCACGCTGGTAACTTAAACGTGGGTACTTGCTGGATGTCGAGATGTAGACGTAGGGATAGCTTTTGTCATCCCGTAGCACCACGTTGTAGCGTGGTCGGTGCTCCTTGATCAGATTCTGTTCCAGCAACAAGGCTTCGGCGGCACTGGCCGTTACGGTGGTTTGCACCTGTGCAATGTGCGACACAAGCGCCTGCGTTTTCCGATTATCCAGGGTCTTCTGAAAATAGCTGGACAAGCGGCTCTTCAGATTACTGGCCTTGCCCACATAGATAATATCGTCCTGTGCGTTGTACATGCGATAGACACCCGGGCGGGTGGTGGCTGTTCGCAAGAATGCCTTGGCATCAAACGGTGTATCCGGCTCAGGTGTATCAGACAACGCTAATTCCAGAGTCCGTGGCGCATCGCCAACCGCACAAGTTCTGCGGTGGTCTTTAATCCGAGCTTTTCGAAAGCGCGCGTCCTGTGTGTACTAACCGTCTTTTCGCTGATGTGCAGATTGGTGGAAATCTGTCGGTTACGATGCCCTCTCAATAGCAAGTTGATTATTTCACTCTCGCGGGAGGTCAGTTTGTCGAACGGATTCTCGTCGCTACCGTTGATCATCTCCATGGCCATTTGCTGAGCGACATCGGGCGATAGATACTGCGCACCTTCCATGACCGTACGCATGGCCTTGTCCATCTCATCCGCACCGCTGCCCTTGGTGATATAGCCACGCACCCCAGCATTGAGCAACTTGCGAATATGCCCTGCTTCCAGGCTGCCGGTTACCATAATGATACGGCTTTCCGGTGACAGCATAAGCATTTTGTCGGATGCTTCGAGACCATTGATACCCGGCAGGTTGATATCCATCAAAACAATATCAAAATGCTGTTGGCTGGCCATCTGCAGGGCTTCTTCACCTGAGCTGGCTTCTGCAATCACATCAACCTGCGGGTTCTCTTCCAGCAAACGGCGCATGCCGGCCCGCACGAGTGCATGGTCATCTACAACGAGAACTTTAAGATGCGAAGGCCCTTGCATGGAATCTCACCTACCAGTTAACCAACGCGGAACCCCAGGTGAAACCACCGCCAAAGCCTTCCATGAGCACGGTGTCGCCCCTGCGAATCCGCCCGTCTCGCACGGCGACATCCAACGCTAGCGGAATCGACGCCGCTGACGTATTGCCGTGCTCCGCTACAGTTTGCACCACCTTGTCCATCGGCATGGATAATTTTTTTGCGGTGGCGTCGATGATCCGTTGATTGGCCTGATGTGGTACCAGCCAGTCAATCTCTGACTTGTCCATATTGTTTGCGGTTAGCGTCTCGTCCACGATCCGCCCCAGCGTTCGCACTGCCATTCGAAACACATCGCTACCCGCCATTTCGACAAAGGCTGTGCCCTGTTGCACCGCATCCAACTGATTGGAGACGCCTTTGGGCACCTGTAGCATGGATGCGTAGTCACCATCTGCGTGCAAATGTGTAGATCGGATTCCCGGCTGCGAATCGCGCTGCACGATGACAGCTCCAGCACCATCACCAAACAACACGCAGGTATTTCTGTCAGTCCAGTCGATGATGCGTGAGAATGTTTCAGCGCCAATGACTAATGCGGTTGAAGCCATACCGGTTCGGATAAACTGATCAGCCACCGACAGAGCGTAGACGAAACCGGTACAGACCGCCTGTATGTCAAAAGCGGGACAGCCGTGCACATCCAGTCGGCTCTGAAGCAGGCAAGCGGTACTCGGAAACACCTGATCTGCCGTTGTCGTGGCAACAATAATCAAATCGATTTTCTGTGCAGGAATACCCGCCGCGTCCAGAGCACGTCGGGAAGCGGCCTCTGCCAGATCAAGGGTGAATTCGTTATAAGCCGCAATGTGGCGCTGCCGTATGCCGGTGCGCTCCCTGATCCAGGCATCGCTGGTATCCACCATTTTTTCAAGATCGAAATTCGTGACAACACGTTCCGGCAGATAACCACCCGTGCCGATGATGCGAGAAAAATGATCCATGGGGTAAGACTAGGCTGCGTTAAGCGACTCACCCAGACGGGCTTCGATCATGGTGGGCACATTGGTGCCAATCTCCAGCAAGGCGATATCAATGGCATTGGCGAAAGCCACGGCATCAGCGCTTCCATGGCTCTTTACGACAACTCCACGCAGTCCCAGAAGGCTGGCACCGTTGTAACGCCGCGGATCAACACGGCTGCCAAACGCGCGCAGTACTGGCAAGGCGATAAGTCCGATCAGTTTATTCAGTAGGGAGCGTTTAAATTCCTGCTTCAGGTAATGCGACATCAAACGAGCCACACCCTCGGTTGTCTTCAAGGCGACATTGCCGACAAAACCGTCGCAGACGACAACATCCACCTTGTCAGTGAATATCTCGTTACCCTCAACAAACCCGGTGTAGTTTAAAGAGCTTTGCGCGAGCAGAGGTGCTGCGCCCTTGACCTGCTCGTTGCCTTTCAGATCTTCTGAGCCGATGTTGAGCAGACCGACCTTTGGACGCTCTATGCCGTCCACTGCCTGCGCCAGTATCGAGCCCATCAGTGCAAACTGGTAAAGATTGTTGGCAGAACTGTCGACATTGGCGCCGAGGTCGAGCATGTGCGTGTGACCGTTCATGGCAGGAATGGTGGACGCAATGGCCGGACGGTCGATGCCAACCACGGTCTTTAGCACAAACTTGCTGATGGCCATCAGCGCACCGGTGTTGCCCGCGCTGACACAGGCATCTGCGTCGCCGTCCTTGACCATATTGATCGCCAGACGCATCGACGATTTCTTTTTGTTACGCAGCGCGACGGCCGCGCTGTCTTCCATGGTAACCACCTCAGCCGCCGGCACCAGCGTGTAACGTCCCTGCGGAAGCGGATCGCCGCCTATGCACTCGTTGAGCAGCGCGATATTTCCGACCAGCATCAGGTGCACATCCGTACGCTTTTTAAGGATCGAACGCGCTGCATCGACGGCAACAACAGTGCCTCCGTCGCCACTCATGGCATCGATTGCAACCCTCAGCGTTTTGTTGCCGGGGGTTGCGTTAGCTTCCGCGGAAGTCTCCGTCACGATGCGATTACTGATGGCATGTCACCTGACACCCAAAGACCTAATCTTCGTCCTCTTCGATTTCTTCAGGCGCCTGTACCACCTGATTACCACGATAGAAGCCATCTGCCGTGATGTGATGCCGACGATGCAACTCACCGGTTGTTGGATCGGTGGACAGCGTTGTTTTGCTCAGTGCGTCATGTGAACGACGCATACCGCGGCGAGAGGGAGTCTTGCGGCTCTTTTGAACGGCCATGATTGATATCCGTTAGCTGATTGCTAGGTAAAGGTTAATGTAACTGCAAATTTTTCAATACATCGAAGGGGTTGGGTTTGCCTTCTTCTGTATCGTTAACGTCGTCTGGCAATGCGCCAAACTCTGTCGTTGTAACGCGACATACCGATGCATCGGTGTGTCGAGGAATATCGGGTATATGCAATATGACCTCATCTTCGAAAAGATCAACCACATGTATGTGCCCGCGCTCATCCAGAATCACGGGGTCGAGCTGTTTTGGCAATGCTTCTGCCTTTTCTTCATTGTCGACAAACACCAGCTCGTAGGGTTCGTCAATGTCTACTTCCATGGACTCCAGACAACGCTGGCACGCTACTGAAAATGTTGTTTTGATCCGACCACTTGCCACGATATGGTCTTTTCTGCGCGAGAACATCGCAGTACAGTGTATGTCATGCTCTGTTGCAGCAAGAATATCGCCTAACCGGTTCATCTGATTTTGCGGCAACACAATCTCGAACCGCGTGCCATCACGCGCCAGAAGGTCCGGATTGAACCGTTGAGGAAGTGCCTTGACCATAACCCGCCAATGATAGAGAGTGGAGCAAGTTAATGCAAGCAGTTGTTCTGGCTTCGGGGTCACAATATCGTGCTCAATTGCTCACAAGACTCGGGCTGGATTTCCGGGTCGTCAACCCAGACATCGATGAAACCCCACTGACTCGCGAACCGCCAGCCGACCTAAGCAAGCGTCTTGCCAGGCAAAAGGCCGAAGCTGCCGGCAGGATGCTGACGGGAGATCACCTGATTATCGCCTCGGATCAGGTGGTTGCGAACGGTGATAGCACGCTGGGCAAACCCGGCACGCCACAACGTGCCTGTGAGCAGTTAGCAAACATGAGTGGTCGATGCGTGGATGTCTTTACCTCACTGCACATCATCGAGACATCAAGCGCTCGTCATTTCGCGGCACTGGATAACACGCGCGCCACGTTACGCGTGCTGGATGAGCAAAGCATCGCCCGCTATATCGCTCAGGACGCGCCACTGGACTGCGCCGGAAGTTTCAAGGCAGAGGCATTGGGCATCACGCTGTTTGAAACGATCCACAGCAATGATCCGACAGCGCTTATCGGCCTGCCTATGATCAAGGTCTGTGAAGGCTTGAGGTATTTCGGTATCCAGTTACCTTGACCCTACAGCAACCAGTAAGCCGTATGCAGTGTCGCAGCGGCAAATATCCCGGCCAGCACATCATCAATCATTATCCCTGAACCGCCGTGCACATGGCGATCCACCCAACTGATGGGCCAGGGTTTAACGATATCGAAAAGCCGAAACACTAAAAATCCCGCCAGCATCCATTGCCATGTGAGCGGTAAAGCAATCATGGTCACCAGATACCCCACCACCTCGTCCCAGACAATGGCCCCGTGATCATGTACGCCCAGGTATTTTGAGCACTCGTTGCACACCCAGACACCAAAGAGGTACAAAACCACCAGCGCACCCACATACATCCAAAAATTGATAGGCATCAACAACAACACCGGAATGCCCAGCAAGGTGCCAAAGGTTCCGGGCGCCTTGGGTGCCAAGCCAAGCCCCATACCCAGCGCAAAAAAATTGGCGACGCTGGCAAAGAGCGCCTTGACGGGGACGGCCTGCATGATCGTTCCTACCTTGGTCTCATTTCTTGTGGGCGCAAGCTTACCGCCAGCTTGTCAAGTACACCATTGACATACCGGTGCCCCTTGTCAGCTCCGAAGCGTTTGGTTATCTCGATGCCTTCGTTGATCACGACTCGTGCAGGGATTTCGAGCTGTTCGCGCAGCTCGAAGGCGGCAATTCGTAAAACGGAGCGCTCAATCGGGTCTAGGTCGGCGATAGGTCGATCAAGACAGTCCTCGAGCGTATCGTCCAATACTTGCGGTCGTTGACTAACGCCGTTGTACACCAATAGAAAATAATCGACATCAACACGGCTCATATCCTGATTGTCGATAAACTCCTGGCGAATGGCAGAGCTTTGCGCAGCACTGACATCCCATTGATACAGTGCTTGCAACACACGCTCACGCGCAAAGCGCCGCGACTGCGCGCGGCCGAGCTTTTTGGGTTTTCGCGGCCGTGGTTGTGCTGGCGATGGTGCCGTGACATCCGCAGATTGCGCGGCGGTATCGCGCTCCACACTCGCTGCCTCAGCTTCGCGCATCAGATCGCCCAGCGAGCGCGGTGCTTCCGTACCGGGCATCAACGGCAGATCGTCGCCGGTCGGTTCACTTGCAGATGGAATTTTTTTCATGAACCATTTTGCACCGAAAAATAACTCATCGGGTATTTATCCTCGACGCCACTGTGTCTTTCCACCGGCATCTTCCAAAACAATGCCCTGTGAGGCAAGTTCATCACGAATTTCATCACTGCGCGCAAAGTCCTTGCTGGCACGTGCCTTATGACGCTCTTCGATAAGCACGCCAATGGCTTCATCAGACAAACCACTCGCAGAAGCGACCCCTTGCAGCGCAGCTTCTGCATCCTGCTGCAAAATGCCCAGACGCCCGCCCAGATGACTCAATGTATCAGCAAGGACAACCGCACGCGAAGTATCCGACTCCCTGTTCAAACTGCCAGCAAGATCGTGCATCGTTGCCAGTGCTTCAGGCGTATTGAGATCATCATTCATGGCTAGCTCAAAACGCTCAAGGGAAGTCGCGTCGAGCTGATCCTTGTCCGGGTTAGTCGTTAGCGTATGTCCACGCAATGCGGTGTAAAACCTGCGAACAACCGAGCGCGCAGCATCGAGCGCCTCATCGGAATAGTTAAGCGGGCTTCTGTAATGACTACCAATAATGAAGGTGCGTATTTCTTCGCCGCTGTAGTCGTGAAGAACATCCTTGATAGTCAGAAAATTGTTTAGCGACTTGGACATTTTTTCATCGTCGATGCGCACCAGTCCGTTGTGCATCCAGTAACGTGCAAACGTACCACCGGTTAACGCCTCACTTTGCGCAATCTCGTTCTCGTGGTGTGGGAATTCAAGGTCCATACCGCCGCCATGAATATCGAATTCTTCACCCAGCAAATCCATAGACATGGCCGAACACTCAATGTGCCAGCCGGGACGCCCCTGCCCCCACGGTGATTCCCAGCTGGGCTCACCGGGCTTTGCCGACTTCCAGAGGACAAAATCCAGAGGATCGCGCTTGTTTTCATCAACGGCAATACGCTCTCCGGAACGCAACTCTGATACCTTGCGACCAGACAGCTTGCCGTACTCGGCAAACGAGCTGACAGCATAAAACACATCACCATTGTCCGCTGCGTAGGCATGCCCCGACTCGATGAGCCTGATGATGATTCGGATCATGCTATCGATGGTATCGGTTGCCTTGGGTTCATGCGTGGGCGGCAGCACGTTCAGTGCGCGTTCGTCCTTGTGCATCTCATCAATGAATCTTTGGGACAAGGCCGTGGGTGATTCGTCATTTTCTGCTGCTCGACGAATGATCTTGTCGTCCACGTCAGTGATGTTGCGAACGTACTTCACCATGTAACCTATGGATTGAAGATGCCGAAACAGCACATCGTAAACAATCATTACACGACCATGACCAACGTGACAGTCGTCGTAGACCGTTATACCGCACACATAAAGCCCGACGTGACGCTCCTGCAGCGGTTTAAAGGGCTCTTTTCGTCGAGATAGGGTGTTGTACAAATGCAGCATCGAGGCTCGGATACAGTGAAATGAGGTAATAAAGCGACAAGCGTAGCAGATTACTTAATGGTTACTGGGGCGGGATGCTCACGGAAATACCGCTAATATAACGGGCTTGAACAACTTGCACTAACAACATCAGGAATTGTGATGTCATTCAGACTCGCTGCGGCTTTTTTACCACTAGCTCTCATTTCATTGCTGTTTTCATCAACAGCAATCACCCAGACCACAAGCGTCGGTCCGGAAAGCAACCCTAAGGTAATCATTCAAACCACGCTCGGCGACATGGTCGTTGAGCTCGATGCAGAGCGAGCACCCAGAACCGTCGAAAATTTCCTCGCCTACGTTGATGAGAACTTTTATGCAGATACGGTTTTTCACAGAGTCATCGAAGGCTTCATGATTCAGGGCGGTGGCTTCACCACCAGTTATCAGCGAAAAACAACGCGGCAGCCGGTCAGTAACGAAGCTTACAACGGTCTTCGCAACCGACAGTACACCATCGCGATGGCCAGAACGACAGCACCCCATTCAGCCACCTCACAGTTCTTTATCAACAGCGAGAACAACCGTAATCTGGATCACACCGGCACGACACAACGAGGCTGGGGTTACACCGTTTTTGGTCGTGTCGTTCAGGGACAGGACATCGTCGATGCAATCAGCCGCGTTCGAACGGGCTCTGGCGGACCATTCAGTCGAGATGTACCGAGCGAAGCCATTGTCATTTTGGGTGTCGAGCGCTGGCCTGCAACGCCAATAGAGGCTGACGTCCAGGGAGATACCCCCTCTAGCACGGGCGAACCCCTTGAGGGCGCAGCGGCAGCCAATCCAGAGCGTACGGTTATTCAACGAGCGCAATCGCAAGCACAGAAAATCACGACCCGCGTCGATATGAGTGACGATGATGAACCCGTTTCCAGCGAAATCGTCAAACAGAACTAGTTGGCTGATACACTTTACGGTTTTCATTAAACCGAACAGCCACAAACTCTCCTTATGAAAGCGACAATCACTACGAACAAGGGTACGGTCGTCCTCGAACTCGATCTGGAAAAAGCGCCAGAAACGTGCGCCAATTTCAAGCAGTATGCCGATGATGGTCACTACGACAACACCATTTTCCATCGTGTGATCCCGAACTTCATGATTCAGGGTGGTGGCTTCACCGCTGACATGGATCAGAAACCCACCCGCGACACGATCAAAAATGAGGCGGCAAACGGTTTGGAGAACAGTCTGGGAACCGTGGCCATGGCCCGTACCCCCGACCCGCACTCAGCCAGTTCGCAGTTTTTCATTAACCTCACAGACAACGACTTCCTGAATTTCCGGGAAGAGTCACAGGCGGGCTATGGCTACTGTGTCTTTGGCAAGACAATAGAAGGCATGGAAACTGTCGATGCGATTGCGGCCGTCAGTACCGGCTCCGCCGGCCCCCATCAGGATGTGCCCGTAGAGTCGGTCATCATAGAATCCATCGTCGTCAGCGAGTAACACGCACGGTATCCGAAGCTGCCGGTTTCGGCCTGCAACGGCATGGGTTCGCACACGGTTTTCATTGCCGATCTGCATCTGGATCCGGGTCAGCCCTTGCAGTGCCAACTGGCGCTGAACTTTCTGCAACAAGCGCGTCACGCCAAAGCCCTGTACATTCTCGGTGACCTGTTCGAGTACTGGATTGGCGATGACGCGGGAATACCGCTCTACAATGAGGTGGTAGACGCCCTCGCGGTTGCGTCCGCGCACTGCCAGATCACCATCATGCTCGGCAACCGTGACTTCCTGCTGGGAGAGGAATTCGCCAGTGCAGCCAATGCCACACTGATACGCGAAGACGAGCTTGTGATCGAGCTTGACGGCAAGCCTGTTTTGCTACTGCACGGCGATACCCTCTGTACTGAGGACCGCGAGTACCAGGCATTTCGTCAACAAGTCAGGGACCCGCAATGGCAACAGACCTTCCTTGACAAGACAATTGACGAGCGAATCGCCTACGCCAACTACCTGCGCGAACAGAGTAAACAGCTCAGTGCCGAAAAAACAACCCAGCTGATGGATGTCTGCGCATCGCAGGTGCAATCAAGATTCGACGCAAGTGCTTGCAAGACAATGATTCATGGGCATACTCACCGACCTCATATACACACCGATAAGGTTACAGAGCGTTGTCGTGTGGTACTGGGCGACTGGCATCCCGATCATGCGCTCTACGCGCTGCATGATTCGACCGGCCTTCACCTGCGACGTTTTGAATCAATCTGATCAGGCATATCACGCATTAGCGGCCTTGTATTCGCTCTCCATCTGCTTGATTAGTGCCAGTTCCTGCTCGTTGAAACCGGCTTGCAAGCGGGCTTCCCTATTGTAGGGGCTTCGCAAGTAAGCGCTGTTCTCACCCCGCAACAAATCGTGGAATACCGTTGTCCCGTCCAGCGACCGTTGCTCACAGATATGCCTGAACCAGCGATTGCCCACTTCCACATGTGTAATTTCATCGGTGTAGATACGCTGCAGGATATCGGCGGTTTCATGGTCCTTCAAATGGCGCAGTTTTTCGATCATGGGTGGGGCAACATCCAGCCCACGTGCCTCCAGAATTCTGGGCACCAGCGCCATCCTGACCAACACATCGTGATCGGTGCGCCGCGCCATATCCCACAAGCCATCGTGCGCTGGCAATTGCCCGTAAAAGGCATCAAGTGAGGCAAGCCGATGGTGCAACAGTAAAAAGTGCTCACCCTCATCTGATGCAACACGCAACCAGTCTTCAACGTAGTTTTCCGGCAAGCCCCTGAATCGATAGACGGCATCAAGCGCCAGATTTATCGCATTGAATTCGATATGAGCCAGCGAATGTATCAAGGCCACTCTACCCTCAAGGCTACCGAGTCCGCGCCGTGCAAGATCTCTTGCATCGACCAGCCGGGGTTTTTCAGGTCGACCGGGAGCCTCAAGAACGCGAACCGTTGAGCCGCCAGAATCTCGCAACGCCTGTTTCTGTTGGCTTGGCGTCATTGCCATCCAGTCCCTGTAAAGTGCCTTGCTTGCTTCGGCCTTCTGTACAGGCTCTGCACAAAGCAGCGCATCTTCTGCCGCGACATAGACATCAGTAACGACAACTGTGGACTTGCTCATGAAATTTTCGTGTCTGGCGCGAGTGGTACCATCCTACGATAAACCACGCGCTCCGAAATGGCATGACGATCGTAACAACATCATGAATGTAACAATTATCACCCGAAGATTTCTGCTTGTTCTGACACTTGCCCTGCTCGCAGGTTGCGCCATGCAACCCTCGACACCGGACAACGTCGGCGAGCCCTTCGTACTGGAGCGCGATCTGATTGGCAAGACCATTGCCACCGGCAGCTTTAGCGCCATTGATGGCACCTTCCGCGAGTTTGTTGCGCACATCGATGGTAGCTGGGATGGCGAAAACGTAACACTGGTTGAGGATTTTGAATATTCCGATGGAGAAAAGGAGCGCAAGACATGGGTTCTGACCAAACTACCCAGTGGTGAATTCTCCGGTGTGCGTGAGGATGTTGTAGGAACCGCTCGAGGTTATCAGGATGGCAAGGCTTTCCGTCTGGAGTACACCATGGCTTTACCTGACGAGGATGGCAACGCTGGTCGTGAGATGAAGTTTCGCGATGTTCTTGTCAACGACCTGGACGGCAACATCATCAACATTGCCACGGTGGGTCTCTGGGGCTTTCGCGTCGCAACGGTCAATCTGGAGATTAAGCGCACGCAAGGTGATTAGGAGCCTGCGCGGCAGAAAATCCCTGCTGCGAACAGCCCCACTTCGGCCAGTTTTACCGCGCATTTTCGTTACTTAGGGCCACTAAGCGCCTCAAATGAGTGATAAAACTGACTCGAATTGGGACTGCTCTCGCGACGGTATTTTCTACGGGGCCGCCTCCGGCCGCGCCGGCTCCTAACCACTATTTATCAGCGCGGGCCAACGCCGTAAATAGTTCACGACTTTTCAACGGCTTGTCACCCAGCTGAATCCGCAGGATCTGACGCATCAATTGCCGACATTCACCCAGCACCTGTGTGTCATTAAAATCCAGTTCATGCATGGCTATGAGCGTCTTTCCATGCACTCTGACACCATCATCTGGTGTCAAACCGTCTGGGTGTATCGACGGGCTATTATGCGTGGTTCGGTGCTTTTCTCTCAATAAACCAAGCCCGGCACTCCCCGGTACTGGCACAGCCACCGCATTGGCAGGGTGATACAGGTATTCCCCCTCCGGCAACACCCGGGCACCATCCGGTGTACAACGAGGCAAGTTAGGCAGCACGCCCAGGATATCCAGTAACTGCAGCTCGAACGTGCGCAATATGATCTCAAAACTGATCCCCGTTTGTTCAAGCTCTGACAACGCCAGCGAATAGAAAGCAAATACCGAATCCTGTGGTTGATCCTTGCCCAGCAGGCGCAGCACCAGTTCGTTAAGGTAGTAGCCACAGGCAAGACGTACATCTTCCAATCCAAGCGCATCCCCGCTCTCTTCAATGCCGGTTAGGGTACGAAGATCTCCGGCACCCACCCACGACAACAACAAGGGCCTGAATGGCTGGTACAAGGCACGTATTTGAGGCCGTGAGTTACGTGCGCTCTTTGCCATCAGCGCAACGCGTCCGTGTGTCAGGGTAAACGCATCAACGATAAAACTGCTTTCCTGATATTCGCGGTAGTGCAGGATGTACCCTGGTTGCAGTGATGTGCTTACGCTACCGTCACTCATGCTGGCTGGACGATGATCAGGCTCCTACGGATTTTCGTAGCCAAGACTACGAAGTGCACGTTCATCATCCGCCCAGCCCTCTTTTACTCGCACCCATAGTTGCAGATATACCTTGCTTCCGAACAAGGTCTCTAGACTGCTGCGCGCACGCGTGCCTACCTCTTTTAGCTGTGCCCCACCCTTGCCAATGACGATGCGCTTCTGGCTGTTTTTCGCAACCCAGATGACCGCGCCGATTCGTAACAGACCCGGCGTCTCCTCGAAGGTCTCAACCTCTACGCTCAAGGCATAAGGCAGTTCTGCCGAGAGCAGCCGCGTTAGTTGTTCACGTACCGACTCGGCAGCAAGGAACCGCGATGAGCGGTCAGTGAGTTCGTCCTCAGCGAATTGCCAGACAGCTTCAGGGAGCAGGCCGTGCACCGCGTTGGTCAGTGCATCGACGCCCTTACCCTTGCGAGCAGATATCAGGAACACCTCCTTGAGACGCTCATGTGATGGAATGCGGGTAAGAAACGGCAACAGTTCTTTCTTGTGCTTGATGGTGTCTATCTTGTTGATCGCGATAAAGAAAGGCACGCCCGAATTACTGACCAGATCGAACGCGCGTTGATCATCATCATTCCAGACCATGGCCTGTATCAGCAGCACCACTATATCCACATCGTGCAAGGAGGAAGATGCGGTGCGGTTGAGCACCTGATTGAGTTTCTGGGTGCCGGTAACATGAATGCCCGGCGTATCCACGTAGATCACCTGGTGCTCACCTTCGGTTTGTATGCCAAGGATGCTGTGCCGGGTGGTTTGTGGCTTGTGCGCGGTAATACTGAGTTTTTGACCAACTAGGTGATTCAATAGCGTGGACTTGCCCACGTTCGGTCGGCCGGCTATGGATACAACACCGCAATAGGTCATGACAGATTCGTGTTTATTCTCGGTGTGCACAGTTTACGCGTAGCGTGAGTCAAGCGGGTGGACGGCGTCGCAAAGCGTCGATCTTGTCCAGCATCAGCGTTGCCGATTGCTGTTCAGCCTTGCGCTTGCTGGTGGCCGTTGCGGTTATGTCTATCGCTGGCTCGTGTAGCTTGCAACGTACCGTAAAGCGCATGTCGTGTGCCTTGCCGGTTGTTTCAATGACTTCGTAGTCCGGTAGTCCCAGTCCCTGAGCCTGTAACTGCTCCTGCAAGCGGGTTTTAGGGTCTTTGAGTTCGGCCGATGGTGGCAGCTCGGCAATGCGGTTACCGTAGAGCCGCAGCACGAGGGATCGGGCGCACTCATAACCTGACTCGATGAACACCGCACCAATAATGGACTCCACCACATCGGACAAAATGGAGTCTCGCTTGAAACCACCACTGCGTAACTCGCCCACTCCCATGATCAGGTGATCACCCAGCTTCAGCTCACGCGCGATCTGTGCCAGCGTGCTTTCACGAACCAGACTTGCACGCAATCGACTCAGCGCGCCCTCGTCCTCGTCTGTTCGTTGATGGTAGAGCTCGGTTGCTATCGTGAAGTTCAGAAAACCGTCACCGAGAAATTCCAGGCGCTCGTAATTTCGAGAACCGCTGGATCGGTGTGACAACGCCTCTTTGAGCAGTTGCTCATCCTTGAATTGATAGTCGAGCTTGTCAAGTAATGTCTGAATCTGAGCCATGGCGACACTTTACCAGCGTGTGCATCACCATGGGTACATCGACGCTGCTCAGCTATAGCCCTTGGTTCGCTGTCTTGTCAAAGCTCGTTACCACATCAATGTTATGGAACAAATTGGTACGTCGTTCGTACTTGACATTAACGATATGACCACGCGTCTTGTCACGCGTAAGCACAATAGTATCTTCTGGCTTCAGATCCCAGATGTTGTTCTGCCGGAAGGCACCGTCTATGAACTTGTAGATCTCGCTACGCGACTTTTCCAGCACTTCCGGTTTGCTCGCCAGATCGTCTGCGACCTTGCTTACCGTCCAGTACTGCGCGTAATGTGGCCCAATCTTGACAACAAATGTACCAACGAAAACACAAACGGAAATCACCACCAAATAGCCGGTTAATCCTAACCCGGACTGACGCTTGATCTGCGGGTATCTTCTTCTAGAGCTCATGCAACTTCCTCAAAAACGCTAACCATACAGCGTCAGAAATCGCGGGTTTCTGAATCCCTGGCGTGCCAGATCACAACGGTTTGTGAGCAATTCGACAGCACGAAGGTTTAGCCTATCGAATACTGTCTCCCAGCCGGCTCCAGATAATGCCCTCATTCCAGTGCATCCAGATGAATCGAGCCTTGCCGACCAGATTCTCCTCAGGGACAAAGCCCCAGAATCGACCATCATTACTGCGATCACGGTTGTCACCCACCATGAAATAGTGACCTTCCGGGACCACGAACGTACCGGAACGCTTGGCCTGCTCATCAGGAAATTCCAGTATCTGATGTGGCTCCTCGCCCAGTCTTTCCTCGCGCACCACCGCACCTCGAACTGCCAGCTCGTTAATGGGGCTGATGTACTGGTTATCGCCCTCGGTCTCTATAAGTTCACCGTTGACGATGAACATGCGATCGAGATATTCAACCTCATCACCGGGAAGCCCGATGACCCGCTTGATGTAATCAAGCTTGGGGTTGTCCGGAAAGCGAAATACGGCAACGTCGCCTCTTTCAGGTTCACCGGTATCCAGAATCTTGGTGTGTGTTATGGGCAGCCGAACACCGTAACTGAACTTGTTGACCAGAATAAAATCGCCAACCAGCAGCGTCGGTATCATCGAGCCCGAGGGAATACGGAAAGGTTCGAACAGAAACGAGCGCAAGACCAGAACGACCAGGAACACCGGGAAAAACGACTGCACGTACTCGACAAGCAGCGGCACATCATCCTTGCTGCGGCCCGCCGCGCGACGCCCGGGGGCAAACGCCAGCGCATCGATCAACCAGATAAGGCCGGTGATTGCCGTGGCAAGTACCAGAACAAGTGGAAAATTCAATTTATCGATCCAGCTGGAAGGCATCAGTTACGATCCGATTGTAGTACGGCAAGGAAGGCTTCTTGCGGAATTTCTACCTTGCCCACCTGTTTCATCCTGCGTTTACCAGCTTTCTGTTTTTCCAGCAGCTTGCGTTTACGAGAGACATCACCCCCATAACACTTGGCTGTTACGTTCTTTCTTAAAGCCTTTATAGATGAGCGCGCAATTATGTGCGAGCCGATAGCCGCCTGAACAGCCACCTCGAACATTTGCCTGGGAATAATATCCTTCATTTTTTCGGCCAGCTCACGACCACGGTTTTGCGAACGATCTCGATGAATAATGGAGGCGAGTGCGTCCACTTTGTCACCGTTGATAAGAATATCCACCTTTACAAGATCGGCGGCCTGAAAGCGCTTGAATTCGTAGTCGAATGAGGCATAGCCCTTACTGACAGACTTGAGGCGATCAAAGAAATCCAGCACCACCTCGGACATGGGAATTTCGTAGACCATCTGCACCTGCCTGCCCAGATATTGCATGCTCAATTGTACACCGCGCTTTTCGACGCACAGCTTGATAACGTCCCCTACATAATCTTGTGGCGTAAGAATATTAGCCTGAATGATGGGCTCGCGTATTTCATCAATGACGTTGACCATGGGCAACTCGGAAGGGTTATGAATGTAGTCAAGTTCGCCCTTGGTATCCAGGATCTCGTACACCACGGTCGGTGCCGTGGAGATCAGGTCCAGATTGTATTCACGTTCGAGTCGCTCCTGCACGATTTCCATGTGCAACATACCCAGAAATCCGCAACGAAAACCAAACCCGAGTGCCGTTGATGATTCTGGCTCGAAATGCAGCGCCGCGTCGTTGAGCCGCAGCTTTGACAAGGCTTCGCGGAAGTTTTCATAGTCATCGCTTTCGATCGGAAACAACCCGGCAAACACACGCGGTTGTACTTCCTTGAAACCCGGCAAGGGCTCGGCAGCAGGCCGGGCCGCCAGCGTAATAGTATCACCCACTCTGGCCGCTTCGATTTCCTTGATGCCGGCAATGATGAACCCAACCTCACCGGCTTCGAGACTGTCACGGGTCTTGCGCTTCGGCGTAAAGATACCAACATCATCAGCCTGGAAAGTTCGTCCCGTAGACATGATCTGTATTTTTGATCGCCGTTCTATGCTGCCCTCAATAACGCGCACCAGAGTCACAACACCCACATAGGCATCGAACCAGGAATCGATGATCAGTGCCTTGAAAGGTGCGTCAAGATCACCCACCGGTGGCGGCACACGCGCAACCAGCTGTTCAAGAAGCTCGGCAATACCGATGCCTGTCTTGGCACTGACGTGAATAGCATCGTGTGCCTCGATACCAATAATTTCCTCGATCTCATCGACGACCCTGTCGGGGTCTGCGGCGGGCAGGTCGATCTTGTTGAGTACCGGCAAGACCTCAAGATCCTGCTCAATCGCGGTGTAGCAATTGGCGACGCTTTGCGCCTCGACACCTTGTGAGGCGTCTACCACCAGCAAGGCACCCTCACAGGCTGACAGGGAGCGTGACACTTCGTAGGAGAAATCCACATGCCCCGGCGTATCGATGAAATTCAGGTGATAGGTAACCCCATCGTTTGCCTTGTAGTCCAGCGACACCGCTTGAGCCTTGATGGTGATCCCGCGTTCCTGCTCGATATCCATCGAATCGAGTACCTGAGAGGACATCTCGCGATCAGTTAACCCCCCACATACCTGTATGAATCTATCCGCGATGGTAGATTTACCATGGTCGATATGGGCAATAATCGAAAAATTACGTATGTTCTGCTGCATGCGGACTGTGCTGCGGTGGAAGGTGCGTCAAGGCAGAACCCTGAAAATCGCGTTATTAAGGCGTGGGGTCAGTACCCGACAATCCCCTATTGTAGCTTGCAAGTGCCCGTTCCAGCGCTTTATGAAGTGCTTCAAGATCCAAAAAGTGCTCACAGACCTCATGATCTTCACATTTGAGGACAGGAACCCGGATGTTGTAGGCATGTTTAAGTGCATCATCAGTGTCGATATCCACTTTCAGCAGCCGATAACTGTCAGGCTTCAGCAACTCGGGTAGCTGCCTTTCAAGATCCTCGCATAGATGGCAACCTTCCCGGTAGTACAAGGTTAGCCGAGGCCTGTAGCTCACTAATCGAGCTGTAGGGCGAGGAAAACCGGCCCCTCATCCCGATGTACAAGCACGGCAACATTGCCTCGACCTTCCAGCTCGGACAAGACATCACTCATGTCGCGGGCACTATCAACAGGCTTGTTGTCAATCATTGAGATGACGTCGCCTACGACAATACCAGCATTGTCAGCTGGCCCGCCGTCTTCGACGGTATCAACCTGCACCCCGCCCTTGTCAATACCCATGGCATCACGCTTATCGTCATCCAGTGGTCTTACGGTCAGTTGCAGTACGTTGGCAACAGGCGACCGTGGCACAGGCCTGACGCTCTGTTGCAGATCATCTGCACTGGGCAGCTCGCCGATATTGACAATGACGTCGATGGATCTGCCTTCACGAACCACTTTGAGTGCGGCATCACTGTTGGCAGGTACTCGACCCACCAGCGGCGGCAAAGAGGAGGAGCGCTCGATTCTGTTGCCTTCGAAATACGTAATCACATCCCCCACTTTCAGCGAGGACTGTGACGCCGGGCTGTCAGGCAGGATACGGGACACCAGCGCTCCATGGGCGACGCGCATACCGAAAGACTCTGCCAACTCCATCGTCACCTCCTGAATAATGACGCCCAGCCAACCCCGCTTCACGCTTCCGGTCTGTCGAATCTGTGTCGCCACATCAATCGCCATTTCTATCGGTATGGCGAACGACAGCCCCATGAAACTGCCGGTACGACTGTATATCTGACTGTTGATACCAATGACATCCCCATCGAGGTTGAACAAGGGTCCACCTGAATTGCCTGGATTGATGGCGACATCGGTCTGAATGAACGGGACGTAACTTTCGTTCGGCAAGGCTCTTCCTGTGGCGCTGACGATTCCTGCTGTAACAGAGAAGTCAAAACCAAAAGGCGAACCGATAGCCAGCACCCATTCACCAACCTCCAGATCATCACTATTGCCAATGCTGACGACCGGCAGGTTGTCAGCCTCAACCTTGAGCACCGCAACATCGGAGCGTGGATCAGTGCCGATAACCCGCGCCGTCAACTGCCGCCTGTCGTGCAATCGCACGGTGACTTCATCAGCAGACTCCACCACATGATTGTTAGTCAGGATGTAGCCGTCAGCCGAGATGATAAAACCAGACCCGGTAGCGCTGGTTTCGGAAGGTTGACGCGGCTGCTCCTGAAAGCGCCTGATCAGATCATCCAGCTCATTATTACCATCCAGCCCCGGAATTTCTGGCCGTTCGGCTAACTGGCGCGACTGGCTGATGCTGATGTTGACCACAGCCTTGTGATTGTTTTTGACCAGTGAGGTGAAATCGGGAAGTTCGAGCGCATGCGACAGTGTTGATCCCGCCAGCAGCGTGACAAACAGCACCAGGGCGGCTGATCTTTCGACATAACAACGCAATCTACTCATCAAGTCTCTCTTTTTCGGTCGATGGATACATAGCCACTATACGGGCTGATCGCAGGCACAGACTGCGTTCGGCTCGCGCCAGCAAGCTCGGCGACAGCTGACGCCATGCAAGTATGCCACCACAAAGCCCGATCAGAGCGCTAACAATGATGAACAACTCTGCACCGACAGACGCTGTACCTGCTATGCCGGTAGCCAGCGCGGTTAACATCAACAAACCCAGCAGTGGCAATCCATAGGCCGCACACACCGCCAATAGCCAGCCAGAACCTTGCTCGTCAATTTCCAGTACGACATTTTGCCCGGCCACGGCATGAACAGATTCTTTGCATGTTACCCACAACTGAATACCCCGGTTAGGCGCGCCAAGCATGGCGGCACCGCACCCCTCACCCCGGCTGCATCGTCGACACTGACTGATAGAGTCGAGTTCAATCAGGGCTCTGAGACCGGCATCTGCTTCAACAATCCGCGCTTGTCGTCTCACTCGCGTAATACAACAGCCGCTGCAACCGCTTTGACTGTGGCTTCCGGCACTTCACCCACCGCCGTGACAAGGGCTTTACCTATGTTGATTGCAAAGGCGTTCATTGCCCCCATTCGGGATAGACCCAGACTGGACTCAGACTGATCGGGTGCCGCCATATATTCCACATAGACAGAAACGGATGCCATGCCATCACTCAACATAACGTGACTGAAGGGGCCTTCTGACAACGGCATTGCGGAATAGGTTTCCGAAACTTTGCTATACCCATCAGGCAAAACGGTAAAACCCACGCGATTTGCCTGCTCGCTCTTGCGAGCCTCAAGCGTGGAAACCGCTTTGGTGGCTTTAGGCTCAAGCCAGCTGACCACATCTCTCCGATCGGTACTGCCCAGTACATCAAAGCGAGATAAATCGACCTGGTCCAGAAACTCGATCTGGGTAAAGATCACTTGCTCTACAGGCATCATCGGACTTTCAAGCAACATCGAGCGCAGCAACATGTAGTTGTCGACGTCGATCCAGAAGCGATATCCGTATCGGTACTGGTCACTGGGTACCACATTAATAACGTGAGTATCTCTACCGGCCACACGATCCGGCTGACCGTAGGAGAATTCATAACGCTGGTTGGTAACAAGGCTGGCGTCAACGCGCGGTATCAGGTCACGTGGTTTGGATTGACTGACTACCACGGACTGACTACCCGGCCATATACAGGTCACGAGCGTGTTGTTACGGATAACTTCTCTGGCTTCCCCATCAAGGGACGTGAGGCGTTCGTATTCACCATTGTTGTCGCTTGCGTGCAAAATATGCATGCCGGTCAGATTAGTGCCCTGAGCGTGCACAAACGTGCCTTCATAGTTCAAAGTTCGCAATGCAAGCGACATGGACTCTATGAGCATTGCAGGATCGGTAACGCTATTGGCGTTCTTGTCCTGCGCATAGGCCAGTGAGGCGATCGAGCCCAGTCCCGCCACACAAGTAGCGAGAAGCGCTTTACGGATCGTGATGCTGCGGCTCATGCCACCCCTCATAGGTATCAACGACTCTGTGTATTCTCTTCATAGCCGACCAGCCGTGAATAAGGCAACAAACCCTCACGCACCGACGTTGGTGAATTTTCTATGTGTCGGGAGAGCATCATGTTGAGGCGCTGCTCATCAGATACACGTCTTGATGAGGCCGGCGACATCCAGAATGATCCGGTGTTGGCGACAAAGTCCACGACTGGAAGAACCGCCTCATCGCCCTGATCATAGGGTGTGGCTACATCACTACCCCCTGCTACCACAGACACACTGGCCTGATCGGTTTGCTGGAACAGGTTAAGCCCGACAACCGTTACCAATGCCACACTGGCAGCCAGAGCAAACCCTGCCACGCCAGTATTCACCCAGGAGGGGCGGCTTTCAACCGGAGCAGAAACCGGCGGTTCGACAACAGGCTCTTCTTTAACGGTTGCGATCGGCAATGCCGACGTGCCACTGAAAGGCGTTATGTTGCTGTAACTGGGCTCATCCTTGATGGCGTCGCAAATACGTGATGCAAGCGCCGTATCCGCATGCACGGGTTCGCTTTTCAATGCATCGCGAATCATGTGGAAACGCGCCCATTTCGCCCGCAGCGCTTCATCGGCACATAGATTCGCCACACAATCGGCAGGGTTAAGATCGTGCCACTCGCCGTCCATGAGCTGCGACAACTTCTGGTGGTCATTCAATTTATCGGATTCGTGCATGGCTTACCTGCGTTTTTCATCGAGCAATGGCTCGAGATTAATATCAATGGCCTCTCGCGCTCTAAATATACGCGAACGTACGGTTCCAATCGGGCAATCCATGGCGATGGCAATTTCTTCATAGGACAGACCTTCAAATTCGCGAAGTGTTATCGCTTCTCTCAGATCAGCCGGAAGGTCGGCAATTGATTCCTGCACGATCCGGGCTATCTCCTCAGTTGCCATGACACGATCGGGGGTCGCATTCTCGCGTAGTGCGGCACCGCTGTCGTATTGTTCGGCATCGGCGGCATCAATACCGCTGTCTGTGATTTTTCGCCCCATCGTAACCAGGTGATTTTTTGCCGTGTTGATGGCGATGCGATACAGCCAAGTGTAGAAAGCGCTGTCGCCACGAAAATTCTTCAGACCACGATAGGCCTTGATGAAGGCTTCCTGTGTGACGTCCTGTGACTCATGCACATCGTGCACGTAGCGAGAGACCAGATGGCCGATCTTGTGCTGATATTTCAGAACAAGCAAATCATACGCCGTCTTGTCACCGCGTTGAACCCGCTCCACCAGCGCCATGTCTATCTGTCTGTCACTCAACGGTTTCGCTCCCTGAGCGATCTGTGGCGCAAAATCGAGCACCTTTTTCGGGGCTTGAATCATAACAGTTCTTCGTCGCTTCCTACGCCCTGCGGGCCAGTAACTCTATGACAGCGCAGCGCAGCTTAGTTCACACTAATCTCAGAATAAAGCGTGAGCCCGGAAACTTTGTGTGATGGACTAAACTATCAGCGTTGCAATCAGCACGGTCACGACAACAGGCGCCTCATTCATGTCTTTTCCTCTGGTATTACCGACGTCTCAATTACAACAGCGGCTTGCACAACTGAAAACTGATGGCAAGACACTGTCAGATGCCGGTTTGTGCCTGGTGGATCTGCGCTCGCCTGAAGCCTATGCCGCTGGCCATATCGAGGGCGCGGTCAATGTCAATCCTGCGCTGTTGAACCGCAGCGAGCCTCCCATCGGCGGCTTAATGCCGGAACCGGCAGCGGTTAACCATTTTCTGCAAAGTATCGGCGCAAGGCTTGGCGACCAGATCATTGCCTACGATGGCGGCCTGGAAACACCTGCCGCCAGGCTTATCTGGGTGATGGATGCCTATGGCTATGAAGCCTGTAGCTGGCTCAATGGGGGCTACAAAGCCTGGACGGCCGACGGATTTGCGACCACTGACGTCCCTGTCGCTGCGTCAACGGCCAATCTGACACTCAACCTGATTGGCGACAACGTGATCTCTGTGGATGAACTGATGACACAACTTTCTTCACCCACACTGAAGATTCTCGACGTTCGCAGCGCCGGTGAATATCAGGGCATAGATATACGCGCAGCCCACACCGGCCATGTACCCGGCGCCATGCATAGCGAATGGACCAGCATGCTCGATAGCGAGGGCCGCCTGCTGGACGATGACACCCTGACAACCCACCTGCAGCCGCTAGATGCCGACCTGGAAGATACCGTGATCGTGTATTGCCAATCTCACCAACGCTCGTCAGTTACTTATGTGGTTCTGAGACATTTGGGATACAACGACGTGCGCGCTATAGATGGCGCCTGGTCTGCCTGGGGCAACCGGCAGGACACGCCCAAACATACCAGCACCTAAACCGACTATTCACCGGCAATAAGCTTGCAGTAGTTAGCATAGCGAAAGTCGGCAACAGCGCCTGATTTCACCGCATCCCTGACAGCACACACCGGTTCGACGGTGTGTGTGCAGTTGCCAAAGCGACATTGCACGGAAAGCTCAGCCAGTTCTGAAAATCCCTGGCGCACCGTTTGCTCATCCAGATGTGCAACTGAGTATTGTCGTACACCCGGTGAATCGATGATGGATCCGCCTTCCGGCATTTCGTACCAATAGGTGACCGACGTGGTATGAGAGCCAAATCCTGTTGCCTGAGATACTGCACCTATTCTTAGCTCTCTATCCGGAAGCAGCTTTTGAATGATCGATGACTTGCCAACACCACTCGCCCCGACCAATGTCACCGATCGCCCCGCAAGTTCGGCAAGCAGATGCTGCATGCCGTCCGGGGTCTTGGTATCGATCATGACGGCTGGATAACCGATGTCGCGATACGTGCTCAGCATGGCCTCAGCAGCACTATGCTCTTCCGGGCTCATGCGATCAGCCTTGTTGATGATGATCAGTGCACTAACCCCGGCCCGATAAGCTGCCACGCAAAACTGGTCAATCAGCAGCGGATCGATACCGGGTGGAGTGGCTGAGACGATACCCAGATGCGTAAGATTGGCTGCCAGTGGTTTTACCCAGTGCCGATCGGCACGCTCAAGAACACTTCGACGATCAAGCAGCTCATAAACACGCAATACACCGTCTTCGCGACTACAGAGCACGTCATCACCGGCGACGAGTAGCGGCAGGTTTTTTAACGGATAACCCTTTTCAAAACCGCTCTGGTCCTGCAATTGCAGGGCAACAGTCGCACGGAAATTAGCGACTACTCTGGCCGTGAGCATGGAGCCTTGCTGACGATGGTCTGCAGACTTTTTAGCCACTCGCCGGCAGCTTTGTGATTTGTGTGCTTGAATAGTCGGCCATTGCCCTAGTGTATCCCAACGAAATGACTCATGCCGATGACAACCTGATCTGGGTAGACCTTGAAATGACGGGCCTTGATCCAGACCGGGATACCGTTATCGAGATCGCCTCCATCGTCACCGATGCTCAGCTGAATACGCTCGCGGAAGGGCCTGTTCTGGCAATTCAGTGTTCTGAGGAGCGACTGGCAGGTATGGATGAATGGAACACAGAACACCACAACGCCTCAGGACTGGTCACGCGGGTCCGCAATAGCCAGCACTCGCTGGCCGATGCCAGTCGCGAAACTCTGGATTTTCTCAAACCCTGGATTGACGCAGGAAAAAGTCCCATGTGCGGAAACAGTATTGGACAGGACAGACGCTTCATGGTGCGACACCTGCCTGAGCTGGAAGCCTTTTTTCACTACCGCAATATTGATGTCAGCACCATCAAGGAACTGGTTCGCCGGTGGCGACCAGAAATTCTGGAAGGCTTCGTCAAACAAGGGGCACATCTGGCACTGGATGACATCCGCGAATCCATTGCAGAACTGGCCTACTACCGTCAACATGTTTTTTGTATTTGAGTGCGCGAAATTTCAAAGCATCGATCGTTGAAAAGTGCAAGCAAAAATAGACATAAACAGTATGATATTTGTCCCGAAAAACGCTTGACGAATTCAATTAATACCATTTCGACTGCGTTTTTATGCACAAGCCATGAAACATTTGCTTCAGACGCTGCTGCTTAGGCATCAAAGGGTGTTAATTTATACAGGATATTTTACAAGTTATTGATAAGTATGATTTTTTATCACATTGTTCAAATAATAGACAATCTAGCAATAGTGTTAAAAAACCAGTAACTTACCCCCCTTTACCAGTTATATACACATAGTTATCCACAGAAAATGTGGATAACCGCACCGCCTCGAATACTCCACCTCAGTTGACCGGCGTTCGCTGTGCAAACGCCACCGAAAGCGTACCGCCATCGGCGAATTCCAACTCGCTGCCGACCGGAATACCACGCGCAATCTGCATGATGGGAATCTGATAGCGTGATGCCAGATCGGCAATGTAACGCGCCGTTGCCTGTCCTTCCACCGTGGGATTGGTAGCCAGCGTGATTTCGTCGATACTGCCCGTTTTCAGCCGCTCATCCAATAGATCAAGGCCAAGATCCTTGGGCCCAATACCGTCCAATGGCGATAAATGGCCCAGCAGCAGGAAAAATTTGCCCCGATAGTCAGTGGCTCGATCTATCGCCATGACATCGGCTGGATTCTCCACTATGCACAACTGGGATGATTGTCGCGCAGGGTCAGAACACCAGCGACACAAACCGGCTTCCGTAAAAAGCCTGCACTGCTGACAATGATGGATCTTGTCCATCGCCGACACAAGTGTCTCGCCCAGTCGACGCGCAGCCTTGCGATCGCGCTTGAGCAAATGCAAGGCGATTCTTTGCGCTGACTTGGGACCAACACCCGGCAGACATCGCAGAGATTCGATCAGATCTTCGAGCAGACCGCTAGAGGACATGTCGTGCGTTAGAACGGCATTTTCATACCGGGCGGAAGTTCCATACCGCTGGTCAGACCACCCATCTTGTCCGCGGTGACCACCGCCAGTTTCTGCGAAGCGTCGTTGACAGCGGCTGCGACAAGATCTTCCAGCATGTCCTTGTCATCACCGATCAGAGAGTCATCAATCGATACTTTCTTAAGCCCATGCTGCCCGTTCATGATGACAGTCACCAGACCGCCACCGCTCTGTCCCTCGACCTCCATGTTGGCGATCTCTTCCTGCGCTTTTTGCATGTCTTCCTGCATTTTTTGCGCTTGCTTCATCAAATTTCCCAGACCACCTTTCATATCCATGACTCCTGCCTACCTGTATGTTTACTATTTGAGTTGTTACGTATCGCCTGACGGCCGGTTCAACGGCCTTATACTCGCTTCATCCACAGCGCCATCAACCTGCTCGATAAGCTGACGGACTATGGGATCGAGCTTGATCGAATCATGCGCTGCCGCCATATCATCGTCTGCCTGCTGCTGGGCTATTTTGGCAGGCGTTTCAAGTGACTGCTTGACCTGTTCAATATCCAGCTGAATAGCTTGGTCAAACCAGGCGCCAAGCGCGCTACGCAGACGCTCGACAAAGCGCTCGGTCAGCAAGTGCTCAGCACTTTCTTCCAGCTGCAGCTGAATCCGATCGTTCTGTATTCCCACCCACGTACAGTTATTGGCCAGCTGCAACGGCATACCGGCTACATCCAGCTCAGCGACCAGCTGGGGCCAGTCGGTTGCAGACAGCTTGTTTTTGTCCAATACCGACGCTTGCACCGCAGGCGCATCGGGCGCTTTGGTTGCGTCGAGCGCTTTCGTTGCATCTGGCACGTCGGGCGCGTCTGGCACTATCGTTGCGCCCGGAACGGCACTTGTAGCAATCGGAGCCGCCTCTGGTAAAGGCTCAGCCCGAGCAGCGGCAAGCGCCGCCTCACGCATGGATTTTTCAGGCGATGCTGGTGGTGTCTTTGCTGGCGGTTCGATTACAGGCTTGGTCTGCGGCCCGGAACCGGCCGGAAGCACCGGCGACACTGAATCCGGCGCAACGGCAGCACCCTCTGCACCTTGCGGCTTGAACGTATGCATCCGCAACAATGCCATGTCGAACGCTTCACGGGTATCCGGTGCAAAGGGCATATCGCGACGTGCATGTAAACCGATCTGATAGAACAACTGCACAACATCGGGATCAAGCTGGGCCGCAAGCGTTGACAAACGGCTAAACCCCGGCGACCCATCAGACACACTGCCGGGCACGGTGCGCAGCATGGCAATGCGATGCAACAGGCTGAGAATTTCTCCTAACAGCTCGGAAAACTCCGGCGCATACTGCGCAAGCTCTTCCACTTGATTAAACAAGGCGGGCATATCACCTGCCGCCAATGTCTCGATCAGCGACAGCAGTCGATCCACCGACGCACGTCCCAACATACTCTCAACATCAACGGCTTTCACCGCACCTTCACCGGATGCCGCTGCCTGTTCTACGAGCGATAGGGAATCGCGCACACTGCCCTCCGAGGCGCGGGCAATAAGCTCAAGGGCAGGAAGCTCGTGTTCTATTTCTTCCTGGACAAGAATTTTCGCCAGATAATCAGTCAGAAGCCCCGGCGACATCCGCTTGAGATTAAACTGCAGGCACCGGGAAAGAACCGTCGCAGGCACTTTTTGAGGATCGGTTGTGGCGAGCAGAAATTTCACATGCTCGGGCGGCTCCTCCAGGGTTTTGAGCAGCGCGTTGAAGCTGTGCGTGGAAAACATGTGCACTTCATCTATCAGATAGACCTTGTACCGACCGCTGGCAGGCGCGTACGGCACGTTTTCCAGTAACTCGCGTGTACTTTCAACCTTGGTGCGAGACGCAGCATCGACCTCGATCAGATCGAAAAACCGTCCGGCATCGATATCCTGACAGGCACTGCAGCTACCGCAGGGATCGGAGCTGACGCCATTGGCCTCACAATTGAGGCACTTGGCAAAAATGCGGGCAATGGTCGTCTTGCCAACACCGCGCATGCCGGTAAAAAGGTAGGCATGGTGCAAACGGTTGCTGTCCAGCGCGTTAACGAGCGCTCGCAACACGGGCTCCTGCCCCAACATATCGCGAAAATGGTGCGGCCGCCACTTGCGTGCAAGGACCTTGTAGCTCATGGAAACGTCGGCTGGGTAAATTAAGGCGGCATTCCGCACCAGCCGCATCCCGGCGCCCGAATCCGTTGCTGCAGCTGCTCCCTTCCGGGCCTGACTGGGTTAACAACTTCTCGTCGCGAGAGTGCCAATGCGGAACACCATAGCCCGAGTATTGTGAGGTCTGGAGTGCTCTGGTGCAAGCACCTTTGAGCAATCTATTGGTAATAAAGCGGTGATTTCGATAATTGGTGCAGTAGTATGAGTAACCCTTTTGCTACAGGAGCCGAAATTGAACAATAAAACCTTCAAACCAAAGAAGATGATAGTCGCCGCAGTTACTGCCGGACTGTTGGCAAGCAGCAGCACCTTTGCCTCTGACAAGCAGTTGGTCATCTCCGTCTACGGCTTTGCTCAGGATGCTTTCACTGACCTTGTCTACAAGCCCTTCGAAGCCCAGTGCGATTGCGAGCTTATTGTAGAAACCGGCAACAGCGTTGAACGCCTGGCCAAACTCGAAGCCCGCAAGGACAACCCTGAAATCGACATGGCTGTGATGTCCACTCATGATGCCCTGGCCGCAAGCCGCAAAGGCATCACTCAGCCCATTGATGTCTCGCGACTAAGTAACCACGCAAAGCTCTATGACATTGCCAAGGATCCACTGGGTGGCAATCTGGGTATTGGCTATACCTTCTACGCCACCTCCATCGTCTATCGCTCCGATAAGGTCACCATCGATAGCTGGCAGGATCTGTTCAAGGACGAGATCAAGGGCCGTGTCGCTTTCCCCAATGTCTCGACCAATCAAGGCCCACCGGCCCTGTACATGCTGGGCAAGGCACTGAACGATGACGATGCCAGTCTTGCAGCGCCAATAAGTAAAGTCGCCGAACACAAGGACGACATCGTCACCTTCTATGAGCGCTCGTCGCAGGTCGCACAGCTCATGCAGCAGGAAGAAATACTGGCAGCCCCCGTTGGCCGCTTCGCCTGGGGTGCCTACACGAAAATGGACATGCCAATGGCGTGGGCTACCCCGGTCGAAGGACAAACCGGTGGCATGAACGTCATGATCCTGACCGACGGTGCAAAAAACGAAGATCTGGCCTACGAATTCATGGACTTCTGGTTATCCACTGATATTCAGACGGCCCTTGCAGAAGCACTGGTGGATAGCCCGGCCAACGCAGAAGTGGTTGTCAGTGATGAGATCGCAGCCAATCTCACCTACGGCGCAGAGACCGTCAAGACCCTTTCGCTGCTGCCACCCGATGTCATCCTCGACAATCGCGATAGCTGGCTCGAGAGCTGGAACGCTAGCGTTACACAGTAATCTTTCCTGTTAGCCAATGTTCGATAATCGGGCCGAAGGGCTGGCGCTGGTTTTACCAGGGGTGTTGTTTGCAGCCCTGGTATTCCTGCTGCCGGTGGGCATTCTTCTGTCCGAAGGTTTTCAGGTAGACGGCGCATGGAGCATCCAGCCGTACATCGATTTTTTTTCCAGCGAACGTAATCGCGCAGTTTTCTATCGCACCCTGAAACTGGGCGCCATGGTAACGGCTTCTGCTGCAATTATCGGCTATGCCGCAGCGTGGAGCATCGTCTCTCTTTCGCCTGCCTCACGTGGCAGAATGATCGGCCTTGTCATCCTGCCACTGATGATATCACCAGTGGCAAGAACCTACGCCTGGATTGTCATTCTGGGTCGCACTGGTATTGTCAACAAGGCACTGACTAGCGTCGGTCTCAGTGATGAACCCATCCGTTTTCTGTTTACCGAAACGGCCGTTTTCATCGGGCTGTTACAACTCTTCCTGCCATTGATGATCCTGTCGCTGACCAGCGCTCTTGAGAACATGCCGAAGGATGTGATCTCGGCAGCCCGGGTTCTGGGAGCCAACCCCTTTCAGGTCTTCTGGAATGTAATCCTGCCCCTGACGCGCGAAGGTCTGGTCATTGGCGGAACGCTGGTTTTTACCGGATCACTGACCGCCTTCATCACACCCGCCATTCTTGGTGGCTCAAAAGTACTTATGCTGGAAACGCTGCTGTATCAGCGCGTCACTGTCGCCAATGATTTCGCGTCGGCCAGCATTATCGCCATGATCCTCATCGTCATGAGCTATTGCGCCAACCTACTGTTAAAGCGACTGGCAAGTGCACGAGGGTCCCGATGAACGCTCGCTGGTCACAGGTACTGGTCTTGTCACTGGTACTCCTGTTCCTCATCGGCCCTTTCTTCATTATTGTCGCTGCGGCATTGTCAGCCGGCGAATCACTGGCCTTTCCACCACAAGGGCTCTCCCTGCGTTGGGTTATCAAGGTTTTCGAGATTGATAGTTTCCGCGAAAGCTTTGCCCTGTCCATGGCATTAGCCGTATTTGGCACGTTGGCGGCCCTGATTCTGGGTGTCCCCATAGCATACGCACTGGCTCGTTATGAATTACCCGGTGCAGAAATCCTGCGAACCATCGTCTCAGCGCCCATCATCGTACCCGGTATCATTGTGGGACTGGCCCTGCTGCGCTATCTTGTTGTTCCGCTGGACGTTGACGTCGTTTCGGCATTGTTCGCAGCACATACTGCACTGGTTTTGCCCTACTCCGTTCGCGTTGTCTCAGCCTCACTGGAAAATCTGCGAAGCGATATTGAAGAAGCAGCCGTACTTTTGGGTGCATCACGCCTTGGCGCATTCTTGCGTGTCGTGCTACCCAATATCCGCAGCGGAATACTTGCAGCGTTCATCCTTGGTTTTGTCACCAGTTTCAATCAGGTGCCGGTGTCCCTTTTTTTGTCGGGCCCAGGTGTACGCACCTTGCCCATCGACATGATCTCGTATCTTGAGACCACTTACGATCCATCAGTTGCCGCACTTGCCGCTCTGCTCGCGTTCCTGTCAATCGCCATTGTCTTTATCGCTGAACGTTTATTAGGTTTTTCACGATATGTCTGACTACTTGTCACTTGACCGATTGACACTGGCCTACGGCAAATCCATCGCGGTGGAAAAACTGACACTTGGTGTCACCAAAGGTGAGCTGGTTGCTTTTCTCGGTCCTTCCGGCTGCGGCAAAAGCACCACCATGCGCGCCATCGCCGGCTTGATGAAAACTCATGCCGGCACAATTGAACTGGACGGCAAAAATATTACAAGAACGGCCCCGAACAAACGTAATGTGGGCATGGTCTTCCAGTCCTACGCCCTGTTCCCACATCTCAGCGTCACGGAAAACATCGCGTTTGGCCTGCGACTCAAGCGTATGTCATCACACGATATCAGGCAACGCGTAACAGACGCTCTGGCAATCGTTGGTCTTGGCGAATTTGCTGCTCGCATGCCGGCAGAACTTTCCGGCGGCCAGCAACAGCGTGTTGCCCTGGCCAGAGCTCTGGTCATGGACCCGAAGGTGCTGCTGCTCGACGAGCCGTTGTCAAATCTGGATGCCCGCTTGCGCCTTGAAATGCGCAGCGAACTGCAACGCGTCCAGCATCAAACAGGCCTGACAATGATCTTCGTCACTCACGATCAGGTTGAAGCCATGTCATTGGCCAATCGCATCGTGGTCATGAATCAAGGCAGTGTGGAACAGATAGGCTCGCCAGAAACCATCTACAACACACCTGAAACACGTTTCGTCGCAGATTTCGTTGGCTTTGAGAATATCTTTGCTGTTACCCAACATGCCTTGGTCGGCAATGGGCAAACCCTGCCCTTAAACAACACGCTGGATAAAAACACCACAGGCCTTGCATGGCGCCCATCGGGCGTCACTCTGGGCCACGGTCAATACACAGGCACCATCATTGGTCATGCATTCGCTGGCAACATCAGAGAATACCTGCTCGACACAGCCATAGGCCCGGTACGCGCCGACGCCAGCGCAGAACTCCGCCCTTACGCCCTGAACGCACAAGTCAATTTCGACTTACCGCTCAACAAGGCGGTGCCGTTGTCGAGAATGGACTCGCCATGAGCGAACTGTGGGTAGATACCGACCTCGGCTTCGATGATATACATGCATTGTTGCTACTACGCTGCCATAAAATATACCCCGTTGCACACTCACTGGTTTTCGGATGTTCAACTCTGGAGCAAGTCATCGGCAACGCTGCGGGAATCGAGCAAGCATTCAACATGAACAGCCGGTGGCATGCCGGTGCCTGTGTTGCACTTGACGGCCAATGCCGCACTGCCGCACATGTGCTCGGAGACAACGGCATGCTCAGCAGAGGCCTGATCCTTCCTCAAGTCAATGTGCAACACGAGCATCACTTGCAAGAAACTACTGCTGTAGAGGGCATGATCCACTGGCTATCAGGTAAACCTTGCGCACCTCAAATACTGGCCCTTGGCCCCCTGACCAATCTTGCCAATCTCATTGTCAAGGCGCCGACACTTGCTGCGACGCTGACTCAAATCACCTGGATGGGTGGATCATGTGGTCGCGGCAATCAGACAACACATGCCGAGTTCAATGCCTGGGCTGATGCGCAAGCCGCCAGCATTGTTATGCAATCTGGCATAGCTGTTCATATTGTGGAACTGGAGGCTTGCCGCAAATTGCAACTGCTGCCGCAAGACCTCAAGCCGTTATCTGAACTGCCGGGCTACAAGGCACAACTACTGCACGACTTGCTTGGCGGCTACCTTGATATTGCCCTGTCACGCGGACGCAACGGCATGGCACTGTATGACCCGCTTGCAGCAGCGGCAGTCATTCTGGGCGATGACAACAACATCCTCACTTCAATACCCGTAGCCATTAGCGTTGAGACCGTCAACGAGACGGCCGATCAAAGCCGGATGGGCCAAACCCATGTCGAGTCGGACACGCATGCAGCACAAAAAAGCGCACATTCTCTATGCGTCGTCAACAACGTCGACGCCGTTCACGACTTCCTGCTTGACGCGCTTTACAGCACCGCGAAAGACGATCAATCATGAGCACAACAGAACCTTCTGATCTCAACGATAAAGCACTTCGCGACCACGCCGTTGCGGCAGCCCGCGGAGATGAGCCTTTTGACCTTCTGCTTACCGGTGGTTCGCTGTTCGACGCAGTTACCGGCGAAACACGTCCTGCCGATATTGGCATTGTCGGCAGCCTGATCGCCAGTGTCCACACAAGCGGACGCCATGACAAGGCACAGGCTTGCATTAAGGCAACCGACATGACCGCCATACCCGGTCTAATCGACACCCATATGCACATCGAAAGCTCGATGATCACACCGGCATGTTATGCCGACGCGGTGTTGCCACGCGGCGTAACCACCCTGGTCTGGGACCCACATGAGCTTGGCAATGTACACGGACTAGAGGGTGTGGACTGGGCCATCGAAGCCTGCCGCCCACTCGACCTGCGCGTTATCATGCTGGCACCCTCCTGTGTACCGTCAGCACCCGGCCTTGAACGAAGCGGCGCCGACTTTAGCGCTGAAACCCTCGAACAGTTACTGGCACGGCCTGACATAGGAGGTATTGCCGAAGTCATGAACATGCACGGTGTTATTCATCGTGAACCTCGAATGAGCGGCATCGTCCAGGCAGGATTGGCTAGCGGTAAACCCGTGTTTGGTCATGCACGTGGCTTGAAGCAAGAGTCTCTGGCAGCCTTTATGGCAGCGGGTGTGATCAGCGATCACGAGATAGGCTCTGCCGACGATCTCATGCACAAACTACGCGCCGGCATCGGCATCGAACTGCGCGGCTCACACGATCACCTGCTACCGGAATGTGTCGATGCACTGAACACGCTGGGCATGCTGCCACCGAGTCTTACACTGTGCACCGACGATGTGTTTCCGGATGATCTTTACCGCGACGGCGCACTCGATGACGTTGTCCGCAGACTAATTGCCTACGGCATGCCGGCAAGCTGGGCCCTGCGTGCTGCCACCTACAACGCATCCTTGCGACTATCACGACCGGACCTTGGCTTGATCGCGGCAGGAAGGCGCGCCGATATTGCCTTGGTCGATTCATTGGAATTACTCAACAGTAAGCATGTCATTGCGAACGGCAAGCTTGTCGCCACGGATGGGCAATGCCTCAAACCCGCCGTTGTCACGCCATCCGCTGCGCTGCAATCATCAGTCAAGCTGGGCAGATTACACGTAAGTGATTTTCATCTTCGTGCTCCCGATGATTGTGAAGAGATAACCGCGCGCGCAATCGCCAGACCACGTTTCACAGAGCACGCTTCAGTGATCGCAAAGGTTGTCAATGGCTATGTCATTCCACCGGAGGATGTGGCTCTCATGGCGGTTATTTATCGTCATGGGAATAGCACAGCGAAGCCTGCGCTCTGTTACCTGAAACAGTGGGGCAAATGGCAAGGTGCGTTTGCGACCACGGTATCCCATGACTGCCACAACCTGACGGTATTTGGCGGCAACGAGGAAGATCTGGCACTGGCATGCAACACCGTTGTTGACATGCAAGGCGGAATGGCTGTTGTAAAATCAGGTAAGGTTCTGCAACGCATGCCACTGCCCTTATCTGGATTGATTTCAGACACTTCATTGCAGGACACTGCAGGTCAGTTTGAAGCTATTCGGCACGCCATGGACCAGATCGTCGACTGGCAGCCACCGTATCTGATCTTCAAGGCATGCTTTGGAGCATCCCTGGCGTGCAATGCTGGCCCACACCTTAGCGACAGGGGTATTGTCGATGCAGTCCTCGGGCCTGCCCCACTTGACGTTGTAACGACAACCCGGTGAAAACAGCCATGCCAGCGCATATCCTGAACGTGGAAGACGAGGCCCCTATCCGGGACATGGTGCGTTTTGCTCTGGAGCGGCATGGGCACCATGTTCATGGGGTGGCTTCGGTGGCCGAAGCCAAGACAGAGATGGCCTCGCAGAAAATGGATCTGGCCATCATAGACTGGATGCTTCCCGGTGGTAGCGGTCTGGAATTTGTACGGTTTCTGAGAAAGGACAAGGTAAACGCTAACCTTCCCATAATCATGCTAACCGCCCGTACCGAAGAGCACGATATCACCGCAGGCCTGGATGCCGGTGCAGACGACTACGTTACCAAGCCCTTTTCGCCACGTGAGCTCCAATCGCGCATAAAAGCCTTGTTGCGTCGCAGCAGCGATTTCCACAACGGCGATGAATTGCAGCGCGGCCCACTGTTGCTGGATCTGGCCGCTCACAGGCTCAAGGTCGATGGCCAACAGGTCGATCTAGGCCATACCGAGTTCAAACTTCTGGCGTTTTTCATGCAGCATCCCGATCGAGTCTACAGCCGCGCTCAACTACTGGACCATGTTTGGGGTCCTGGCACCTATATCGAGGAAAGAACGGTGGATGTGCACATATTGCGACTTCGCAAGAGCCTCAAGCCGTTTGACGCGGACGCCTTGCTGGAAACTGTGCGTGGTGCTGGCTACCGGTTGCGTCCGGGGTAGCAACTTGTACTTCAGGCAAGCCCATAATGCTCACAACGGGGTATCATCCGTGCCCATGATCCGAGCTTTCGCCGCCATGCCATGTTCAGCCTTAATCTGAAGACCGAACTTACCTGGTTCTTGTGGGGCTGGGTCCTGGCCCTGATGATTGGCCTGATCATCAACTGGCCTGCTATCACGCTCCTGCTCTATATGTCCGGCTATGTCGGCTGGCTGCTGTATCGCCTGGAGAGTATTGTCGGATGGTTGCGTTCAGGCGCAAAAGCCGGACGCGCACCCTACAGCTTCGGACTCACCGATGAAATGGTGCAGTTAATCCACCGAGAAAAAAAGTACAGTCGCAAGCAGAAAAACAGATTCCGCAAATCATTGGCACAGTTCAATACTCTGGCTGCCAACCTGCCTGACGCCATCATTGTGCTCGACGACGATTTTGAAATTCGCTGGAGCAATCCTGCCGCCCGTATGCTGCTGAACATTCACCCCGAAAGGGACCGAGGCCAGCGCATCGACAATTTGATCCGTAACCCGGTATTCAGTGAATTTCTGGACGATCCATCAGAGAACGCAGAGGTTGAGATACAAGGGCCTGCTGCGGCCGAACGGATACTCACCGTCCGCAAGGTTCCTAACGCCAATAGTATGAGTGTACTGATCGCCGCCGACATTACTCAGCGAGTCAAACTTCGGGAAATGCGCAAGGCCTTCGTTGGCGATGTTTCCCATGAGCTGCGCACACCGTTAACCGTAATCCGAGGTTACCTTGAAATGTTGCAGGAACAGGATAATCTGGATCCGCCGGTGCAAGAGGCTCTCAAGGAAGTTTCCAGCCAATCGGACCGGATGCGCGGAATTGTCGACGACCTGTTGCAATTGTCCAAACTCGAGGCAAACCCGCTGGGTGATAACGAGGGCAATACGGTGAACATCGCCGACATGATCCGCGCCATGATGGGGCCGCTGAAAAAAGAAGCACCGGAGCATCACTTTGATTTGGATCTTGATGATTCTCTAGCCATTCTGGGTTCTGAGCAGGAACTCTACAGCGTGTGTAACAATCTGCTTACCAATGCAGTAAAATACACCAGCGCGGGCACAATCATCAACATCTCCTGGGGTGTCAACCACCACGGCGTTGTGCAATACAGTGTTGCTGATAATGGGGCTGGCATCGAACCTCGCCACCTGTCGCGTCTCAGCGAGCGTTTCTATCGCGTTGATACGGGACGTTCGCGCGAGCAGGGAGGCACTGGACTCGGGCTCGCTATCGTCAAACATGCCGTGCAACGTCACGGTGGCAGTCTGAAAATCAAGAGCACACCGGGCAGCGGGTCTCAGTTCACCGCTCTTTTTCCTGATCACCGCGTACAAACCCTGCAGAAAGTTGCCAACCAGTAGCCAAACGGTGAGGAAATCCACAATTGATACCGGCATGTAACCGTCGTGTCACATTCGGGGCCGATACTCCGTCTGGTTGCGAAGTGCAGCCCAAACTCTAGAGAGATACTTCATGAAAAAGACTCTGCTTATTGCTGGAACCGCTGCTGTTGTCAGTGCCTTTGCGTCCAGCGCATTTGCTCGCGATAGCATCAGCATCGTCGGTTCTTCAACCGTTTATCCTTTCGCAACGGTCGTTGCCGAGCGCTTCGGCCGCACTACCGGTTTCGCAACCCCGAAAATCGAAGCCACAGGCTCCGGCGGCGGTTTAAAATTATTTTGTTCAGGTATCGGTGTGAATTCGCCGGACATCACGAACGCATCGCGCCGCATCAAGGCTAGCGAATACGAAATGTGTCAGCGTAACGGCGTTACCGATGTTGTCGAAGTACTGATTGGTTTTGACGGGATTGCCGTTGCCAATTCGGTGGAGGCCGAACAGTACGACATGTCAGTGAAGGATCTTTACCTGGCCTTGGCAAAAATGGTACCCAACCCTGATGGCTCCGAAACGCTGGTGGAAAATCCCTATACCCAGTGGTCACAGGTCAATTCGGGCTTGCCGGATACCAAAATCGAAGTGCTGGGTCCACCACCAACCTCTGGTACTCGTGATGCCTTCGCAGAGCTTGCGATGGAAGGCGGCTGTGAAGCTTTTGAATTCATCAAGAATATGGAGAGCGATCAGTTCAAGTCGACATGTCACACCATGCGAGAAGATGGTGTCTACATAGAGGCCGGTGAGAATGACAACCTGATCGTGCAAAAACTGGAGGCCAACCCGGATGCGCTGGGTATCTTCGGTTTCAGTTTCCTGGAACAGAACGAAGACAAGGTGCATAGCTCCATCATCGATGGCCATATGGCAGAATTCGATGCCATCGCAGACGGCGACTACATCATCTCCCGACCACTCTACTTCTATGTGAAGGCGCAGCACGTCGGCACCGTTCCCGGCATCGAGGAATATCTCGCAGCATTTACCAGTGAACAGGCCTGGGGAGACGATGGCTACCTTGTGGATAAGGGCATGATCCCCCTACCTGAAGAGCAACGTGATGAAATCGCAGCGCAGGTGAAGGCGCTTGAGAATCTGGTTCTGGACTAACCCGTCGGGATCATTGATCCTGATTAGACAGCCTTTGCTTTTTTGAGACAGAAACTTCATGTCAGCAACCACTCTTCTAATTGTCGCCCTGGCACTGGCAGCCTTGAGTTTTGCCTATGGCCGGATGACCGCTTTCAAGGTGGCACAGCAGAATGGTGGCATGAAGTCCATGCACTCGCTTCCCAGCCATTACGGCATGATGGTGGCAATGTGGTGCGCGCTACCGGCGCTTGCCATCATCATTGGCTGGAAACTTTTCGAACCCGCTATCGTCAGTAATCTGCTGGATAACGCCATCCCCCAGACAATCATTGATGCCGGGCCAAAATCAGTTGAGCTTTACAAGAACGACATCGGCAACCTGGTTGACAGCGGCACGCTGGAAAGCATCGCAGATCCGGCGAAACAGAAAGCGGCATTGATGCTGAACAGCCTTCAGCAGACCAGCGCCTGGTCGCTGGCGGTACTGACCTTATGCGCAGCCATTGCCGGCGCGGTGCTGGCGCTCAAGCGCATAAACCCGAAAACAGCTGCGCGGCACAAGGTAGAGAAAGTCGTTCGCGTCTTCCTTGTCAGTTGTGCATCGCTTGCCATCCTGACTACTCTGGGTATCGTGTTATCGGTCTTGTTCGAATCGATTCGCTTCTTTCAACAAGTGAGTATCATCGATTTCATTACCGGTACAAAGTGGAGTCCACAAACGGCGATCCGGGTTGATCAGGTAGGTTCCTCAGGAGCCTTCGGTGCGGTACCTTTGTTCGTTGGAACGCTGCTTATCTCTTTTATTGCCATGTTGGTCGCGGTACCGTTTGGACTGATGTCGGCCATCTATCTGGCAGAGTATGCATCGCGGCCGGTGCGCAACCTTGTCAAACCGCTGCTGGAAATACTGGCAGGTATCCCCACTGTTGTTTACGGTTTTTTTGCTGCCTTGACGGTTGCGCCCGCCTTGCGCGGTTTTGGTGAATCCATCGGTCTGAGCGTGTCTTCCGAAAGTGCCCTGGCTGCTGGTGCGGTGATGGGTATCATGATCATCCCATTTGTATCGTCGCTCTCTGACGATGTCATTACCGCTGTGCCACAAGCGATGCGCGATGGCGCTTATGCTTTGGGCGCCACCAAATCCGAAACGGTCCGGCAAGTGGTTATTCCAGCAGCGCTGCCTGGCATTGTCGGGGGCGTTTTACTGGCGGTATCGCGTGCTATCGGAGAAACGATGATTGTCGTGATGGCCGCAGGTCTTGCGGCTAATATCACCGCCAATCCTCTGGAAGCGGTGACAACGGTGACCGTGCAAATCGTTACCTTGCTCACCGGTGATCAGGAATTTGATACCGCTAAAACACTGGCAGCATTTGCGCTCGGCCTCATGCTGTTCGTGGTCACACTATGCCTTAACGTCATCGCGCTGCATGTGGTGCGAAAATACCGGGAGCAATACGAATGAGCAACCCGAAAGTTCAATCGCAAACGACCGAGCTTGTCCGCAAGTCTCTGGGCAAGCGATACGCGGCTGAAAAGCGTTTTCGTGCCTACGGCATAATCGCCATTCTGGGAAGTCTTGGCTTTCTGCTTATCCTGCTCACGAGTATTATCACGAAAGGCTTGCCCGCATTCACGCAAACTTACGTCAAGCTGGACGTTCAGTTAAGTGCAGACACGCTCGGCATTGGCGAATCACCCTCAATGGATGAGTTACGCTCAGCCAATTACAACGGTGTTATTCGACAAACCCTGCGCGATCAATTCCCTGACGTCAGCAAGCGTAAGGAAAAGCGCGCCCTGTATGAGCTGGTGAGCATCGGTGCAGAATACGAGCTGTTTGACCGTGTACTGGCCAACCCGGAACTTATTGGCAGCACGTTGAGCTTGTGGGTTCCTGCTGATGACGAGCTGGGCGCTATTATCAAGAATAAAGATGATTTAACCAAACCCGACAGTATCGTTACCCGCATGAGCGACCAGCAGATCGGTTGGGCAAAACAGCTTCAGGACAACGGTCAGCTGGAAGTTCGCTTTAATTCGACGTTCTTTGAAAACGGCAATTCGCGCGAGCCAGAGCTTGCGGGAATTCGGGCAGCCTTGGTAGGGTCGGCGTTCACCCTGTTAATTACGTTCTGTCTGTCATTTCCTGTGGCGGTGGCTGCAGCTATTTATCTGGAAGAGTTTGCGCCGCAAAATAGATGGACGGATATCGTCGAGGTTAATATCAATAATCTGGCAGCAGTGCCATCTATTGTATTTGGACTATTGGGGCTGGCGGTGTTTATCAACTTTTTCCATCTGCCCCGGTCAGCGCCGGTGGTAGGGGGCATCGTATTGAGTCTGATGACGCTGCCAACGATTATTATTTCCAGTCGTGCGGCCTTGAAGGCTGTGCCACCCTCTATACGAGAGGCCGCCCGCGGATTGGGCGCATCTGATTTGCAGGTGGTCACTCATCATGTGTTACCACTGGCCATGCCCGGCATCCTTACCGGCACCATTATTGGTCTTGCCCAGGCCCTTGGCGAGACAGCGCCGCTGCTGATGATCGGTATGGTGGCGTTTATTGTGGATATACCGCAATCGGTTACTGACTCGGCGACAGTCCTGCCGGTTCAGGTGTACTTGTGGGCTGACAGTCCCGAACGGGCCTTCGTGGAAAAAACATCAGCAGCAATCATGGTGTTGCTGGCGTTTCTTGTTGCCATGAATGCTGTCGCCGTACTGTTGCGCAAACGCTTCGAAAGACGCTGGTAGCGGTCGCAAGGAGCCTGCGCGACCGGAGGCGGCCCCGTAGAAAGCGATCGAGCGAGAGTGGTCCAATTTTGAGTCAAACTTTGTGCTCATTTGAGGAGTTTAGCTGGCTAAGTGACGAAAATGAGCGAAAAGTTTGGCCAAAAGTGGGCTGCTCGTAGCCGATTGATTTCTGCCGTGCAGGCTCCTAGGATACCTTGAATTCATGAATGCAATAGCAACAGACGATATACTCACTAGAACAACGTTAAAGAGTCAGCCCGTGTCCAACTCCGCTCAGGAAGCATTCGATAACCTAACCGAAACTGTCGGTCAGGTACAAGTCGACAACCCCAAAATGCGTGCCGAAAACGTCGACGTTTTCTATGGCGAAAAACAAGCCATTTTCGACGTCAACCTTGATATCGGCAACAACGAAGTGATTGCCATGATTGGCCCTTCGGGTTGCGGTAAATCAACCTTCCTGCGCTGCCTCAATCGCATGAACGACACCATCCCTTCGTGCAAGGTTAGCGGCAAGCTGACACTCGACGGTGAGGACCTGTACGGCGCTGATCTGGACCCTGTTCTGCTACGCGCCCGTGTCGGCATGGTCTTTCAAAAGCCAAATCCGTTTGCCAAATCCATCTATGACAACGTCGCCTACGGTCCACGAATTCACGGACTATCGGCAAACCGAGCAGAGCTTGATGACATCGTGGTGGATAGTCTTAAAAAGGCAGGCCTCTACGATGAGGTCAAGGACCGGCTTGAAGCGCCGGGTACCAGTTTGTCCGGGGGGCAACAACAGCGACTATGCATCGCCCGCTCTATTGCGGTGAGTCCGGAAGTTATCTTGATGGACGAACCTTGTTCGGCACTGGACCCCATTGCGACTGCACGCATCGAGGAGTTGATTGACGAATTACGACGAAACTACGCCATCGCAATTGTTACTCACTCCATGCAGCAGGCTGCTCGCGTATCGCAACGCACTGCCTATTTCCATCTTGGCAAACTGGTTGAGGTCTCGGATACCAACACTGTGTTTACCAACCCTCAGCATGAGCTGACCGAAAATTACATCACTGGCCGATTCGGCTAAGCGGATAACATTATGGACAAGCTGCATCTTGATCAACACATTTCTCACCAATTCAACAAGGAACTTGAGGACATTCGTAACAAGGTCCTGAAGATGGGCGGCCTGGTAGAACAACAGGTAAACGATGGTCTGATGGCGCTGCTCGAAGCAGACAACGATCTGGCCACCGAGGTGGCTCAGAAGGACTTTGAAGTCAACAGGCTGGAAGTGGAAATCGACGAGGAATGCACGCAAGTGCTGGCTCGGCGTCAGCCTGCGGCCAGTGATTTGCGTTTGATGGTCACCGTTATCAAGGTGATTACAGACCTTGAAAGAATTGGTGATGAGGCAGAAAAACTCGGCCGTTTTACGCGCGATCTCACCGCCATGCCTAATGACACCATGCCCAGCTACCGCAAGGAACTGCGCCACCTGGGAGAGTTGGTAAAATCAATGCTGCACGATACCCTGGACGCCTTCGCACGCATGGATGTCGATGCAGCGTTGCGCATCGCAGAACGCGATGAAGACGTCAACCGCGAATACGAAACACTGGAGCGACTGCTGGCCACGCATCTGGTGGAAGACCCCAGACAGGTATCCAAGTTATTCAAGATTACGTGGTGCGCCCGTGCGCTGGAGCGCGTCGGCGATCACTCCGTCAATATCTGTGAGTATGTGGTCTATCTGGTCAAGGGGCGTGATATCCGCCACACCAGCTTTGACAAGATAAGGTCGGAATTCATGACCGACTAGGAGCCTCAAATGAACGATTAAATCGACTCGAATCGGGACTGCTCTCGCGACGGTATTTTCTACCGGCAGACTCCTGAATTTTTCAGGCTACAGTTGCGGGGCAAACCTTGCAGTAACCATTCTCCAGCTGACGTCCATCGTTAACCATTTACCTCAGAGTGAGTTTGACGCCAGATATTACAACAACTCGACGATAAGCTACCAAAAGAAAAAGCCATAAAACGGGCTGCCCAAATGCACCTGCAGAGCTACCTTCATCACTATTAACACCTTGCGCGGCAGGCGGCCGGTTTTTCTGCTCATCTCTGAAGGCGACCAGTTCCGGAGACTGAAAAGGCACCGGTATGTACTCACTCATCCATGGAATAAAGTGCGAGACGTTGGTGTAGATGCCGTAGAACAAAGGCAAGCCACAGCCGCTGCCAAAGCTGGTGATGCCCGCCTGAAGCTGAACACCATCAACGCTAATAAATAAAGGTCCTCCACTGTCTCCTGCACAAGCATCCACTTTTCCGTCGGCAAAGCCTGCACATAGATGGGTATCCATGATGAGCCCATCGTAGGATTCCGGTGAATTACAAACCTCGTTGGTAATTAGCGGCACCACAGCATCCTGAAGTGATGTGGGATATTCCGGATTGAATGGATCGGAGTACTCGATAGCCCCCCAACCTGCAATGGACCCGAAGGTGCCAGTGAAATCGTTGGTATCACCAGTAAACAATGTCGCCTCAGGGTTTGCCACCTCAGTTTGCAGCTCGATCAAGGCAATATCGTTGGGGGGTAGCTCAAGCGTTCCGTCATAGTCGGGATGAATGACAATCTGCAACACGCTGTGTTCTTGCTCTGGTGTGTCATCGACCAGATCGTTGATGCCAGCGACAACGCGAAAGAAGTCGGACTCCAGAGGTCGATTGAACGCGTTGTGAACACAATGAGCGGCGGTGAGAACCCAGCGCCTTGCCACGAGCGTGCCACCACAGAAAAGTCGCTCATCAAGCTCGCCAAATCCGGTTCTTACCAGCGCCACAACCGAAGGATACTCGCCAGGCTCAGCGTCACCGCCGCCCACAATTCGTGCGCCTAGCGGCCGGTCGTTGATGATCGCCGTGGCAGAATCGGCAACACCTGATTGTGCGGCAGCGATTGACGCGCTACCGGCAAGGATCATTGCTGCAAAAATAACGGATAGCAATCGCACGGGGCCAGAAGATTCCTTTTACACCTTTATAATGCGGTTTATAGCGACCATAGAGCAACTTACACAAGACACGAGTTGGCAGAGTGTGTGCGTCTAGTCTTTTGCAGAAGCTTCGGGCATCGGATGCCCGGGCATCAATTCGTAAGGATGCACCCAACCTGGCAATTCCTTGATGCGCCCCAACCAGCTATCAATGGCGGGGTAATCTGCCCAGCTGAAGCCTATTTCTTCGGGCCAGAAAAGATAGCCGCATAGCGAAACATCTGCGATTGTTGGCTCCTCACCCACCACAAATGGCGACTCTGACAGCCTGTTTTCAAGGATGGTCAGTGCAGCACCTGCCCGTTTGTGCAGAAATGCAGTGACGTCGTTCTCCCCCTGATCGGTGAACCGGCGCAGGAATCGCAGCGTGGATACAGAACCTGTCAGTTTATGATTATCGAACAACAGCCAGCGCAGGACCTCTCTATGTGCAGGGACGGACCGCGCGTCATACAGCTCGAACGAGTCTGCCAGATAGTCCAGAATAACGCCTGACTGAGATAGCGTAAGGTCTTTGGCTACCAGCGTCGGTACTTCGCCCATTTCGTTGATGGCTCGGTATTCGTCAGTGCGGGACTCACCGTTGAAAAAATCAACAAATTTTGGTTCCCAATCAGCAGAACACAAGTTGAGCATCAGCGCTGCCTTGTAGGCATTACCGGACTGTGCGAAGCAGTGAAGCGTGTATTTCATAAGCAGGTATACGTATTGTTTACCCGATTATCGTCCATCCGGCGGCAATATGCTTGATTGATATTTTATCGGATGAGGCTCTGGCCGTTTTTTCGCTTATGAAAACACTACATATGGGCAAGCCATGGGCAATGGCGGAGAGAGAGGGATTCGAACCCTCGATACAAGTTACCCTGTATACCAACTTTCCAGGCTGGCGCCTTCAGCCACTCGGCCACCTCTCCTTTCAGCCACGCATAATACCCTCATTTACGAGTCGGGTGTGTTGCGCGGGGTGTAAATAGGTGAAGGAAAAGTGGCAACGTTACCTTTAAGCTCAACGACCTTCGCAGTACCGCGCTTTTCAACTTCGTCGATGCGGATAATGGAGTGCATGGGGATGATGGTTTGGGTGACGCCTTCAAATTCGGTTTTGAGCTTTTCCTCGCCGGGATCGACCACCAGTGTGGTGTTGGTATCGAACACGAGATCTTCAATAACCACGAACCCATACAGATCGCCTTGATAGACTTCGCGGGCGTAGATCTCGAACACCTTGTCTTGTGAGATAAAGCGTACCCGGTACAGCACGGTTTCGTCATTCATTTACGTTTACTTCGCTGCTGTGCCTTGCGACGATGTCTTGGATGTACCGGAATAATCCGTAGCTTGGGTGCTGGACGCGGCTCCAGCTTCGCAGCTTGCGCGATAGCCTCGATTTCTTTGGTCTCAAGCTCCTGTATTTTACCGCGTGCCAGCCACCGGGGCATGGCGACAGGTCCGAACCGTGTACGGATCAGGCGACTGACCTGTAGCTCTTGTGATTCCCACAAGCGGCGCACCATTCGATTGCGACCCTCTTTAAGCGTTACACGAAACCATTGATTGGCCGTTTCGTTGTCCACCTCGGCGACAATCTTGTCAAATTTTGCCAGGCCGTCATCCAGTTCAACCCCCGTGGACAGGCGCTCGATTATTTCAGGTGTGACCCGACCATTGACACGAACCGCATACTGGCGTTCGAATTCGCCGGACGGGTGCATCAGCGCATTAGCCAACTCACCATCGTTAGTCAGTAAAAGAAGACCCAGCGTGTTGATGTCCAGTCGACCCACGGCAATCCAGCGGCCGTGATGCAATCTGGGCAGATTGTCGAATACGGTCTTTCGATTTTCGGGATCGTCGCGGGTGGTCAGCTCTCCCAATGGCTTGTGATACACCAACACACGGCGCAATTGCTGATCATCGGTCACAACCTTGTAAAAACGTCCTTTGACCACCAAGTCATCGTTAAGGGATGCTTTATCGCCGAGTTTAGCTACCTGACCATTGATGCGGATGTCCCCCGCCGATATCCAGGTCTCCAGCTCACGCCGTGAACCCAAACCCGTATTTGCCAGTATCTTTTGCAATCGTTCCGTCATTTGCGGAATTCTAACAGGCACGCGCCCCTTTACGTAGACTAATCAGACAGATCATCACGCTTATGAGTTCACCATCTTTCAAGTCCCTGAATATCGCTGTTCTCACCATCTCCGACACCCGTGGTGAAGATGAGGATATATCCGGCAAGCTGCTGGTTGATAAGCTGAGCGAAGCGGGTCACCGCAACTATGAGAAAGCGATAGTTCGCGACGACAAGTACGCTATTCGGGCGGTTGTGTCACGTTGGATAAATGACCCTGATGTGGATGTAGTGCTCACCACAGGGGGTACCGGAGTTACCGGCCGAGACGGTACACCGGAGGCAATCAAGCCACTACTGGACAAGGAAATTGAGGGCTTTGGCGAAATGTTTCGTGTGCTTTCGTATGAGGATATCAAAACCTCTACGCTGCAATCACGGGCGCTGGCAGGTGTCGCCAATGCAACCTATCTTTTCGTCTTGCCCGGTTCCAGCAGCGCCTGCGGCACCGCCTGGGAGAAACTGATCAGCGAGCAACTTGATAACCGAACGCGTCCGTGTAATCTGGTGATGCTCATGCCGCGATTAAAGGAAGTATAAGCTCTGCCAAGCAATTCACTGACACGTTACCAGCCCCGATTGTCCTTGATTTTTTCGTAGGCTTTCTGGATGTTCTGTGTCTTGTCGGTAGCAAGTTTTATCATCTCTTCCGGCAAGCCCTTGGACACGAGTTTATCGGGGTGATGCTGACTCATCAATCGGCGGTAGGCCCGTTTAACCGTTGCCTTGTCATCACTCGGTTCCACTCCCAGCGCCTTGTAGGCATCCCTGACTGACAACGCCTCGGAGCCTGGCGCCTGTGACCGACTGCCCGAGCTATGATTACCACCTGATGCCCCAGCGCCCATCATTCCCATACTGAACCTGACCAGCATCTCCAGCTGACGAAACGTTGGCTCGGTAAAGCCAAGTACCGCCGCTACCTTTAACAGCGCCAGTTCCTCTTCGGGCGACATGACGCCATCAGCCAAGGCGGCCTGTATCTGTATTTCCAGAAACATGCGATACAGGCTGGTACGTCGTTGGCACTCCTGGCGAAACTGCAACACCAGCGGCTCGGCATCGAATCCGGGTTGTTTGCCCTCGTTAAACAGCTTGATGGCAGCCTGACGCAACTCGCTGTCGAGCTTCATCTGTTTCATGACCGCTTCGGCCAGAGCAATCTCTGTGGGATGGACGTGCCCATCGGCCTTGGCGATATAGCCCATAACGGAAAAAGTCGCCGTAAAAAAAGCCATCTTGATACGTTCGGCTTCACCTGGCGGCAGATCCTCATCAGCAACCTCGTGTGTCAGCGATGCTTTCATGCCCTTGTCGAAGGTATGGCCAAGCGCTGCGCCCAGCACAGCACCCAGAGGCCCGCCGATCATGAAGCCAAAGGCACCACCAAGAAGCTTTCCCCACATTGATTCGGTATCTCTTAAGTCGGATTTTTGTCGTGAGTGATAGTCTAACGCTGTGGCTCGGTTACATCCGCCAGTTCGCGCAGCAACGTGGTGGCAAAGACCCCTGGATGGAGCGAGAATGTCAGTTCGAGAGCATCATCGCTGACCCATCGATACTGCAGTGCCTCTGCCCGGGCACGCAAGGCGCGTCGTTCCTGAGCCAATCCTGCCCGTTCCAACCCGTCACAAAGATCTGCCACAGTTTGCAGATGTAAGGCTTCGAATTCTGCACTTGCACCAGTGGCAGCGCTTCGCCCACGTCCCCACCAGGGAGCGCTGGGATGAATATCGAAACTGCCAAGTCGGCACTCCAGCGAGGCGCCCTGCCCGGTAACACTGGCGTCGCTGTTTTCGTTGTCACTGGCTGTGAGGAAAAAGCTGCGGCTGCCATCAAGAACAGCCGGCTCTCCTGCCAGCAAATGCTGCCAGCTTGCATCACGGACGCGTGCAGCACTCAGGGTATTGAACACGGCACTTCGTGCTGCTGATAACCACAGACTGCGCTGTTGTCGGGAGCATCGTTTGCGCGGTCTGGCAAACCATTGTCGCGCCCGATGCAGATTCTGTGCGCCTGACCCGAATCGCTGCGTTCCGATATGGTTGGGGAATCCGTGGTCGATGATCAAGCCGATACGAGCACCGACCGCTTGCCTGAAAAGTTGACTTTCAGTCTCATGTGGTCGGACGTTGCTCAGAGTAATGGCGAAACGATTGCATTGATGTGCGCCGCGTTTAAGCTTGCGCAGGTGTCGCACACTTTGCTTAAGTTTCAGTGCCTTTACATACCCATTGGTACCTCCCCACTCGGCTTGTTCAGATTCATTGAACTGCCGCACCGACTGCTCGAATAGCGTCGAATCGGCAGGCGTTCTGACACTGAACCACTGTGTGGACACTGAATGCCGGTCTTTCAAACCGCACAGGCCCACATCCGCCGAATTCACCGCATAACATGCCTGCAGGACGCTGGACACTTCATCGGTGTTCATGGCAGTTTTTTCGATTTGCAGATACAGGTGCTCCCCAGTATCGGAAAAATCGAGATCAAGCACTTCATCGACGCAGAAATCGGCCGCCTGCTGCTTCAATTGTGCGCTGAACAAGGGTGTGCCATGGGCAGCAGGTGGATCGGTGATATCGCTGTTCATCGTCGGAGACACAGGCAGGTTATACGGTGGCTTGCGCCATACATTTTAAAACCAAGGGAGCTGGCAGGCGGTACAATAGCCTATTACACACTATTAGATAAGGATTGACATGTCAGGATATGCGCGTCTGAGCTGCGATGATGCTTACCAGTTATTGCTCGATGGCCCGGTCAATATTATCGATATCCGCGACGAGGAAAGCTTTAATGCAGGACGGATTACCGACGCTGTGCACGTGGACAATTCGGGCGTGCAGAATTTCATCAACGATGCCGATACCAGTATTCCGTTGATTGTTTGCTGCTATCACGGCAACATGAGCCAGAGCGCCGGGGCCTATCTGGCTGAAAAAGGCTTCGATACGGTCTATAGCCTTGACGGTGGTTTTGCAGAGTGGTCGGCAAAATTTCCGGATGATTGTGAACCAGATTAGTGGGTCACAGGACATCACCCTGCGCAGTGCTCCTTAGTAATATTTTCACACCCCCACAACTTTGCCGCTGCAGTCGCATAATGTAGTGGGGAGGTACCGCCATCAGGAAAGCGGGCGGCAAAACCTTACGCGAGCACTGTGGAGTGCCGGTGTGCGGTCGATACCAAAGGAGCGCTATGGGTCCGACTTGGAAGCATTTCAATTCACAAGGAACGAGCAGTTGATTCAACGACCGGCAAATTCACACAAACTGGACACAATCGCGATTCTTATCGCGATGCTCGTCAGTCTGTTTGCGTCGGCGGGTCATGCACGTTCTACTTTGCTAGTTCAAGGTGTCGACGGCGAGCTGGCTGAAAACATTCGTTTGCTGGTTACCCAACCCCCCGAGCGCAGTAACGAACGTCAATTCAGACGATACATCGATGGGCTGCCAGAACAGGCAGTTACAGCATTGAGCGCTTATGGCTACTACGCTGCCGAAGCGGTGATCAGTGTGGACGAGGTTGCCCCGCCTGCTCCGAAAAAAGGCGCCGAGAAAATTGCAGATCAGATTGGTGGCGCCATTAAAGGCAAGCCTGAGACAAAAGACACAGCACCTGCGGGTGAGACCATCACCCAAGTCACCATATCCGTTACGTTGAACAAGCCAGTCACCATTCAGGCACTGTCACTGGGTGTTGAATATGCTGATGACAACAATAGTGACTTTGATGACGTGCTCAACGAGGTTCGCACGCAGCTCAAGCAAGGTAAGGTGTTTGTGTCTGCAAACTACGAATCGGCAAAGTCCGCCTTGCTTTCCCGAGCGCAGGATCTTGGCTATTTCGATTTCGAATTTACCAGTACGCAAGTGCGCGTCAGCCGTCGTGCCAACTCAGCCGACGTCACACTGCAGGCAACTGTTGGTGAGCGCTTTACATTTGGCGATATTCTTTTCAAACAACGCACGTTCAGTGAATCGTTCATGAATCGCTGGTCACCTTTTCAGAGCGGTGATCCTTACCAGGCTCAACTCATCGGCGAGTTAACGCAAAACCTGCAAAGCAGCGGTTACTTTTCAAGTGTCCGTGTACGCCCTCTGATTGACCCACGATACGAACAGACGGTACCAGTGACAGTGGATCTCACCCAGCGTGAACAGAATCAGGTGGGCATCGGCATTGGCTACTCAACCGACACAGAACTACGCGGCAAACTCACGTGGGGAAGACCTTTGATCAATTCCCGCGGCCATTCTGCAGAATTTGAATTTGAGGTTTCTCGCGACATACAAAGTGCAGGTTTTGCTTACCGCATTCCACGAGACACACAGCCCTTGTACAACTACTGGGGCGCTGAGTACGGCTTGAAGAATGATCAGAGGGATGATTTCGACAGCTTCCTGAGCAAGCTGAACTTCCAGCGCGCCACGCGCACACCGCGTGGCTGGAACGAGTCCATTTTTTTTCGATGGGAACGTGAGCGCTCCACAATCGGTGATGTTGAGCTGGATACGGATCTGGTCATGCCGGGTGTCAGCTACTCACGAAACCGAAGCAAAGGCAAACCCTTTACGACATGGGGACAAGCGATCAGTTTTGAACTGAAGGGAGGTTCCGAGCAATTTCTATCCACTATAAATTTTCTCAAGGCAGAGGGTAGTTTTCGTTATTTGCGGGCAGTATCTGACAGGAACACCCTTATAGGCTCCGTTCAGTATGGTGCTATTCATTCGAGTAACGACGATGAGGTGCCGCTGTCACAACGCTTTTTTGCCGGTGGTGACCGTACGGTTCGTGGCTTTGCGTTTCGGGATATATCACCACGCAACAACGACGGCGAAGCCATAGGTGGTGTTTATCTGGAAGTATTAAGTCTTGAATACAACTATCGATTTGTCGACAGCTGGAGTGGCGCCTTGTTCAGTGATGCAGGTCGTGCGTTCAACAAATTCACTGAAGGGTATAGCGTCGGTGCAGGGTTTGGTGTGCGCTGGCAATCACCGGTCGGCCCTTTTCGTCTGGATATTGCCGCGCCCATCAGCGACAATGACACGGGTGATGTCCGCGTGCATATCTCCCTGGGATCCGAGTTCCAATAGACATGGATAATACTGATGTTATAGCCATCCAGGGCAAGCCTGGACGTTCATGGTTCAGAACTCTGGGCCGTGGATTGCTCTGGACGGTACTACTGCTTCTGCTATTGATCGTGCTGTTGCTTGGGATTACCTATTGGCTTGCGGGAACCGACTCAGGGTTTGCGCGCATAAGCTCACTTGCCAATGAGCATGTGGCTGGTCTGAGCATCGAACAATCCGGCGGCAACCTGCGCGAAGGTATCAGCGCAGAATCGCTTAACTTCAGTAACGATGCCATCGACATCAAAGCCGTTGGCTTAAGTTCCGGTTGGCAGTTGAAGTGCCTGATGCGCAAACGCTTTTGTCTGAACGATCTGCACATCGAGACACTGGACGTTGTTACCAGGGCAACCGAGAAAAGCGACACGGATGTGCCACGAACCGGGCCTGTCGAGCTACCCTCCATTGGACTGCCCATTGACGTCAGCATCAGCGATATTTCCATTGCGACGCTGAAGTTTCAAGGCCCTGACGATGCACCTTTACAGCTTGTTAACGACATTCGGCTGAGTGCAAGTACCGCGGCATCCGTGGTCACGATCTCTAACGTGTCGCTTGCCTATCAACAATTCAGGACACAACTGGCGGGCACCATCGAATTACAGAACGACTACCCGATAAATCTGATTTTGGGTGTTAACGCCGACGACGTACTGCCTGAGTCGGTGCCTGAGGGCTCTGGTTCACAACCACTGCAGTTAAATTCGCAGCTCAGTGGTTCAGTAGCCGATCTGGTTGTTGACGCGACTATCAGCGGTGTTGTCGACGTCAGCATTAATGCCACGTTAAAGCCGCTTGAACAGAACCTGCCAGCCACCCTGTCCATTGCCAGCGATACGCTCGGATGGCCGATAACATCGAAAAGTCAGGTTCTCGCCAGCGATACAAGAATTGGCGTATCCGGCAGCATGGACGACTATGATCTTTCACTAAGCACCACGGTCTCTGGCGAACAGTTACCCGAAACCGGCATCAGCATTACGGGAGTTGCCAATACGGAACGCGTGACCTTGCCCGGCATTAGCGTCAATACACTGGGAGGAACAGCGAGCGGATCGGCACTGGTTTCACTCGCCGAGCCTATGGTCTGGAGCACAGACTGGCGTATCAGGAACATTGATCCATCTCTGCAGGTGCCTGACTTGAGTGGTCTTCTAAACGGACGCGTCAAGGCAAATGGCGCCTTGTCTTCGGGTAAGTGGTCACTGAACCTGGAGCAGGCCACCATTGAGGGAGCACTGCGCGAACTGCCCTTTCGGCTTGATACAAAACTCGCCAAAGGTCTAAACGATCTATGGGTCATACAGCATGTTAATCTCGAGAACGATCGCAATCAGCTCAAGGCGCAAGGCATTGTTGGCGACACGCTGGATCTCAAGGCCGATATCAATCTGCCGCAGTTGCAGAATTTCATGCCGGGCCTTGCAGGTGGATTTGATGCAAAGCTGATTGTTGACGGCGCGTTGGCGACACCACATATCGTGGTTGATGCAAACGCTGAGGTCTTGCGCTTTAACGATATTCTGGTTCAATCGCTAGCCATAACGGCAGACATTGAAGAGCTTTTTGTTCAGGACAGCACACTTGATATCAATGTGAATACCATCAGAGCCGGAGAAAACACCGTAAGCGATGCCAATTTGTCGTTGACCGGCAGGCGTGTTGCACACCAGCTAGGGCTCAAGGCTGATGGCCCACAGAAGACCCGTATCGATCTTGCACTCAGTGGCAATCTGGACGATTCCCTTAACTGGTCCGGTGTATTGGAGAAGGTTCAGGCTGCATTGCCCGGTCATTCACTCTCACTGGCAGAACCCGCCATCATCAACTGGCAGAATGACGATCAGCAAGTGAGTGTCTCTCCACACTGCTGGAACCTTGCCGAGCGCTCCAGCCTCTGCCTGGAGGATGAATTCAATACCGCAGCTTCCGGCAATACGAGTATTGCTCTGGACACCTACGCTCTGGACCAGCTTAACGCCTTCCTGCCGGAGAATACTCGTGTGGGTGGCGATCTTGGGGCCAATGTTGCACTTCGTTGGGGTGATAGTGGACCTGACGACAAAAGCGCTATCGTTTCGTTGACCATTGATGAGGCTACCGTTAAAACGGTTGACGGCTTTGGAGAGGCTGTGGCCTTTGGTTACGACACTATTGCTGTGGATGCTGACGTAGCTCCCGATGATGCTAACGGCACGATCAAACTGAGTTCTCAACGGCTGGGCAACGCACAATTTTCCGCGCAGCTTGACCCTTCCAATGCCGATAGCCCTCTCAGCGGCACCATTGCACTCGATGGCCTGCAACTTGAAATTGCCAAGGCCTTTCTACCGGATTTTGATGAAGTCAGCGGTACCCTGAGCGCAGCGGGCAAGCTCGGGGGCGTACTAAGCGCACCGCAGTACAACGGTAATGTCGTTCTTGATTCACCCATCCTGGAAGCTGAAATTCTGCCCTTGCCCATTACCGGTGGCAGGGTTGTAGCGCGCATTAACGGACAAAGCCTGGCGCTCGAAGGACAGATCCTCAGCAACGACGGTCAGATCGGTGTCACCGGACGTGGAACACTCGACCCGCAGAACTGGAACGCTGACGTCACTCTGACAGGCGAAAACCTGAGTATTCAAAGCGATCCCCTGCAAGAGTCCAACGTCAATCACAACATCCGAATCGAGGCCAATCCGCGCCGACTATCAGTCTCAGGCGATGTCGACGTTCCGTTCGCAGTTATCGATGTTGCAGAACTCCCGCAAGGTGCTGCTACGGTGTCCAGCGATATCGTCGTCATTGAAGACATTGAAGAGGAAACTGCCGCTGATGAGGCCAAGTCGGAACTCAATATGAGCGTCGCTCTCGATATATCGCTGGGTGATGAGGTGTCGTTGTCGGCTTACGGACTGACTGCCAATCTAACAGGAGATATGGATCTACAGATACGTGGATCCAGACCACCACAACTGGGCGGTGAAATTCGGGTGGTTGACGGCATATTCAAAAAATATGGTCAGGATCTAGAGGCCAACGGCCAGATTATATTTGTCGGTCCAGTGGAAGGCGCGCGTCTGGACATCGACGCTATCAGGTTGATTGAAAATGAAGAGCCCGAACGCGAAGCCGGTTTGCGCATTCAGGGAACCGTAGCCACACCGGAAATAACGCTCTTTACCAATCCCGCTGACAAAAATCAGGACGCCATTCTCTCCTACATCATTCTGGGCAGAGATATCAATGAGGCTAGTGACCAGGAAGCGGATCTGGTGCAAACCGCCGCTCTGGCGCTCGCGGTCAGAGGCGGCAAGAGTATTGGCGGCGGCCTGGCCAATGCTCTGGGCGTGAAGGAATTCGGACTGGAAACCCGCGGAAGCGGCGACAACGCAGAGCTTATCGTCAGTGGACGGATTAATGATCGTCTGCTGCTGAGTTATGGCCGTGGTGTATTCGATTCGCAAAGCACACTCTCCCTGCGCTACGATCTGACGAAAAAACTCTACCTGGAGGCGGCGACCAGTGCAGCGGAAAGCGCTGCTGATCTTTTCTACTCGTTTTCGTTCTAGTGACAAGCGTGCCACACTGTGCAGACGATTTACTGATAGGGCACCAGCAAAGATGAGCAGCACACCCGAACACCTGTACATCGATACCGAAGATGCCCTTGTAGCGCTGTGCGAGAAGCTACGCAAACGACCCTATGTAGCTATCGATACGGAATTTCTGCGCGAACGCACCTACCGCCCGGAGCTATGTCTGGTGCAGATAAAGCACGAAGAGATTCTCGCCTGTATCGATACCATTGCCCTCGAACAGCTCGATGCTCTGGTGCAATTGCTCATGGACGACAGCGTGGTGAAGGTTTTTCACGCAGCTTCGCAGGATCTTGAAATCTTCTACCTGTTGTGCAAAGCGGTACCAAAACCCATTTTTGACACACAGATTGCCGCCCCGCTACTCGGCTATGGCGAGCAGATCGGCTATGGCAATCTGGTCAGGGAACATCTGGGCCTTGAGCTTGCCAAGACGCACACCCGAGCGGACTGGACTCGCCGTCCATTACCCGCCAACCAGATTAACTATGCACTTGATGACGTTATCTATCTGGAACAACTTTATGTCGACATGTTCAAGCAGCTTGGCGACCTGAATCGTCTTGAGTGGTTAGAACCGGAGTTCGCTGAATGGGAAAATCCTGAAAAGTATGACCAGCCTGCTGGCACACGCTGGAAGAAGATGCGAAACATTCAGCGATTCAAGGGTGAGAGTCTGGCCATCATTCAGCAAATGGCCGCCTGGCGCGAAATCAAGGCCCGTGAATTGAATCAGCCGCGTAACTGGCTACTCAAGGACGACATCTTACTGACTCTGGCCCAGCAACGTCCCGACAGCGACGCCGAACTGGGACATATTCGCAGTCTCGACAAAAAGACACGGGAACGCTTTGGTGATGAATTATTGAGCATCATTGCTGACGGGCGTGGAGCAACTCCAGAGCCACTGCCGCCGTTTGCAAAAAAACAGAAGCTCAATGCGGCCAACCTTGCCAGACTACAGCTACTCAACGCCTGGGTGCATCAACGTGCTCACGAACTCAACATTGCCCCCGGGCTTTTGGCACCGCAGAAAACACTGGAAAAAATGGTAACAGGAGAAGGTCGCAGTGCTCTGAAAGGCTGGCGTGATGCCCTGTTAGGACAGGATTTAACAGCATTGCTTGAGGGGCGCGTGTCATTGGCAAGTGCGTCACACGGTTTGGAACTCCGTCAGATTTGAACAATCGTAAATTTGTCATTACGTGCTGGAATACCAACATTCGAGGGGGCAGATTGCTTAAACTTGCCCTCTCGTTGATTGAGGTCTCTTGATCGCAACGCTCAGCAGTGATAAGCACATCACACTTCTCAGAGCGCGGCGATTGACAGCAAACCTCAGCCGACGATAATCATGAATAGCGTGCATGATGACACTCCCGAAGACGGCAAGGCGGTAAGGCAGTAGTCGGATTAGCAGGGGCTCGCTAACCCACAAGCCCTTTAAGCAGAAATTATCCATGTCTCAAAACTTACAGATACTCTTATTACCACTGGCCGCACTGGCCCTGGCCGTACTTTTTCCTCTGTTCGGCAAGAACCATTCACTTTCAAGCAGCTGGAAGAGCAAACGCAGAAGGCGCGTGATCCGCGGGCGTATTGCCGTTGTATCCCTGCTGGTGGGAACTATACTCACTGAGCTGTTTCCCATAGACGGCGTCAACGTACTGGTGCAAGGGCTCGCGATCGCAGCAGCAGTGATGATTCCCGGCTGTCTGATACACTGGTACCTGTCAATGCGCTACAGTGAAAGTCGCGAAGAGAAGAGTTCGCGGCGCTCGCGACGATCTGATGAAGCGCTTTCCATGGTGGCAAACGAGGCCTCTTTCGTGAAAAAGGAACCATCCGAACATACCGTTTCGTCTGCAACACCTGCAAACGATAGTCCGAAAGCACCCGACCTGAAACTGGTCGACGGCACCCCATCGGCATCGGCAGTGGCTCCCGCTGTAGCGGCGGTAGCGACATCCACGGTAGCGATGGCAGCGGCCGCAAAGACATCGGTAAAGTCGTCTGTCGCGACCGCAATAAAACCAGACAACAGCAATATCGCTCGCGCAAGCCGGGACGAGGTGCGCGAACACCTGGCAAAAGTAGCCGATAACGTACAGTCCCACGATCTGGACCCACCAGGCTTCAAGGCGCCGGATGCACCGGATGCCGAACGAAAAGTGCGAGAGAGCCGCGACAAGCGCGTCGCCAGCAATACCTCGCTGATGCCAACCTCGGGTCATCCTTCGGATCTGAGCAAACTCAGCACAGAACAGATTCAGGGACTTATCGTCTCGTTGAGTGAGGACAAGAACCGGCTTCAACGGCTGGTTATTGCGCAGCAGGCGTCTATCGAATCCGAGCGTGAGGCACATGATCAAACACGTGTTCTGACGCGTGATGCTATCAAGGTCATGCGAAGTGCAAGGACTGCCCAGAAACATGCAGAAAAGCTGGCCAGACGGGAACGATCAGAGAGACAACGCATTGAGCAGCAATACACAAAAGTAGCCTCCTCCCTGCGCAATGCCATGTCCATCATAGAGAAGCGCAGATCGGCTCTTTCATCCAACGACGCGATACCGACGCTCAGTTCAAACATCAAGGTAGACAAGATTCTGTCCTGATTGCAGCAGCGGGGTATACGAAAGGCTTCAGGGGGTGTACCGTGGGCGTCCCTTTCTGATCTGAATATCGAGCGTACGTCCCGTAATGAGTCACAGTTCAACCGTCGCACAGCTTAACCGGCCGCTATCCAATACCAATATTCTCAGCGAGCAAACGCTGATCTCCCCCGATCAACTACGAAAGAATTTTCCACGCTCCGAGAAAGCCACCCAAACCATAGAAGCAGGACGCGCCAGTGTCGAAGCCATCCTTGATGGCAAGGACAAGCGCCTGCTGGCTGTTGTTGGCCCCTGCTCTGTTCACGATGTAAAAGCCGTCAAGGAATATGCAAAGCGCCTGATGCAATTGCGTGAACAGGTATCTGATCGCATCGAGCTGGTCATGCGCGTCTATTTTGAAAAGCCAAGAACCACGGTAGGCTGGAAAGGGTTGATCAACGACCCCCATCTAGACGACAGCTTCGACATAGAAACCGGTCTTTCCAAGGCTCGCGAGTTACTGGTCTGGCTAGCTGAGCTTGGCATGCCTACCGGTACTGAAGCACTTGATCCCATCAGCCCACAATACCTGTCCGATCTGTTTACCTGGTCAGCTATTGGCGCACGCACCACCGAATCGCAAACCCACCGTGAAATGTCCAGCGGCCTGTCCACGGCAGTCGGCTTCAAGAATGGTACCGATGGGGGGCTGGATGTTGCTATTAACGCCATGCAGTCTGCTGCCAATCCACACAGTTTTCTCGGAATTGACAGCAAGGGTCAGGCGACGGTCCTGAAAACCCGTGGCAATAGCTACGGCCACATCATCTTGCGCGGTGGCAAGGGACCCAACTACGATTCCGTGCATGTTGCGCTGGCTGAGGAGGCCATGAGTGCTGCCTCGCTACCACAGCGCATAATGATCGATTGTTCGCACGCCAATGCCAACAAGGATCACATGCGCCAGCCGCTGGTGGCGAAAAACGTGGCCACCCAGTTGGCCGACGGTAGTGAGTCAATAATCGGTATCATGCTGGAATCTCATCTGAATGCCGGCAACCAGTCATTGAAAGATCCAGCAGATCTTGCTTATGGAGTCTCCATTACCGACGCCTGCATCGACTGGAATACCACTGAAGAATTGATGATGACTCTTTACAAGACGCTGGAGACGCGTTTCAGCTAGCCTGAATTATTCATGAAATCACCAAATCCTTCCGCATTCCCTTTGTTCGTAGCGAATTTCGTTCAGGCTGGGCGCCCCCGTCGCAAATACGGTCTGTATTCCGCTCCTTCACGAAATCCGCTACGAACAAAGGGTCTGGTGAAAGGATTTGGCGTTTCATGAATAGTTCAGGCTAGGAGTCTGCGGGGCCGCCTCCAGCCACGCAGACTCCTAGTGCGATGGTTCCGTTAAACGCTGCATAAAATACCAGAGTGCCAGAAAAAGACTCACTATTTGCAAACCCGTTGGGTGACATCGACCGCTTCAGGTTCAATCAGGCAGTGGTGGATGTGTTTCCCGATATGCTGAGACGTTCGGTGCCTGGCTACGAATCCATCATTACCCAGTCAGCGTTGCTGGCCAGTCGCTTCGTTCAGCCCGGCACGAACCTATTTGATCTGGGTTCGTCACTGGGGGCCACTGCCATTTCCATGCGCGATGCGTTGATGAACCTCGAGGCGCGTCAAACACAGCAATGTCAAATACATGCTATCGACAATTCGGCAGCCATGGTAAGAGCCAGTCGACGACTAGTGGCTGATGCCGCATTGTCATCGACGAGCGCAAGCGTGCCCATCACTGTTCATGAGGCAGACCTCGAAAATCACCCACTGGAAAATGCCTCTGTGGTGGCCATGAATTTTACGTTGCAGTTTGTGGACGTGCATGCTCGCGAAGCACTGATGACAAAGATCGCAGACGCTCTGCAACCGGGTGGCGTCCTGATTCTCAGCGAAAAAGTCGCGTTCCCTGATCCTGTACTCAACGAGCTGCACATTGATATGTACCATGCGTTCAAGCGGGCCAATGGTTACTCCGATCTGGAGATCAGTCAGAAAAGAACAGCACTGGAGAATGTATTGATTCCCGATACTCTGGCGATCCACCATAACCGACTGATGCGTGCAGGTTTTTCACATGCCAGTGTCTGGTTTCAATGCTTCAACTTTGCTTCGCTGATTGCCATCAAGTCGTCTTGAAATAAAGCTCGTGTCTATCTATGACTTTAATGGTGCTGCCTTTATCGAGGCGCTTCAGGGTACCGCTCTGCAAGGTTTTGCCGACGCCCTGGTGCAAGCTGTAAACCAGCAGGGACACGCCCTTAAACATGGACACCTGCCAGCGTGGGAAGCGGCGGTAGCGGCACTACCTGCAACCGATGCGTGTGAATTCAACATAGTCGATGGTGGTATCTCAATCGACTACGGTTGCAACGATAACAGTCAGCAGCACTTGAATGACGTGTTGAAAGCATTAATGCCGTGGCGCAAGGGGCCCTTTAGTGTCGGCCCGATAGCCATCGATACCGAATGGCGGTCAGACTGGAAATGGGACCGGATTGCGCCGCACATCAACGAGCTGGACGGCCGTACGGTTCTGGATGTTGGCTGTGGTAGTGGTTACCACTTGTGGCGCATGCGCAAAGCGGGTGCTGCCATGGTGCTGGGCATCGATCCGAGTCTGTTATATGTCAAACAATTTGAGGCAATACAGCATTTCATTCAGGATGAATCTGTGCACTTGCTGCCCTTGCCGATGGACGCTCTGCCGGGGGCTATGCACAGCTTTGATACCGTATTCTCTATGGGCGTGCTATACCATCGTCGCGATCCACTTCAGCATCTGCATGAACTGCTTGCGGCCCTTCATCCTTCGGGAGAACTTGTGCTGGAGACGTTGGTGGCACCGGGTGAGGCCAATGAATCCCTGTGCATCGAAGGTCGATATGCCAATATGCGCAACATTTACGAATTACCGACAGTTGCGCGTCTGTGTCAGTGGATGAATACTGCGGGTCTTGACGTTGTCACGGTGGCCGACGTCAGTGCCACAAGCCGACGCGAGCAACGCTCAACGCCATGGATGAATTCGCATTCGCTGGCAGAGGCACTAGATGCAAAGGACCCATCCAGAACCGTGGAAGGACATCCTCGACCACTCAGGGCGGTGCTGATTGCGCAGGCCACACAGGACCTCTGACGACCGGCCTGAAATGGTAATGAATAGTATTTTGTGATGAATATCACAGCAAGGTTAGTGACCGAAATCATCGTGATATCAATGACATACGCCAACAACAACAAATCCTGTTGAATACGGCGGCGCATCTCTTGCACCAGAGCATTGTGAATTGATGGTGAAATGTTTCGCTCAATAAGCAGCATGGCCTTTCCATCTCGTTATACTTCGCCCACTATCGTTGTCGCTTCGGTGTTACATGCCATTAGTACAGGCTGAAAGCAGTACCTCCAGGGTTTATAAACCGACGGTCCTCATGCAAACCCCGGAGCTGGAAAACGGCACGCGGCGCATCGTGGATGGCGCAGAGTACATCTTCTATAACGGCTATTGGGTGCGCTACTACGAGCCTCTTGAAGAGTCACTGAGCTCACGCAAAACGCTGATAGACAACCTGACGCGCCGAGCCTTCCATCACACAGAGCCCGGTATCAACACCCCCGGCGAGCGTCTGGACACGGCCCGCAGGTACTACAACAATCAAACAGATCCGGCGCTCAAGCGAGTCAACGCGGCCATGCTGGCAGGCGCACTGTTCAACCGTGCAACCGACATCTTCACCGCTATCGTGGAGCTGGAAGAAAAAGGCGTACGCATCAGCCGCGACAACGAACTCATGCGCGATTGCGGGGACTACTTCAAGGAAGCCCTTGAGCTTGGCATGGAGGTGAGACATTTCAGTGGCGAAGAGGGCATCGATGAGGTCTGGGGCGAACCCTTCCGCGCGTTTACCCTGCCGATAACCTCCTACTACGAATCGCGCTTTATCAAGGTGGCTCAGGCCATGGCGGGGATCGACAAACTGGCAAGCCTCATGAAAGAGACGTTCTGCCATCGACCAGAATTTTCTGACATTGCACCATTGATCGACTCCTACGCAACGGCAGCCAGACATGAGTGCGAGACCATGAAGTCGGATGTGCATATTTTTGATATCTGGCCACGGTTTGTCGCCGAAGGAGAAGCGCTGGCAGCCGTCAAGCCGCGCATTCAGCCCGGGTGTTCACGCGAATGTCAGTACGTCATGGAAGAAGCACAGAAAACACTGGTTGCCGGACGCAATTTGATCAACTGGATTGCACGGGCACGTGTACCCATGCCGCGAAGCTCAAAGGTCTATCTGGAGCGCGTTGAAAGATTGCGGGAGCGCTTTGCTGCGTGCTAGGAGCCTGCGCATCAGAAAGCGATCATGCCGTGCATCTCACCGAGGACGGATCCTGCACAGTTTCCAGCCAGCGCTACGGTGAAACCTATCATTCAACCTTTGGAGCCCTGACTGAGGCTCAACATGTCTTTCTCGACGCGACAGGCGTTAGCGAACGGCTTATAGCCGGTCTGCCAACACGAGTCCTGGAGATCGGGTTTGGGCTGGGACTCAATACCTTGCTCACCGCAGACCTTGCGCGCAAGCATGGCACGCCGCTTGTCTACCATTCGTTTGAACACGATCTGGTAACGACACCACTAATACGCAGTCTTGGTTATGCGACGCTGATTTCAGACACGGCAGTGCACGATGCCCTGCTCGACGCCGTGACCGCACTGCACGCGCTCAGTGCCGTTCCCGCGCAAGCATCCCTCAGTCATCACTGTTTGCTAAGCGATGACATTCAACTCAGTCTTCATTATGGAGATGCGTCGACGGCCAATCTTCAAACACTGGGTGAGACTAATTTTCATGCGATCTATCTGGACGCATTCAGTCCGGATACCAATGCAGAATGCTGGGATCCTGTGTTTATTGCCTCATTGGCTGGCGTGCTGGCCGAGGATGGCTGCCTGAGCACATATTCTGCGAAAGGGAGTGTCCGCCGTGCGATGCTGGCAGCGGGCCTTGTCGTCAAAAAATTGCCAGGGCCACCGGGAAAACGCGAGATGTTGCTGGGCACCAGAGTCAGCTGATATCGTCTGTCACGATTGCCCGATTTTCACGATGCTAATGCTATAAGGACACCAACTGTGAGTGATCAGGCGTCTATACTTACCGGCTATATCGCCCACTGCAGGAAACGTGACACTGGAAGTTTAAAATTGTGCAACTTTGACATTGGATAACAGAAATAGCGCTGAATTGTATGGCACGATTCCCGCTCGTTATTATTTGTGATGGCGCGGAGTGTCAGCCCGGTCACGTTAAACTACACGGATAAGTTTTTAATTGCGCACGCAGTGGCTAACATCACCGCTTGTGAAGTATTGGCAGCTCAGGTAACAGGCCAGAGGTTGCGCCAGTGCCGCCCACTTGGGCAGGCATATTTAAACAGGACAGATAATGAAAATAACCATATATGGATCCGGCTATGTTGGTCTGGTGACAGGTGCTCTTATTGCTGATGTCGGCAATGAGGTCTTGTGCGTCGACGTTGACGAGACCAAGGTTGCCAACCTCAAAAAGGGCATAATTCCCATCTTCGAACCCGGTCTGGATGACGTTATCAAGCGCAATGTGGAATCACAACGCCTTGACTTCACAACCGACATGGACGCAGCGGTTGCGCACAGCGAAGTCCAGTTTATCGCTGTTGGCACACCGCCAGGTGAAGATGGCTCTGCAGACATGCAATATGTGGCGGCGGTTGCCAAAACCATTGCCGAGCGCATGACAGGAACAAAAATCGTCGTCAACAAATCCACAGTCCCGGTGGGCACTGGCGATATGGTCGAAAAAGTGATCGCCGACGGTCTCAAGGCTCGCAGCCTGACCATCCCCTACTCGGTGGTTTCCAATCCAGAGTTTCTCAAGGAAGGTGCGGCCATCGAAGACTTCATGAAGCCGGACAGAATTGTTATCGGTACTGACAATGAACATGCGGCAGACGTCATGCGCGAACTGTATGCGCCGTTTTGTAGAAACCGCCGTGACCGCCTGGTTTTCATGAGCCGCAAGTCTTCAGAACTGACCAAGTACGCTGCCAACTCACTGCTTGCCACCAAGATCAGCTTCATGAACGAGCTGTCCAACATTGCAGACAGGCTGGGTGCTGATATCGAAGATGTCCGGGTTGGCATCGGGTCTGATCCACGCATCGGCTACCACTTCATCTACCCCGGTTGTGGTTATGGTGGTTCGTGCTTCCCTAAGGATGTAAAGGCACTCATTGCAACAGCTCGGGAGAACGACTACGAGGCACAACTGCTGCAATCGGTTGATGCGGTCAATGATCGTCAGAAGCATGTCCTGTTTGAAAAACTCATGAAGCACTTCGACAATAATATCCAGGGCAAGAAGTTCGCAATCTGGGGGTTGTCATTCAAACCCAATACTGACGATCTGCGTGAGGCACCTAGTCGCGTTCTCATCGAGTCCATCTTCGAACACGGTGGTACGGTTCGCGCCTACGATCCGGTCGCAATGAAAGAGATGCGCCACTTTTATCCAGATGAAAAACGTCTGGAGCTGGTAGGCACCGCACAGGATACCGTTGAAGGTTGTGACGCCCTGCTGATCAACACCGAATGGCGTGAGTTCAGAAGCCCCAACTTCGAGGTGCTGAAAAAATCACTCAACAATGCACTGATCATTGATGGACGCAACCTCTATCAACCGGCGCAAGTCACCGAGCAAGGATTTGTCTATGACTGCATTGGTCGACCAGGCACGCATAACTCCGCAGTAGAGCTGAAGGCTGTTCAATCAGCCTGAAACCTGAAACCGCACATCACGTGCACTGATCTGAACGCAATAGCGCTATGATTGCCTGACCCCAAACGGGTGGGTAGTCATAGCGCTTTTTCATGTCCGTAGCAAACGCAGCTCCCATGCTGGACGAACACGCAAGCCCGAAACAATGGCGACGTCATGTGCTGTGGCTTGCAATACCGGTCATGATATCCAATAGTTCGGTGTCGCTGGTTGGTATCGTCGATACCGCCGTCATGGGCCGTATGGGCGCACCGGAATGGGTGGCGGCTACCGCGGTTGGTGCGGTGATTTTCAGCAGCATCTATTGGGTGTTCGGATTTCTGGGGATGGCGACCAGCGGTCTGGTTGCACAGGCCTATGGCGCTGACAGCCATGTCAATATCGGACGCATTTGCGTCCGTGCCCTGCTGCTGGGCTGTGTGTTTAGTCTCCTGCTGCTAACGCTCCAGGCCCCCCTGTTACGTCTTGGACTGTTCGCCATGCAGGACAGCGCTCAATGGCAGGAGCTGACTTCGCGCTATTTTCATGTACGAATTTTTTCCGCGCCAGCCACCTTACTCAACTACGTGATACTGGGTACGCTGATCGGGCTACAGAAAATGCGGGTTGTTCTGGTCCTGCAGGTGTTGCTGAACATCATGAACGTGATGCTTAACATCGCCTTCTTTCGTTACACGGCTCTGGACATCGGCGGCGTAGCACTGGCGACCGTGATCAGCGAGTACGTCACGCTGTTTGCCGGCCTTTGGTTGCTCCGGGACTTGATCAAGGCAGCCATCTATCAAGGGGCAATCCGGGATTGGCTGTTTAGCCGTGATGATCTACTGCGCTATTTCAGAATCAGTCGCGATCTCTTCATTCGCACGCTGTGCCTGACGTTCGCGTTTTACTGGATGACCGTACTAAGCAGTCGCGAGGGGGTGGTGATACTTGCAGCCAATACGGTGCTGCTGCACATGGTGCATTTCTCCGCCTATTGCATGGACGGTTTCTCCGATGCCTGCAAGGCTTTGACAGGCTTTGCGATCGGCCGCAGAAGTCGCGCCCTGCTCCAGCTATCCATACGTGCAGCGGTCATTCTGGGGTCGATGGCAGCCCTTGTCTTTGCAGCCGTATTCGCTATGGGGGGTACATCCATCATTGCCTTGCTGACAACTGACGATCAGACTCGGCAGGCAGCGACGCAATGGCTACCCTGGGTTGTCGCTGCACCGCTGATCGGAATCTGGAGTTTTCTTCTGGATGGTATATTTATTGGCGCCACCCAGACAGCCAGTATGCGCAACAGCATGTTGATTTCACTGACAGTATTCATGATCAGTGCTGCCATTGCAGTTCCGGCGCTGGGCAATACGGGCATTTGGGTGGCCTACTTTATCTTGCTGATCAGTCGATCGGTGACGCTGGGGCTGGCATGGCCGAAGGTTGTGGCGGCAAGCAATGCTCCTCCTCCCATAAGTACAAGCTGAATTATTCCCGGAACGCAGACCAGACTCACTCACCCATGTCACTGACGTTTGAGAAACTTAAATCTCTTCAAACCCTGAATACCTTCGGGTTTGATCGATGTGCCGAGCTGTTTGCCGAAGTTCGCTGCGAGCAGGAAATCGAAGAGGCGGTACGCTATGCCGCCGACCAGAAACTACCGCTGTTCGTGCTGGGTGGAGGCAGTAATCTGGTGATCGTCGACGACATACCCGGTCTGGTGATTCAACTGACAGACTTGTCTATCTCACACGTCAAACAGGACTCCTTAACGCACCTGATAACCGCCAGCGCCGGTGTCAACTGGCATGCGCTGGTCACGCACACTCTGGCAATGGACATTGCCGGACTGGAAAACCTGAGCTTGATTCCGGGATCGGTCGGCGCGTCGCCGGTGCAGAATATCGGCGCTTACGGGGTGGAAGTAAAAGACCGGATCAAACGCGTAAGAGCATTTCACCTACCAAGCCGGCGATGGGTGAACCTCAGCGCACAGGACTGCAAATTCGGCTATCGGCACAGCATGTTCAAGGATCACCTGGATGAGTACATCATCAGCGAGGTGGAATTCATTCTCGGGGCGCGGCATCCGCTACAGAGCACCTACAACACCTTGGATCAGCATTTACAGGCAAGGGGATTGTTACAACCTACAGCACTGCAGATCAGTGAATCGGTTATCCAGATTCGACGCTCGCGGCTGCCAGATCCGGCAGCGGTAGGGAATGCCGGCAGTTTTTTCCACAACCCCGTTGTCGCGGCCGAACACCGAGCACGCCTGCTGCAACAATACCCGCAATTGCCTGCCTATCTGCAAGCTGACGGCACATACAAACTAGCCGCTGCCTGGCTGATTGATAATCTCGGCTTTAAAGGCATGGTAAAGGAAGGCGTTGGCGTGCATGATGCACAAGCATTGGTACTGATAAACACCGGATCTGGCACAGGCAGAGAAATTATGAATCTGGCCAAGGAGATCAAGGATGCGGTACTGGAAAACTATGGCATACCATTGAACATCGAACCCAGAGTCATGCAAGTAAACCCTAATACAGAGGTTATCCGTCAGTGAACGATATCTACCCAGTACTGCTGTGCGGAGGCTCTGGCACGCGCTTATGGCCCCTATCGCGAAAAAGCCATCCCAAACAGTTCTCCGTAAAATGGGGCGAACACACGCTCTACCAGCAAAGTGCCTTACGCACGGTGGGCCCGGGTTTCAAGTCACCAACTGTTGTCACCGCAGAAGCCTATCGGTTTATTGCTTCAGAGCAACTACGGGAAATTGATCTGGCAAGCGATGCCTTGCTGGTTGAGCCAAGTGGCAAAAATACTGCGCCAGCCATTCTTGCGGCCACGCTGAGGGTGCTGCAAAACGATCCTGAGGCGATCTTGCTGGTTGCTCCCACGGACCACCTGATTCCCGATGTGGCCGGGTTCCAGAAAACCGTCAGAGATGCAGAGGCCTCGGCCGTTGCCGGAAATCTGGTCACTTTCGGCATTGAGCCAGATCGCCCGGAAACCGGTTACGGGTATCTCAAGCTGGGTAAAACCATTGATCACAGCGTTCGTGAGCTGGAGGCTTTTGTGGAAAAACCAGAGGCCATCGAGGCAAAAAGCATGCTTGATTCCGGTGGCTATCTCTGGAACGCCGGTATCTTCATGTTTGCAGGCCAATCACTGGTGAAGGCTTTTGAGGAGCAGGCACCACAGATACTGCAAGGAGTCCGACAGGCTCTGGACAAGGCACGTAACGATCTGGATTTTGCACGCCTGGACAGTGACGAGTGGGAAAAGCTGCCATCGATATCCATCGACTACGCCATCATGGAAAAAGCCAGCAACTTGACCGTTGCACCCTACTCTGGCGCCTGGTCTGATCTGGGCGACTGGCAGGCGATACATAGAGAGCTTCCGTCAGGTGAAGACAACATGGTGCTCACCGGCTCTTCAACAGCTATTGATTGCAAGCATTCCATGCTTCGTGCTGAGTCGGATGCTCAGCAAGTGGTGGGCATCGGACTGGAAAATATTCTCGTGGTTGCCATGCCCGATGCCGTGCTAGTGGCTGACACCTCATGCGCCCAGAACGTCAAGCAAGCTGTCACGCTGCTAAAGGACAAGAACGTCAAGCAGGCCGAGGACTTTTCACGTGATAACCGTCCCTGGGGGTGGTACGAAACGCTGGCATTATCTGACCGGTTTCAAGTCAAGCGTATAGTAGTGAATCCGGGCGGATGCCTGTCGCTGCAAAGCCATTTTCATCGATCAGAACATTGGATTGTCGTGGCTGGAACCGCCAGAGTCACCATTGATGAGACGGTCAAGCTCGTCACTGAAAACGAGTCGGTATACATACCGCTGGGGGCCGTACACAGAATGGAAAATCCGGGCAAGCTGCCCATGGTATTGATCGAGGTGCAGACCGGCAACTATTTTGGAGAGGACGATATCGTTCGGTACGAGGACATCTACGCGCGAGAGTAAACTCACTCGGAGCCTGGATTATTCATGAAATCACGGGGACGCCCAGTCCAAATCCTTCCGCATTCCCTTCGTCCGTAGCGAATTTCGTTCAGTCGGAAATACAGTCTGTATTCCGCTCCTTCACGAAATCCACTACGAACAAAGGGCCTGGTGGAAGGATTTGGCGTTTCATGAATAGTCCAGGCTAGACAAAACAAAAAGAGCCGACACATCAGGTCGGCTCTTTTCATCATGCGTTTTGGATCAGATAGATCTTACAACACATCCAGATTGGCGCGGCGGCGTGAAGCCAATCGGGTCTCCTCTCCCAGATCCATGGTCAGATCGAACACATCCTCGTCAACAGGAGCATTGCCGCCTCGTGTCTCCAGACCAAAATCAAACTTCTCGTCATCGTCACGCATCTCACGAACCTGCTCTGCGCTGAGATGTAAACGACCACGGGATTCTCCACCTTTGGCGACACCCTTGTCGGTATAGCCATAGTAATCGTAGTAACCCTGATAGTAGTAATCACCACCGTAGCTAACCAGCTTGTCCATGTCCACCTGGGTCATGACGGCACCAGCTATTGTGCCGTTAACCTGATTAAGACGCTGGATACCGCGCTTGACCAGATTGATAGACGTGCTGTGCGACTTGACACAATAAACAACCGCATCGCATACCTTGCTCAGAACCAAGGCGTCAGATACCGCCTGAGTAGGAGCAGAGTCAACAATGATTCTGTCGTAGTGATTACGCAATTGGCTGATGACCGTCTTGAATCGTTCGGAAGACAGAATCTCCAGAGGATTTTCCGGCATGGGACCTGCCGTAATCACATCCATCGAGCCACCAAAAACCCCTTTCTGGATACAGGCTTTCGCTGGCTGACTACGGGTAATCAGACTGGATAATCCCGGGCAGTTGGAAGGGAGGCCCGCTGCGCTGCCTACGGTAGGTCGGCGCATATCACAATCGATGAGTAGCGTCTTCTCCATCTGACCGAACGAGTAGGCAAGGTTAATAGAGGTCGTGGACTTGCCTTCACTCGGAATGGATGAAGTGATCATGATCACCTGTGTCTCACGCTCCTTAGCTTTAAGGAAAAGCGCGGTTCGGATCGTGTTGATTGATTCGCCAAACGTGCCTTTCTTATCCTCGATTTCCAGTGGATTAAGCGGCAGCTTCTTTTCACGTCTCAGAATACCGCTCTTGAGCAGAGGCATGATCCCTAGCAGGTTTACGCCGATCTTGCGCTCGACATCATCGACACCTTTAACCGTATCGTCCATCTGCTCGTACAGAAATGCCATTAGCATGGACAGGATCAGTGAAGAAAGTGCCGCCAGTGCAATGATGAGCTGTTTCTTGGGCTTGATCGGATAGTTTGCCGGCACGGCATAGTCAGATATGCGCGCGTTAGCTGATTCGAGTCCATCCGCAGAGCGGGCTTCGGACATACGACTGAAAAACGTATCGTAAATCCCACGATTCGTGGCAGCTTCACGCTCCATCGCATCAAGTGCAAACTTCTTTGTGCCCAGCAGCTGTATTTCCTGCTTGCCAGCACCGAGTTGAGCTTCAATGGACGCAACCCGCTGACGAAGTAGCTGGACGTCCTTGTTGACCGATTGTGCAACGCGCTGCAAGTGACCATCCAGGGTTGCATTCAATGTACGCAGTTGCGATGTAGCATCGACCACTCGCGGATGACGCTCACCGTAACGATTGAGTAATTCGTCGAGGTTACGCTGCGCCTGTCCAAGCTCAACCTGCACCTGACGAACAAGCGGATCGGCCTGCACAGTGGCTACTGAGCGAAGAAGATCCGGATTGCCGCTGGATGCCTGAACATCGCGAAACAGATCTTCGGCATCGGACAGCTCTGAGCGAGCTGTGGAGAGCTCTGTTGTCAGGAGAATAAGCTGCGTTTCGTTAAGTCTGCCAACGCTACCATCAACATCAACCAGGCCGTTTTCCTGCTTGAAGTTCAGCAGACGCTGCTCTGAGGCATCCAGAGTTTCCTTAAGCGATGCCAGTCGTTCCTGCAACCATGCAGACGCTTTGGTGGTCAGTTCCATTTTTGCATCGAGGTAACTCTCGATGTACTGCTCACCAATCGCGTTGGCTACACGTGCCGCCTTGACCGGACTGGTGGACTGATAAGACAGTTTGACCAGCTTGGTATTCCTGACAGGTGTAACACCGGCCTTTGCCATGTAGCGGCTGACCACAGCTTCTTTCTGGCGCGTGCTCAGGCCTTCGGCGCTGGGGCTGGTTGCGACAACAGCACCACTGAATTGTTGCAGGTTGACCGCACTCTGACCGAATACTGCAGCCTCCATGGTGGCATCGCTCACGGCCTCATTAACCGGCAGTCCTGCATTGTCAGAAGCACCGCTGTTGTCAAATGAACTCTGGTTAAACGCAGCCGTTGTATCTATCGTGCTGCCGTCATCACCATCAGGGGTGTATAGCAGTTCCTCATCCCGCCACATGTCCAGCGAGTCGATAACTTTTATAGCCAGCGTGCGTGATTTGAGAATCTCGAACTGCGTAAGATAGTAGTCGGACGAGTTATTGTCAGCACCGTAGAGCTCCTCGATAGATGCAACGTTCAGTTGCTGCTGCTCGATTAACAATGTGGACGATGCGCTGTAAATCGGGGTGGCTGTGTACGCGTAATAACCCGCCAGGCCGGTTATCAGTGCGGTGAAAAGAACAATTGACCACTTGTATTTTCGAAGGATTCGCAGGTAATGCTGCAAATCAATCTGATCGGCCATCGACCGATTTTCCGGATCAACGCCGTCGTCCATATCATCAAAGTCGTCGAAGCCGAGCTCGTTAGCACGAGAATTCATCAGAAAAATCCCTCTTTAATAGTCACAATATCGCCGGGAAATATCTTGGCGCTCATGTTCAGCTTTTCCTGCTTTCCGGAAGCGTCGGGGCTATCCGCATTGCGCAGAACATACATTTTTCGAGTGGAGGCCCGGTCGGTCAGACCGCCGGCCAGCGCGATGGCCTTTTCCGTTGTAAGGCCCTGCTCGAACGGATAACTGCCCGGGGCACGAACCTCGCCATTGATGTAGAACGGACGGTACTCGATAACAGTGACGTTGACTGACGGATTTACCAGAAAGCCATCGCGTAGTCTGTCTGTAAGGGTCTGCTCCAGCTCCTGGGTGGTACGTCCGGCAATTCGGATATCGCCCAGATAGGAATAGTTGATGATACCGCTCGCGCCCACTTCCGCTTCCAGCGTCAGGTCAGGCTCGTCAAACACCAATATGGAAATTCTGTCACCCCGGTCAAGTCTGTAGTCTCCGTCTTGTGCGTGACCAGCCAGGGAGACGAAAAACAGGATGATCAGGAGAGGGGGAACTAGCAGTTTTGAAAGTAGAGTCTTCATGTGCCTCGATCGACGCGAAAGTTACTGGAACAACAAATTTACTGGATAGGTGTAACGCTTGTAGCGTCACGCATCGCATTCTAACAAACCCGCCTGCCGACCAAACAGGATTATGACCACTAATTAACGTTGTGAGCCTCGCAATTCGGGGGTTTCAAGCTGTTTCAGGTATCTTGAAATCGCCGCTGCCTAGTAATTGACGCACATAGTTTAGGACAGATACACAGCTATGTAAGGTTAAACGGGATTGCAAAAGCACAAACGTCGAGGAATCTCAAAAAATTTGTGCGTTAAATCACAATATCTTACAAAGCGAACGACCAACCAACGGCTGATTCAGCGGCCTGTGCCCCGATTCTGCAGATTTAGTTACATGGGAGATAAATCAGTGCGGAAAGTTCCTGGAGCTGCGAAAAACGACCGACCTCTATAGGGAAAGCTCGACGAATACGCCGACACGTTGATTGTCGTAGTCAATGTCACCCTCAAATTCACCGGGACAGTTGTCAAACGAGCGGCTCCTATTGCGGTAAAAACCGCCCAGCTGCACCCAACGGCGCACTGATACCCCTAACTGATAGCCAAACTCCGCTTCGCTGGAACTGCGCGACGGGCAACTTCGATCAACAATCTCCGACTGCACATAGGCCTCGTGGGAGACGCGAGATGAGTACTCCTGGTCCCATTGCAATCTAACGGTATTTCTTATTCTGCCATCCCCCTCGGCTGCATTGAATGCCGTGGCGTTGTCAATTCGCCGTTGCCCCGTCAAGGTAAACAAAGCGGCTTCGGTTAGCGAATAACCCAGTTCAGCGGAAGCAATAAGATCACTTGTACCATCGGTTTGATCGTTATCCGAGCTAACCGACGAGACACCCACATCGAACGAACCGGTTAACCTGCCAGTGGCTGCAAATCTTGCCCCTACCAGAAAAGCGGCTTCTGATCTGTCGCGTGAATCCAGATCATAATCGTATTCGGAAAATCGAGTTTCGAAGGTCAGGCGCGTATCGCCTGAAAGCCTGAGAGAAAACAAGGCAAAAGGAGCTATGCGTGTATACGCGAAGTCACCAGACTCCTCCTCAAGACTTTGTGGCTCCAACTGGCGCATCCTGATTCCGAAGTCCAGATTACCTCGGGCGCCATTGGCACCGAATGTTCCGATCGCCGATAGATTGATATCGTCAAAAATAAAGGGTTCACCGAAGAACCGGCCTTGACCCACTGTTCTCTCCGCACCCAGATCGTAGCTGCGGCGACTGTAGTTAGCGGCCGCGGCAACACGCCATTGCCGACCCAGAACGCTGGAGCCACGAAAGTCAAGATAGTGATTCTGGTAATCCAGATCAGACACCGAATGAATAGCGAAGTTACCGCGATATTCTGCTCGCAAGCGGGTGGTTCGTTGTGATGCCAACCAGACAACACGGGGCTTGATCGACGTGCGATTGGTGTCTTCTGTATTGTTGGTTTCAAGATAGGCGTTATCGTTGATTCCGTACTCCAGCCTGATCGACGGATACAGATCGGTTTCGCCGAGTTTGATCCGACCGGTATCCGGTACTTGCTGAGCGTCGGCATGAGGCATAGCGCCCACTGCGACACCCAAACTCAACAAAAGGATGAAAAGTCGAGTTCGGCAAACGTCGGGACGTGGATTCATGTCTAATAGCATCAGGTTTTCCTTACAAGCATCACAAAGCCAACACCGCATTTGAGCAGCGTAGCCTATGCACAGCTCTTAAGTTTACTCGATGGGCCGCGATTTGCCTGCCTTATAGTCCCGGTAGGCAACCAGCAGCATTGATGTGTCGTCGTCCAGCGGCTCCCACCCTAATTGCCTTTTGGCCTTTGAACAATCAAGCACGCACGTCTCGTCAGCGATGAGATATTGCTCGGGATCCATGATCGGTTTGCCGATTACATCAAAAGCACCCAGTACCCACTTGACGAGAAACGCCGGCGTGGGGATGGTAAAAGAGCGACTGCCAGCCTCGGTTATCAGGCTCTTGAGCAAGACATTGACCGTCGGGGGATTGCTCGATCCCAGGTTGTAATTTTCATTGGGCATGCCTTTTTCCACTGCAGCAAGGCAGGCACGAGCGCAATCGGTCACCGAAATAAACTGATAGTAATTACGTCCCGACCCTATGGTCGGTACTGGCAGATTCATGTCTACCAGCTTGAACAACTTTTCAAGAATACCCAGACGACCATGACCGATGATCAGGCGTGGACGGAACAGTGTGATGTTGAAACCCTTGCCACGGTAGGTGTCGACCAGTTTTTCGGTCTGGTATTTGGCATCTCCGTAAGGGCCCAGAGGCGCACACGGATGCTCCTCAGTGCGCGGATCTTCAAGTGTGTGGCCGTAAACCATGTCGGTGGTGTAATACACCATTTTTTTCAGATTGTTTTGCTGCATCCACTCCAGCACGTTTTCGGTACCTGTGTAAAGGGCCTCCCAGAAGTAGTCCTTGCGCTCAGCCCTTGGCAGTATCGGGACCAGTAACCGGGCAGCAAAGTGGTAGACGACATCGTCGGCACCGACCTCAATCGGGGAAAAGGTAGTCTTGTCCCTGACATCCATCTTCAGATAAGTAACGCCTTCACGATCGTAGTTACCGAACTGCTCTGATTTTTTTTCATCGCAGATAAGTACCTGCTCTCCAGCATCTGCCAGTAATCGGGTGAGCTCGGTACCGAGGAAGCCATCACCACCGAAGATAATATGTTTCATTCTTTTTCCTGACTTGAAAGTACGAATTTTACAGCGTGAATCAGCCGCTTTTGGCAACCATGGCCACGCCACATATAATAAAGGCAACCCCGGCAACCCGCCAGAGTCCTACAGATTCTGATAGAAAGTAATGACCATAAAGGGTGGTCAGCACAAAGGACAGGCCTAGAAAGGGATAGGCAAAACTGATTTCCACACGTGACAGCACAATGAGATGCGATCCCATACTGACAACCATCAGTGCAAGGCCAGCCACCACGTAAAAGTTTAACGCAACCGAGGGTAAGGCCCCGACGATACCCGCGACATCGAGATCAAACTTCGGAATGGTGGTCATTCCGTGTTTAAGCGATATCTGCGACAGAAAATTGGTCGCAATGGTAAAGAGGATCAGGGGGATAAAACTGGTCATGGAGATAGCATTCCTTATTTTCGCAATGGATGTCTTGATGCAATCAGTATTGTCAACACAGGCTGTTCGCAGAGGATCACCTGAGGTCCGATTGAGTTCTGCCGCGCAGGCTAGATGCTAAGTTTCTTGAAGATGCGCGTTGGAACTTCCCGGATGATGCGCATGATGGGTCGCCAGAACCATGGCGCATAAATGGTGTCCTTGCGCGCCTTCCAGGCATTGACCACCTGCCCGGCCACCTGCTCAGCCTCCACCCACAGGATGGCGGGTTTTTTCTCTATATCCTGTGTCATCGGGCTGATAAAAAATCCGGGTTTCACCACCAGAACACCCACCCCCGCCTTGAGCATCCTGCCGCGCAAGCCTTCGCAGAAAACGCTGACCGCGCCCTTGGCAGCGCCATAGATATAATTGGAGCTTCGCCCTCTGTCGCCAGCCACAGAGCTAATGACAACAAAACTACCCGCCTGTCGCTGCTCACAGAGGTTCGCCAATCGAGTTATCAAAGAGATAGCACTCAATCCATTGGTTACCATGGCCGCATGTGTGGCATCCCAGGTGTTTTCGCACAGAGCCTGATCTGGCAGTGAGCCTGCAAAAAACCAGAATGAATCTGCCCCACTCACCTGACTGACCAGTGACTCATGGCCGTCAAAGTCATCCAGATCGGCTTGTAGCACACTGACATCGGCGCCACGAGCAACTAGATCATCCTTCACCGAGTCCAGCCGTTGCGGTGAACGACCGACCAGTATCAGCGTATGACCTGCCTCCGCCAGCAATTTGCTGCAGCATTGGGCCAGATGTGAGGTTGCACCAAAAATGGCCACTGTTTGCTTGCGATCAGACATGTTCTATGAGTTCCTTGGGTTTGACGCGTTGCCAGTAATCCGATTGACAGGCAGGATCCGTGTGGCTCATGAACTTGCGCACATCGGGAAACGAGGCCTCAAAGGAGGCTGCTGACATCAGGCGATCCTTGGCAGGATAGATTGCACCATCCGCTGCAATAACAATGGCTTCAAGCTCTTTTAATAATCGCTCAGTGGTGTCGCGACGATAGGCAAAGTCCAGGGCCAGACAAAAACCCGGTCTGGGAAAAGACAGCATGCCCGGTGATGAACTGTCGCCGAATATCTTCAGAACCGCCAGAAAAGAGCCGAGTCCTGAGCGCCTGATACGCGCCATCACCTCTACAAGTGCTGTCCTTTGATCGGGTGGCACAACAAACTGAAACTGGTAGAAGCCTTGAACGCCGTAAATCCTGTTCCAATGACCGATTGCATCCAGCGGATAAAAAAGCTTGTCGATTGGTACGGTTTCCTGCCGTCTGGAAGCACGCGCATTGGCGTAATAGTAAAGCGAATTAAACGCGCTTATTGACAGACGATTAAGGGCGATTGATGGAAAGTTGAACGGCACACTCAGACGGTTTGTGTCTGTACGACGATAAGCAAGCTCGATCGGCGAATGATTGGCGGCAGTGAATATTCCACGTGCCTCATTGTCACCGGTTGACAGACAATCAAGCCAGGCAACTGTATATTCGTGCGTGGCTTCATAGGTCTTGCTCAGCTCTATGAATTCATCAAGACCATGAAATGGGATGTTCAGACAATCCATCAGAGGACCTTTCACCGGTATGAGCGAAATCTCGATTGCGAGCATGAGCCCTGTCAAACCCAGACCACCAATGCTTGCCCGGAAAAGCTCTGAATGACTGTCAGGTGAGCACTCGAAGATTTCGCCACTGGATCTTAATAAGGTAAGTTGGCGCACGTGCCGACCGAACGAGCCGCGCGCATGATGGTTCTTGCCGTGAACGTCATTAGCGACTGCACCACCCAGGGTGACAAAGCTTGTCCCCGGACTTACTGGCACACACCAGCCAGCGGGTAACACCAGAGACAGAATATCGCGCATGGTGACGCCGGGCTGCGCACGCAGTCGACCATTGACCTTGTCAAAATCCAGGATCTTGTTCAAGTAACGGGTATGCACCAGCGTGCCGCTGGAATTGAGGCAACTATCGCCGTAACTTCGGCCATTGCCAAACGCCAGAAAGCTGTTGGCCCCAGCGCTATCACCCGTGTTGGTATAACGTGCAAAATCTTCAGCTTCACCGGGCCATGCAGGAGCGATGGCCGCCTGATGTTGTGCTGCAGGCATTCCCCATGATCGGTAAGTGGTCATGGCAATCGGGCTAAAGTAAAAATCCGATGGAGACCACCGCCAGAAAACACGTCAGCGTAAACAGGCTCGCCTTGTCTTTCAACACGTAGACAATGGGATCTTCATCGACCTTGCCACGAGAGGTCATCAGCCACAAACGCCCGATCCAGTAGAGAAAACCCGGACACAGAATCCATAGCACCTCAGGACGATTATAGTTTTGCAGCACCTTCTCACTATTGATGAACAGCGCAATAACCAATACAGCTACGTAGCCAGCCGCGACCCCCGCAGATGTCAACAGCGGAAGATCACTGACCGTGTACCCGCGCCCACTGGCGACCTCACGACCTTCGTTGCGCAGGTTCGTAAGCTCACTGACACGCTTGGCCAGCGCAAAGCTTGTAAAGATGAACACGGAGAATGCCAGCAACCAGAACGAGTGCTCAACCTGAATAACCAATGTTCCGCCGATGATTCGTAGCGTATGTAATACAGCAATGGTAATAACGTCGAGAATGACCTCTTTCTTTAGCGCGAACGAATACGCAAGTGTTGTGACGAGATAGACCAACATCAAAATAGTGAATGAAGGTGGCAGAAAAACCGCCAGAATAATCGCGCTCAGCAGCAAACTCCCACTGACTATCAGACCCTGCTTGATCGCGATGCTGCCAGACGCAAGCGGTCTGTGCTGCTTGGTGGAATTTTGTCGATCAGAGGCAAGGTCCAGCAGATCGTTGATGATGTAGGTGGCTGATGCCATGAGGCTAAAGGCCAGAAAACCCAGCATGGCAATGGCAAACGATGCGAAGTGCCCCAATTGCTGATCAAGAAACAACGGCACAAGAATAAGCAGGTTCTTGGTCCACTGATGCAAGCGAACCATCTTGAGTACGCCTCGTAAACCACCCGACTCGTGCGCAAAATTCTTTTCAAAACTGATGTCTGCATAGCGCGCTTGATGGCTGCTCAATCCGGCAAAATAGGCTTTTCTGGCAGCGGCCCAGACAACCCTGTCGGGTTTGTCATTGCCAATATAGTCAAAGCCTTTTTCACCATACTGACTAACTAACAGCTGTTGTTTATCTCGCCCCGTGAGATTGACCGTGTCATCGGATCCATAAGCTTGATCAAACACCGGATAACGCAACTTCATGGCGTCAGCCACGCGCTGATTACTACCGGTGACCAGTATTACTTGCCGGCTGTCACTGGCCTTGAGCAGATAATCCAGCAATGGCTGGTTAACCGGCAGTGGCAACTCGCTGACATCAACACGCCGGCTGATTTGCGCCTTGAGATTGGCCTTGCCTCCCAAAACCCACAGCAGCACATTAAATACCAGCCATGGTTGCTTCTTGAGCAGGCAAAGCACCGACTCGAAAAGCATATCTGTTTTGAGAAACGTGCCGTCCAAATCCACGCACAGTGGAATATTCGGAGCTGTTTCGGACTTGAGGGACGACATGGAAGTGGACACTAGCCAGGATAATCCGCCATTGTATCGCGGCCGGACAGGATTGATGGTGGCACTATTCGCAAAAATATTATTAACACAAGTTTTCCGTCAACGTTACGGCGTCCGGTTACCCTGCAACCAGACCGCACACAAATTACCGCACACAAATTCGTTTTTTGAGATTTCCTGAATGTTAACTGTCATGTATCTGAGGCAAGGCACACGTTTCGCGTTTAACCTGTCCAGTGCGCACGGCTTACGGCTGTTATTCTGATGATGCGTCAAACACTAGTTGCTCACCCGCATGGAATTTAAAAATCTGTCTGACAAGCTCAGGACATCCGGCCCGTTACGCTTACGCAAATTTTTTTTATTCTGCATTTTCCTTGGACTTGCCACCCTGCTCACGTGGATTGTCGGTACACAGGACAACCGCTACATCGCACTGGAACATGAAGGGTACGGTGAGATATTCCCGTCGCAACTAAAGCATTGGACTAAAGTAGGCGGAAGCAGGCTGGAAGGATCAGACAGGCCCACCATCAGCGTCATTCCCGAATCGGGTGGCAACAGCGGTGCCACGTTTACCATCGCACTGCCCGAATCACTGCCTCCGGACTATACCTTGATCAGGGTACGCTCAATAGCTGACACACTTATGCGGCCTTCAGATCCCAGTCTGGCAACCGACGCCGGCGTCCTCTTGCGTCAGCTTGATAAAAACGACCGTATTTTTCAACACCGATGGGTTTCCCGGTTAACCGGGGAATTCAACACGCATCGGGATGAATTCCTGACCAGTATTGAACCAAGAACCGCTGCTATCAAGATCAGGTTCTCCAACCGCAAGAGCGATGGCAGCTTTTCACTGGAAAGCGTGCACCTGGACATTGTAAAAACTTCACACATATACACCTACGTTGTTTTGCCTTTCCTACTGCTGATGTGGGCAGTCTTATTAGTCATCAGCGCTGTCTATGTAGCAAAAAAGTCAGGGAGAAAAACAATGCTGGCGCTTGCCTGCATCGTTGCATTTATGCTCCTGGGCATTCTGTTGCCAACCAGCTTGCGAGATCTGGTTGTCAACCCGATCTTCGATCAACTGAAAGCTATCGGTCTTGCAGGCAACAATCTGGCAATGGTGCATTATTACAAGGCCGGGCACTTTCTTGTTTTCTTCCTTGTTTCTCTGCTTCTGTTCTATAACGCCAAAACGCTGGAGATCAGCAAGCTTGAACTATTCGGGGTAATGGCTTTAGTGGCCATAGCCACCGAGGGCGCCCAGCTTCATCTGTTTTTTCGCTCCACCCGTCCGATGGATATTGTCATCGACATAGCAGGCGTGGCGCTGGCCCTGCTTGTTTATAGAGCCACACACGAAAAACTGAATCGAAGGAAACCCGACCGCCCAAAAAGAAGAAAAAGAAAACGTACCAAGCGCAAGGCGTTCGACTAAGCCAGCTCTCACCGCAAAGACGATTCAGGTTCTGAAAGCTGCGGCACCTTATGCAGAGCATCGTACATCGCAGCCAGTACCTGCTTTTTTTCAATCAGCGGTCTGGCAGCCTCGGATACAAGCTGGCGGTCCACATTAACCATCTCGTCTGCGTAGGCCAGGATGGCATCGAAATCGGCGCCACCATCACGATGGTAGGCAAACGAATCGTCAAATATATCGCGGTGTCCCGCGTACACTGGCAATCCGGCGCGCAGGTATTCCCTGGCTTTTAGAGTATTCCCCTCGGTAAAGCGCTTGCGATGAATACCAAACGTACTCAAGCCGAGGGTGCAACGCGCCATGAGCTTATCAACAGCCGGTTTGTCCATATATCCATGAGCAACAAACCTTGCTTCCCGGGACACCTCATCCTGTTGCGATGGACTTAGCCGCCCGACGATATGCAGTTTGAAATCACGTTGACATCGTTCTGCGGCGTCAAGCAGCAAATCCAGCCCCATCCATACCGGAAATTCAGAAGAAAGAAATATGAATTCATGACAGTCAGGGTCCAGTGCCTGTTGAGGCAACACCGGCGCATCGCCATACACAGCGCCGTTGCCGTAATGAATGACCATTTTTTTGTCGTCGTGTGACCGTGCCTTCTGATACTCGCCAATTTGATTGGTAACTGCGGCAATGGCACTGGCATGCTTAAGTGCAAAACGGCCGATGACCTGCTCACCTGCAGCCAACAGTCGGCTGCGAAGATTGCCATTGCCCACAAGTTCATAGACCTCCATGGTGTGATGCATCGTCACCACGGGAATGGGACATGTCTTAATAAACTGATATTGGTAAGGATCGTATTTGGCATAGCGAACCATGATCAGATCAAACGCAGGAATCTGTTGGGTCAACCAATAATAGTAAGCACGCTTGAATGAGCGATAGCCGTTGTCAGGCGATCCAGCCACGGTGACGGGACTCTCAGGGTAGGCGTTACACATCATACGTGAGGTCCAGCTGATCCCCAATTCGTCGGCAGCCTGTTGCTCGTATTCCATCTGCCGAACTACGCCTACCATGGGAGAGCGCATATGCGCAGCATGTAATACCCTGAGACTCATTAATGCTAATTCCTGCTACGAACGCCAGACGCCTTCATAGGCGCCAATCATCTTGTGAATGTCAAAGGTATCCAGCGCTCTTGCGCGGCATGCAGATTTTCTGTCCTGCCACGAACCAGACTGCGTGCTCTCATGCATTGCGGTCCGGATAGCCTCGGCCAGAGCCGTTGAGTCTCGGGGTGGAACAACCCAGCCGGTGTCTGCAACCATGGCAGCAGCGTCTCCCACGTCAGTAACCACACACGGCGTGGAGCAAGACATGGCCTCGGCAACCACATTGGGAAAAGCTTCACCAAAGGCACTGGGCAACACATGAAAGTCCACACTGTTCATAACCGCTGGAACATTGCCGGTACTGCCGCACAGCAGGACCACATCATCGAGTTGGCGCTCCCGGATATAACTTGCAAGCTCATGATTATCAGCGTCCATATTCGGGCCAATGAGCAGGCTGACAAACGGCGGGGCACCTTGCGCAACCAGATGCTGACAGGCGTCTACAAGATTACGTTGGTCTTTTTGCGCATCCCAACGCGCAACCGTCGCAAAAACAGTTCGACCCTCCAACACAGAGGTGTCAATAGCGAGATCCAGATCAGACAGAGCATCAGGATCGGGCTGAAATTTTTCAAGATCGTAGCCATTGCCTACAAACACCAGCTTGGACGATGCGTATCCTTTTTGGGCATGTACCTCCAGCGCCTTTTGCGAACACGAGATTATCTTTTTTGGCAAAAATTTAGACAAGGTGGTGAGCAAACTGACGACGACACGCGTGTTGCGTGAAGTCCCCTTCTTGTCCAGAGTTGAATGGTGGATGCCCCAGACGATGTTGCGGATTCCCACGCAACGAGCCGCAAGCCCCCCCAGCAGGTCTGAGTGATACATCCACGTCTGCACAACGTCTGGCTGGATGCGCTTCATCAGTCCGTACAGTTTCCAAAGACCCGGCACAGTGAATTTGCCCCGAGGCATATCAAGATGATGAACCTCGACGCCCATGGCGTCGATCGGGCCGCTGTACTTACCCTCGGAGGTTAAAGAGATTACATAATGTTCATGTGAACGATCGTGAGTCAGCAGATTGAACAATACTGCTTGAGCACCGCCATCGTAAAGGCTCACTATGACATGGACAACGCGCATCGTGGTTCTCGGGCTAGAGCTTCAGGTGAGACCGGCAACCCGCAGAATTGTTATGCAGGTATTGCCAGACAAGGCTGCCATGGTAACGGAAAGAGCCTGCAGAGTGACGCCGAGCATGTTCAGGAACAGGCCCACCATGTAGCGGTATCCTTTAGGCCCACCGATACCACACCCTTACTCAGGATACAAGCAAGTGTATTTCAACGACTCCGGGGCAACATTAACAGACGCAAAGATAACGACCTTCTTCACACTTTAGAGGATATATTTACGGCGATGACAAGCAGTTAAATTTCAGGGACAGCGAAACGACGATGAAAAGAAGGAACCTTTGGGCTGCGACCGTCCTGTTGACAGGACTCTGTGCAACAGCCTTCGGTGGAGTAGTGCACGCTCAGGACGCGCGTATGACATTGCGTGAAAAACTCACACCGAGAACCGCATTGTTCAGTGAAGTTCTTCAGGCATCCGCCAGAACGGGTAATCTGGCCATGGATACCTTCGGTGGCGTAGAGCGCAAGGGCCTGCACAACGCCTGCTACGTGGATACCGAACACCGGGTTGCCGAATTTCTATACCAGAATCCGGACACTTGCTACTGGTCAGTCAATAAAAGCCAGAAAACCATCACGGCAGTGGCTGTCCCAAAAGCGCCCGGAAACGCGATAAGGCTGCCGGTACCCAGTGGGCGGGATGATACCCGGGCGCTGGAAGAAATTATCAATTCCAACCGCGGCAAGTCATTCGTAGGTAGAGGCACCTATCGCGTTGACAATCTGGAGATCAAGGTCCCGGCGCGCATCTTCAATATGCCCATGAAGCCCTACCGCGATGCTTCGCAGATGGTCGCTATCCGCTCATCCGATGTCAGAATCTACAATTCGCCGATAGACGCCGAGGATTCCAGCAACACCCACGTCGGCTTCCATGTACGAGACGGGTCTGATCGGTTTCATCTGATTAATAGCGGGTTCAGCAACGTTCAGCATCAGAACAACAAGTCTGTGGCCGGCGTCCTGATACGTGGAGCCAGCGGTTTCCATATCGCCTGTAACCGGTTTGAAAACATCATCAACCGGGCAACGAAGAAATCAGCGACGGCGCGAGCTAACGCTATTTGGATGAACGGGAACAAGGAATCTGACATCGCCGGGGGCTATATCGTCAATAACCTGAGCAGGAACCTGCAATCCTCCGGTGTATTGCGCGATGCTGAATTTCTGACCGTGCAATCGTACCGGAAATCACAGAGCGCTAAACCCGTTAAAGTCTTCGCCAACACCGGCCTGAACGCTGGCAAGCGCTTCGCCAAATTGCAAACTGGCAACGTAAAACTACTTTCCAACTACTACGAATGGAAAGACAAGAAAGGCCCGCTTGGCAACCGATCGCTACTGGCGCATATCGAAATCCATTCTGTGGACAATGTAACCGCCAGAAATAACCGCTTTAAAGCTAGCGCAAACAGCCAGTTCGACTATGTGTTCATCACGCAGGTATTGACCGGTAAACGTGTACAACAAAACGTTCGGTACGATTGCAACGATATCGAGATTACTGATCGACTGAGTGAAGGTACTAAAATCAACCCCAAGATTTTCACGGCTCGCGTAAGGCAGTCCTCTGAAAAATCTCATGGCCTTGAGGCCAGGAACTCAAGTGCAAGCCGCAACCACATTCATGGTGACGGATCAGTTCGTTTTTACTATTCGTTTGGTGCTGGCTACGCCAAGGACGGTGGTCGATTTCGTACTAACGGTAACAAGTTCAATATTCCTTACGAGGGATCCCGGTATCAATAGTGGCGAGACGCGCCAGCCGAATGTTCAGGCTGGCGTGTTCCTAGCGGATGGTGTTTTCAGGTAGCAAAGCCCGACGTGTACACTCTGCGCCGTCGGCGTTTCTTGCGACCATTGCTATTGCTGGAGTTTGGCATCCTTAGCTTGGAAGCCACGGGCCGTAGCATCCATAATCCCATGGCAAACCACAGCATTGTCCATCCAACATACTTACTCAGAACGACACTGATCAATACGTAGACCAGTATGAATGAGCTAAACACCATCATTGGCGAGCTGGCTCGTTTTTCGGTAAACATCGTGATTGCGCAATAAATAAGGCACGCAACAATCCCGAAGAACATGAAAAACCCATAGAACTGCCATGCGCTGAGTATATTGTGGATATAGGTACCGAAGTCACCATAGCGTTCTGCAGTGATGGAAAAGTTGCCCACCAGAAACTGCTCCGGCAAGTCCTGAAGGCTTTCCTGTAACAACTGTACTCGAGCATTAAAGGAATTATCTTCAGATACGCCTCCGAGAAACAGCATTTCACTCACCTGCTCGTTATCCGGATTGATTATCCCATTACCGACTGCGTATCGTAGTCCTCCAAATAATGCGCCACCGACAATAAGCAGCAGGACAGCGTTGCGCAGAATGTTGCCGCCCAGATTCATGAATGTCAACGTTAGAATAAACACAAACAGCGCAGTTCGGCCACCGAGCAAGAACAGGCAGACGATGCCGCACAAGGCCACGATCCAACGAGTTTTTGGCGACAAGGCATAAGCCAGAATCATGGGAATGACAATGTAGCGCTCTACGTTGAGGTGACTTATTCGGGATTCGCGCTGGTCAAAGTCATCAGATTTGTAGGACTGAAAAAGTTCTGCATCAACCCCGAAGACCATTATTGCTGTTACCGAACCAGCGATAAGCAGTGCCAGCACGGGGGACTCTTTGAGAGAGGCTGCCGCGAACGAGCCTCCGATCAGAAACCAAAGCGACGATACGATCCATATCGATTGCAGCGATTCCTGAATATTGTTGCCGTCGAAGCCTATATAGGTGTCATAGAAAATTCGCTGCAAGGTCACAACGGTAAATCCCAGACCCAGCAGGCACAATCCCATGACCTCGCTTCCACTGACTTTTAGACCCGTTACCGACGCCCTCGCCATTCGCTGAAAAACATACACACCTGCAATACCCGCCAGTGCGATACCGACAAAATTCACATCCAGCTTGAAATACAGAATATTGCCAAGGTTGAGGTAGCAATAGGCCAGCAACAACACAAGGCCACTGATTTTTATCAGGTTGTACACGCTAATCTCCTAAAAATGACGTGGTGAGCAGCTACAAAAACAGAGCGTATAGCCTTCTGCGGACCATAGGATATAGTCGCAGCTCTACCACCCAAGAGAATGCCAATAATCCCACAAAATACAGAAACCACAAAACAACACTATTACCGACATCTGTAAACCAGAATGCCGTCGTCATCAAGTGATAGTGTGAAATATATATCACATATGAGATGGGTGCCAGCACGACAAATGGACCGACAATGTAGTTAAAACCTATCCATTGGCATCGGTGCCAAATGATTGCACACACAATCGACGCGAGGGCAAACCCCGTATGCCGCAATTCAATCAGCGGATGTCGGCCGAGAAATAACTCGCCACCAGCATATCGCCATGCCACCACCTTAAGCAGCAACACGCCGCATATCAAGGCAAGCGCCCCGAGCGGCAAGACACAGGTTCTCAGGGTGAATGGTTCCTGACGGATGTAGAGTTCGGCCAGGAAAACACCGGTCCACCAGATACCGGCGTACATAAAAATACGCGGTATGAAGGATGGATAAAGGGTGTAGACCACGGCCGCGACAGCAGCCATGGCAAACACAAATAAAGACAGCCGCTTATGATCAGACATTAGCTGTACCAAAGGAAAGTACAACATATAGAACCACCATTCATAAGCCAGCGACCAAAGCGGATCGTTGCCAAGCAAGGGCTCGATCAGCACACCCGGCTTGTCGGCAGGCCAATCCTGAAGCATCAGCAGATTACCCACAAGCTGGATCAGCGGCAGATCGATCATGGCTCCACGCCGGACACTCTCCAGCAAAAAGCCCACACCAAACACGATGATCAACGGCACATAAATTCTGGCAAACCGTTTGATGAAATAGGTCTTGAAAGACTTGTCCTTGGTTGTCTGATACGACAGATGAATGACAAAACCGGATACGATAAAAAACAGAATGACCGCTTCCTGACCGAAACGAAGCAACTGACCAAGGTCCAGGCCAAACAGGTAATACTCGAATTTAATGGTGTGGTGTAGAACCACATAAAACGCAGCCAATCCGCGAATGGCTTCAAGTTTGAGAAGCTTTGCTGCGCCAGTGCGTCCGCGTGGCGGTGCTTCAACCACTCGGTCGCCTGGATGATCAGCCGGATAAACAGTTTGCTCAGTGTTCATACTTTCCCTGTGCCGTCACTTCTTGTAACTCAGGCGTAATTGCCGATACACATGGATGCCCACCAGGATAGTCGACAAGGCCACAGCCAACAGGCTCAGCATCACACTGACATCAAGGTAAAGTGCGACCAACACCGGGGCTGAAGTGAGTACGCTAACAGGAATGGCTGACAGCAAAGGTTTTACCACCATGCCGGGACCCTCCCCCACCAGAACAGCGATCCAGAAGAGCAGGATCATGTAGCACACACCACTGCCCACGCAATACAGGGCTATCGCTATCAATGCGCTTTCCAGATGAGCGCCCCAGAGAATCATGGCAAAGCGAGTTGCTGTTAGCAGCGCCTGAAAGATGAAATCGTGCAATTGCTTTTCCAGCACCGTGAAGATCATCACCAGCGGCGCGGCGCAGATGGAAAAGTAAACCAAAATTACAACCCACTGCGCAAATTGTCCGGACTGCAACCACTGCTGCCCGAACACCCAGGCAAACAGCTGTGGAGAAATCAGCGCCAATAGCAGTAACGGTGGCATTGCTACAGCGACCAGTCGTCGATGGGTATTACTGGTCAGCTTACCCAGAGTGCCCTGACGACTGGCACTGGCAGCATTGGAAAAAAGTACACTGTTTAATGCACCACTCATGACGCCTGCCGGTGTATTGACAACGCGTGTTGCCAGCGCATACAGACCCGCTACAGCAGGACCAAACAATGCCGCAAACATCAGTGTGGGGAGCTGGGCACTGGTCCTGTTGAGCAAACCGGACCAGACAGACACCAGCGGCAAGTCTTTGTAACGTTTGGCCATGGCCCAGATGCCAGCGACCGAAACAGCACGAATACCGGGTTGAGCGAACAGGCGTTTACCCAGGGACAACGAGCCGGCACCCTGATTGGCCAACTGCCCTCCGATAAGGCCAAAAGCACCCAGAGGGTATGCTGCGATCTGTACAAAAACACTGGCCAGCACCTGCTTGATGCGCGCCTGACCTATCTGCCCATAGGCATTCTGACGAATGGCCCAAAAGCGAAATGCTGTGAACATTCCGAGCAACAGAACGCTGATGGGCAAGGCCCACAAAAACGGTTTGAGTTGTGGCGTGGACAATAGCGACGTCAACTGTTCGGCAAAAAACAGGATGCCTATCAGTGTAAGCAGCGTGCTTAACAAGACAGAAAGCAGACACAGTACTGCTACGGTGACTCCATCAGTATCAGCTTCAGGCAATACGATGGCCCGTTCGTAGCGCAAACAGACAATCACCCCGAGAATGGTCGTCAGTGACATATAGACTGCCAGCAGCCCGAAGTCTTCCGGGGTATAGAGGCGTGTCAATAGCGGCGATACGGCCAATGCAATGACCTGCCCAACGGCGTTGCTACCTGCCAGCACCGTTACGCCCCTGGCCATCAAGCCCTTTGGCAGGATGCGTTTGATCGCCTTGACGATCACTGTCAGGTAATCCGAACCACGTCTTTTACAATCGCAACCACATCATCATTCACCTTGTTGACATCAAACCGGGTTTGAGCCAGCTCCCGGCTGGCATGGCTCATGGCGACCACTGTTTCGGGGTTTTCCAGAAGCTTGCGCATGGCGTTGGTCAGGCTGTCGGGATCTCTCGGTTTTACCAGCAGCCCGTTGACACCATCAGTTACTGTTTCCCGGCAACCCGGCCCGTCTGTGGTGATCACGGCAAGACCGGTTGACAAGGCTTCAAGGATGGATCGTGGAACCCCTTCCCTGTAGAAACTGGGCAGCACGAGGACATCGCAAGTGGCAAGGAACTGGGCAATATCCGTGCGTCTCAAATGATGGGTCACCACACCCGCATCGTGCAACTGCTGCAGCCTTTCAAGATCAATTGACGACGGCGAACCCGGCTGTGGGTCGCCAAGTACAAAAAACTCAGCATCTTGAAAATCATTTTTCAGTTGCGCTGCTGCTTCAATAAACAGGCTTACCCCTTTCTCCTTGATGAGCCTGCCAGCAAACATGAATCGCAAATGCGGGTTGGCCCGAGGTTCGCGCCATTGGAATTCGTCGAGATCGACACCCGAGCCATCAACGGTTGCGACGGTTGCCGAAACCGGTATCAACGATAAGGATTCGAACAAACCGCGGTCATCATTGTTTTGAAATATGACCGCAGAATTTTTTCTGAGCGCTCGACGATAGAGCACGGTCATCAATTTACCGATGATGCGGGCTTTTGCGGTATCACCTGAAAACCCGTATCCCAGGCCTGTAATAAGACTGATTGATGGCACTGAGAGGCTTGCTGCCGCAAGCGATGCATAGATTACCGGTTTGGCATTGTAGGAGAACACCAGATCGATATTGTCTTGCGACATGATGGCGCGCAACGCATTGCGCGACGCCCAGTCCTTTAAAGGATTCATGCCTGTGCGGTTGAGAGGAAATTCACGGGTTTCAGTGCCCAGATCTTCGAGCGCCTTGCGTGTGGGATCAGAAAATTCCGGAGCTGCCACCAGCACTCGGTACCCCGCGTCAATCAGGCGCTGGATGAGCCGTCCCCTGAACCGTAGCAGCGATATATCAATCGAGCTGACCAGTAAGATACTTTTTTCGGCGGCCACTAGCGAAGGGTTCTCACCGTCACGAACGATTCAGCGGCATGCATCCCCTGCAAGGAACCCCGCCATACAGCCAGAGCGCGAATGGCATCGATGGATCTTGCATCAGGTGAATCGCGTACCTGGCTCTTGTAGAACTGCAAGGCTTCTATTTTCAGATCCAGATAATCACTGATATCGACCCAGTGGTTAGGCAGAAAACCGGACTCCACATACGGGATATTCCAGTGCGTTTCGGATTGCACTTCATAGCAATAGATGGATTCTATCTGTCGTCCGGTTGCTGATGAGCTTCGCCATGCCACTGATAAGGCATGAAAAATTTCGCGATGATCCTTGTGCAAATCATTTAGAAAAGGCACGTACAACACCTGCGGCTGGACAGACACAATGGTATCGCCGATGGTCTTGTTCAAAAACCAGGGCGCCTGCATGCTTACCCCGGCGGCAGGCACATCGGTAAATATGAGATCCTTTACACCCAGCTTCTCACAAGCCTGTACCGCCTCTGCCCTGACCCGCTTGATGTTCTCTTCCTTGAACATCGGGTACGGTCTGCCCTCACCATGTCCGGTAACCACATAGACAAAAACCTCATCTCCCTCGGCGGCATGCCGGGCAATAGTTCCTCCCATACCAATCGTCTCATCATCACAATGAGGACTGACAACGAGGACACGTTTAGCACCTGTCATTTACACTCCTTACAATCAGCTTGTTATTGGTTTGGCGTCATCAACTGCAGATCACCAAAAAAGGTATTATCCAAAACGGCCCGGTCTGGCAGGTCTACACGAATCATGCTGGACAGTTGCGCATCGTCAATATCTGCCTTGACGAGAATGTGGGTTGGCTTGTACAGACTTAACACATAGGATATGTCGTCCGGAGACATCATATCGGTGCGGATCGATAACAATTGTCTCGGTTTCAGAGTCACCGCTAACGGTGAGTGTGGCGATAGATCGAAGGCTGCCACGCGTGCATCAGCCTCCACACCTTCGTCAACCAGCCGAATCAAGAATTGCTCCAGACTGTCACTTTCCTTTTGCGCATCCTGCGCGGCGGAAAACGACAAATAGCCACCCAGAGCGAGGTTTCCGGCAAGAAAAATGGCCAACGCATAGTCAGGGATCCGAAAACCGGACCGCGCCCAGGCAAGCGCAATCGCTGTGAAGCTTGCGACAGCAACGATTTGCTGATACCTCGGCTGATTTTGCTGCAAGACGATCATGCCCGCGTACAAGCCAAGAAACAGGCACACCGGTAACAGCAGTTGCCACGTCTGTCGCATGTGCCGGAAAGCCAGATAGATCAGACAGACAACAGCCAGATTGGTGTACAGAAAAAACGGTGCCTCAAAAGGTTTTAAGAAATGCCGCTTGCTACTGGCAATCAACTTATCGATCAACAACTGCACACTGATTGATCGTTGTTCCAGTGAGTAATGCCAGAACATGTTGGACTCACCAGGAATTGACGAGGTGATAATCGCTGTCAGATCTGGCTGAAACGATGACGGATACCAGCTACCCTGCTGGGACATCAGGAACAACACAGCACCCAGATTCACCAAAGCTGCACATACCAGCACATAACGCCGGGCAAGCATTGACTCGATCGCAACGTATACCGACAACAGCAACGCGGCAGCCTGAAAAATGGGGTGACACAAGACACCGACCAATAACGCCATGCTACCCAGCGCAAGGATGGCAGGGCGCGAACGGTAGACGAAACCAACAAGAACCAGCGCCAGCAATCCTGCGAAGAACATCTCCTGTAACACGTTTATGCCAAGCCAGATGGCGCTGGGTGACACTAGATACAAGCTGGTTGTCCACAACGCGATGCGTTGGGTGGCTACTTTTCGCGCCAAAGCATAGACACTCAGACCGACGATCATGTGCGCCAGTAGATTCATCAGTATCCAGCCTGCGTAGGCACCACTCCATCGCCCTAACCATGCGGCTACCTGAATGGGTGGACCGTTGTGGTGAAAATACGCAGGTGTTGGTGAATCCCCTTCCCTGATCAATTTGGCAGGAAACAGCAGATTGGTAACGTGTGCTTGCTGATCCAATGTAGTCCGGGTATCCGCCAGATAGTTGTACTGGTCGGTGCCACGCACGCCCTGAGCACCAGCCACAATAACAAGCACTGAGAAAAACAAGGCGACAAGCAGTGCCGCCATCGACAGGCGATTGTCAGTGTTTACCATCATGGGAGTTAGTCGCCTGACCTTGAGCCATGTATCTCCTGCGAACCGGCGACTGAAGGCTCTTCAGGAAACTTGCCTACCCTGCCCAGGGTATCAAATTTACTGTACGGCTCATCGTAAACCAGATATTCGGACCGAGGATCATATTGCTCACCCACTGACCATGCCAAAAGCGCATGTGGGAATGTTGCACCGGCGACGTGCGAGAAAGGATAGCCACCACCAAAGCGTGGATTTAACTCCAGTACCTGAAAATTGTCACCATCCACAAAGATATCGCAATCAAGGTTACCCACATGACCGAGCTGCTGGCCGAGCGACTGACAAAATTCAGTCAGTTTTGCGTTGTTTCGTACCACCGCCTTATCCGTTTCGCCGGCGCGCATGGCAAGCTTTTGCTTGGTGACTACCGCACGTGTGTTGCCAGTGAAATCATTGAGGATGTCGCAGCCATATTCATCGCCATCGCAGCGCGCCTGAATAAGTACGCTATGCTGAAGATCTGCGCGGCTGGCGGTAGACAACATGCCCCGTGTCACTTGCGACATCACCAGTGCATGTGCTGCCTTCATTTCTTCCACATCATGCACCATGAAAATGCCGATTGACCCACTGCCCCAACGAGGCTTGACGATGCACGGGAAATCCAGTTTACCGCCATTGGCTGCAGCAAGGGCTGCGTGCAGATCGGCATAGGTTGGCGGCGCCGGGATGTTACGCGCGCTCAACCACTGATAGGTGGTGAGTTTGTCAAAACAGGTATCGATGATCTGGCTGTCAGAGACAACGACCGTAACGCCCATCTTTTCAAAGCGCGTCTTTGCCGCTGCCAGAACCGGCAGCTCCAGATCGTTCAGGCTGACCAGCAAACTAATCTGCTTTTCCTTGCATAGATCGAGAAGCAGATCGATGTAGTTGGCCGAATACACGCCGGGTACCAGACACTGCTCATCGCAATCGACGAGCCCGGGGGCTGTGATATCCATATCCGCACCAATAACCTTGCCGCGCCCTGCCAAAGCCTGTCGAAAATAGACAGCCAGATAGTTGCGCCTGCCAACGCAGGTGAGAAGAATATTCGGCATCATCAATACCGGCGAGCAGGATCAATGACGTTGATCAGATCTCGACCTGCGACCAGATTGTTGAGGTTGATGATGGCGTCATCAAGATGTGGAAAGCCGCCAACAGCATAGCCCGCACGGTGAGGCGACATCAACAGATTATCCATGGAGGCAAAATCGCAGCTGGCCGAAGGGGCAATCTGAGGCTGGTTGGCCGTAGGAGATTGATACCAGGTGTCGATGGCTGCTCCTGCGATACGCTTGTCTTTCAGGGCATCGAAAAGAGCTTGTTCGTCGACAATCGCGCCACGCGATACATTCACGAGCAACGCCTCAGCGGACATAGCCTGAAAAACGGCATGATCAATCATTGATCGACTGCCTTTGGTCAGTGGCAAGGCGATGACGATGATGTCGCGATCGACCACTGCGCTGACAATGTCAGTTGATTCAAAGACCTCAAGCGGCTCGTCATGGTCCTCAGGTTGTTGCCCGGAGGTGTTGACGATGGCCACTTGCATGTCAAAACCTGACAGCAAGCTGGCACAGGCACGAGCGATGGCACCAAAGCCGACATAGAGAATGCGCTTGCCGACAAGACTTGCAGAAAATGGCGAGACCGCGTTACCGTCCTTGCTCAGACGATTCCAGTCGCCCTTGCGCATCTGTCTGTCATGATAAGGCAGCTTGCGAGCGATGCCCATAATCATCGCTGCCGTGTGCTCGGCGACAATCGTGGCATTGGAATGTGAGTTGCTGATGGGCGTGGAAAAGCGCGCCAGCATGTCGAAGTCCAGGTTATCCACACCCGTCCACGGTATCTGAATCAGTTTGATGTGTGTTGACCGCTCAAGTACTGCCTCGTTGATCATGCCACCGAACAAAACGTCCGCCTGTTCAATCTTTGCCAACACTCCATCGGCATCAAAGCTATCAGGCTTGATGAAGCTTACGGAACTATCGACGCGTTCGTTGAGGTAGTCGAGGTCTGTCGGCGCAAATGCCTTGGTAAGGAGCACCTTCATGACAATTGACTCCCGGCAAACGAGGCTATTTTTTCCAGCGCTTCGCTCAGGACCTCATCAGGCACCGCAAACGAAAGCCGGAAGTGATCGTCCCAGTCTTCCCCAAAGGCCAGACCGGGAGTGGTAGCAACGCCTGTCTCACGCAGTAGTCCGGCACAGAATTCGTTGGAGTTCATCCCTGTGGCACTGACGTCAACAAAAACAAAGAATCCTGCCTTGGGTAACGCTGCCTTTAATGTCGAGTTGCCCTTGAGCCAGGTGGCAATCAAGTCGAGCCGGTGTTCTAGCTTGTGCCGGTAGTCGTCGAGAAAAGCCAGATCGGGGTCCCAGCTTTCAGCCAGTGCCTGCTGGATGAACGTGCAGGTATTGGTATTCATGTGCTGTTGAATCTTTATGGTTCGGCCCTTGATGGCATCAGGCAAGGTGCAGTAGCCAACTCGCCAGCCAGTCAGGGCGTGCGACTTGCTGAAGCCGTTAATGGTAACGACATGTTCGGGGGCTGATTCAAACGAGCCGGGGCTGATATGCCTCGCATCACCAAGCACAAGCTTTTCGTAAACCTCGTCAGAAATCAGATAAACGTTATTTCTGGCTGCCAGCTCGTAGAGCTTTTTCAGCTCGTCAGCACCGCTGACATAACCGGCGGGGTTATTGGGACTATTGATCAGAATTGCCCGGGTCTTGCTGTTGATAGCCGCTTCGATAGCATCAAGTGGCAAGGCATGCGATGCCTTGTCGACGTACACGGTATGGACCTTTGCGGATGGTTCTGCCAGATATATCTGTGGAACGAAACTGACAAAACACGGTGACACGACAATGACCTCGTCGGCAGGCTCCAGCATGGCCATTAACACCATGCTGAGCGCTTGCTTGGCGCCGGCAGTAACCATGATTGACGAGGCCGGGCAGTCTATGCCGTTATCCTTGCGCAGCTTCAGGGCGATATGTTCTCGTAACGGTGCTACACCCAGCGCGCCCCCATAACGGCTGTTGCCTTGAGACAACACCTTTTGCACAGCCTCGATGATGGGGGCTGGCGTATCGAAGTCTGGCTCGCCCAAGCCCAGGGATAATATAGGTTGGCCCTGCGCGCGTCTTTCGTTCGCCGCTTCAGCGAACTGCAGGGTCAATGAAGCCCCGATCTCTTGCCTGAAATGCAACTGACTACCCTCTGTGTTTGGCAAACATGTTTTGTTACACGCCTAGTGTGTCACTCAAGCGCGCAAGACTCAGCCAGATGCATCACAAATACACTATTCCCCGCCCAAGCAGGCCCGACCAAGCAGGCAAGCATACTCTCAGTTTGTGTCGCGTTCCTGGTATACACGAATGTAGTCTATAACAAGCTCGGCGGGGATAGCCGTTGGGTCGAGCGGAACGCTATTAAACGTACCGCCTACTGCCAGGTTGGCCAGCACATACATGATCTGGTAAGCCACCTCTGTGTCGTACACGCTATGCACGTTGACACCGTCGATGTACCAATGAATCTCATCGTGTAGCCATTGCACGCCAAACGTATGAAAATCTTCGGAAAAGCTGGGTACACCAGAGCGCAGCCTTGTTTGCTTGCTGGTGCTGACAAGCTCACCCACCTCGTTCTGGTAATGGAAACTATGGTGATTGGTGCGCGTGTCCTCGCCAAGAATTTCCATGATATCTATCTCTGGCGTGGGGCCAACGTAATAGGCGTTTAGTAACCAGAACGCAGGCCATAGACCATCGCCATCCGGCACCTTGGCCCGAATTTCGGCATAGCCTTTGGAAAAACGGAACGCTTCACGAGAGGTAATAATCCCTGAGGTGTAATCGGGCGGCGTGTAATCGGCTTGTCGCCAGCTGATGGGATTGCTGTTCCAATAGTTACTATTAAAACCGGGTAGCACGCGTGGCATGTTGCCGGAATCGGCGGCTGTTCTCGCAGTGATGGTTAGAAAGCCCGTCTGCGGGGTGGTGCCGCCGGATAAGGTAAACGGTGAATAGTTGGCCCCTCGGTCGGCGCCCAGTGTATCAACGTAGTACTGCAGCTCATCATTGATGGGCAGGAATGGCCCCCAGACAAACGAGGTTGACCACTTGTTGGGGTTGAGACGCGAGCCTGTGAATTCATCATTGAACACCAGTTGATATTCATTGAGATTCACGGGTACCGACAACTTCTTCTTGTAGGCACGGATATAATCGATTTCGAACACGGCTGGAAACTCGGTTGATGCATCCGGCGCTTTGGGCCAGTCGCCACCCACCGCCAGATTGAGTATCAGGTACATGCCCTGCCCGGCAATTTCGTAGTCTTCGTCTGATACCCGATGGACCTCCACGCCATCGACATAAAAGATTATCTGGCCCGGCTCCCAGGCAGCACCGAACACATGAAAATCGTCGGTAAAATCGGGCCCTATGGTGCGGTTACTGGGGGTCGACACCAGTTCCCAGTCATTTTCCGGTTTGAAGTAATGGTAGGTGTGATAAACGCGATTTCGCTTATCACCCAGAAACTCCATGATGTCAATTTCGGGAACCCGGTTAACATAATGAGTGGTGAGCATCCATACCGCCGGCCAAAGGCCTTGACCTCCCGGTAGTTTTGCCCTGGCTTCCACATACCCGTGTGACAGCTTGAAGGTGTCGTAGGTAGTGATGATTCCTGACAAGTAATTCGTGTCAGCAGGATTATATTCCGGGTTGGACCGGTACTCCAGATATTGTCCCCAGACAGGATCGTTGTCAGCCGGCTTGACTGGTGGCTGCAGGCTGGGTGTGACTTTGCTTGCTGTAATTTTCAGGGTGCCATCACCGGTTAGCGTAAACGGGTCGTACTCAAACCCCTCATGCATACCCAGCGTATCGACATAAAGCTGCTCCTCATTATTTATGGTCTGGTAAGGCCCCCACAGCAGTCCGGTATTCCATTTCGTTCTGTCCAACTGCCCACCACTATTGAATTCGTCGCGGAACACCAGCTCGTAGTCAGCCATTCGAGGCATCGCGGTTGTGGCCGGCACCGTTGGAAACAACATTCTGGCGCCGTTGAAATTGCCGTCGTCGTCGCGAGCTCCAAGGGCGTTGGCCGTTGTGGCTATCCAATAGGCATCCCAAGGCTGCAACACGCTACTTTCAGTCAGTCTCTCGTAACCGACACTGGGATTCACGTAGCGGTAGATTCCGGAGCCAAGAGAGGCCGGAGCGCTGAAAGCTTCGTTGAGCGTGCAGCCAAAATAGCAACTGGCGGCTCCGGTTACGATGCTGACTCTGCGCATTGACAAGGGCGCATCATGGTTGAAGCCTGCCATTGTCCAGGTCTGTTGACCGTTGCGCACTGCCAGCTCAGATTCGATACATCCCCGAATATCGATACAACCTGGTATTTCTTCTGCCGCAACGGCACGGCTGTTTGCTGGTACGTCGATGGTGACATCGGTGCCGGTGTTCTGGATTACCCAATATCCCTGGCCTTCTTCAAGCCTCTGATCGAGCGTTGGAATGAAGTAACGTCCTCTGGCCCCCACTAGAGGATCCCAGCCATATACTACCCAAGCTTCCTCGTAACGATTTACATTGAGATCATCACCAAACAGCTGGCGTAGTGTTCCTGACGTATCCGGGTCGACAGGTGGCGACAACATGACCCATTGATTATTCGGGAGAACTTTAACAGGCGGATTCGCAAAAGCGCCCAATGAGAAAAAGAACAAACCGGGCAGAGCACACCACTGAAGAATTTTTGACGTCATGCGGATAGGTTAAGAAGCGTAACTGTAGTAGGACAGGCGACCTGTGCTTGTTCTGCGGTAGGCAGTACGCCGGATAAGCAAGAATAAGCGTTGGTCGATCGTTAGCCGCGACTCCGTTCAGGTAACGGTTATCCATAACATCGCGTGCTCAAAAGTATCAGTGAGTTACTTTAATTGGTCAATCAGTTCACAAAAAAACCCGCGTGCTTTACCCAAGCGTTTGCAATCATTTAATGCGCATTTGTACACTGTCAAATAACGGACGACCCTGACGTTCACTTTTAAAACCTGTTGTGGTGCGGCTCGCGAGCGTCATAGTGAAGGGAAAGTGTTATGAACAAACAACGGGTAAAATTACCATTACATTTCACTCACCTTAACGAGATCCTCACCATTCGTGCGCTGATGCATTCGTTCAAAGCGCAATTTGCCAGTGAAATTTGCCAGTGACGATGCATCGTTTTTTGCTCATTGGAAACAGGTTTGTCAAATCGTGGATGCAGGTACTGGCGGAATAAAATCGGTAATGCAACCGCCGGCAACTCAACCCTGGCCATCAGGCCTAACCATTAGACCTAAGTTATGAGTACATACCCGAGGTCGAATGCTGTAGAAGGCGGCCCCCTTTGTATCGTTAAAAAAGTAGCTGCACTGACATCTGTAGTCTCACAGTCAACTGGTCACACCAACATCGATCCTGATGATCCAAAACAGTTGATCAACGCGTGCTACGCAAGTTTTGAACGGTATCTGTCAATAACGGTCAAACGACAGTCTCACACCGTGTGAGATTTCTCTGATTTCAAACACTTAATTACCAGTACTTCACCTGACATCCCGATTCTGGGTGCTAGTATTGGTTAGTGAGATCGACAGCTGAGCTGATTTTTGGCACATTGACTCAACGGTAAAACTCAAGTAACCCTGGTGTAATGATGTACATGACAAATAAAATAAAAATTTCACTTCCTGTTGTTCTCGGGGCGACGCTTCTGGCAACCTCCATGCACGCCGAGCAATCGCATGCTCAAAGCGCGATCATGCCAATGGGCGATTCAATCACCCAAGGTACTCGCGGTCAATGTGGCTATAGAAGAATCCTGACGCAGAACATGCTCAACAATCCCTCGTGCAATGTGCGTTTCGTCGGACCAAGAATTCTTCCCGATGGCACTACTCCTGCGGAGAACTGTGCGGCCACCAATACCAATCATGCTGGCTTCTCGGGGCGAAATTCAGGCGAATTTACAGACGCTCGAATCGCCAACTGGGCAACGCAGTTCAATCCGGACTACTACCTTGTGCACATCGGATCCAATGATGTTTTCGAAGGTGCGTCCGTCGAGCAGATCATGTCCAATATTGATCTTGTGCGTTTTCGCGTTCGCGAACGCTCGCCCGACGCGATCATGCTTTTGTCCAACGTCATTCCCTGGGACACAGTAAGCACAGATCCCGTTTTCGGGCCTTTCGATAATCCTGAAGTTGATGAGCTGGCCATGACAGCGGCGCTTTCCACAGCGATTGAAACCTACGTGACCAACCTTGCGGATCCATCAGTTGTGTTTGTCGACGTTCGCAGCGGATTCAACAGCACGACGATGACCGTCGATGGTGTTCATCCAAACGATGTAGGCGAACAACTGATTGCCTCCAGGTTTCAGCAGGCACTGGAAACAGTCGGCGTTTGTAACGTGGTGGACATACCCACCAAGACGTTGGCAAGAAACCAGTGGTATCAACTGTCGCTGCCGGCCAACCCCAATAACCTCAACAAGGTCAGCGATGTGTTTGACAACCTGCCATCCGGGCAGTACGGCACCACCTGGCAGGTGTTCAGCTGGGATCCAAATCAGGCAGAAAGTCCAAAGGTCTACACCGACCCTGGTGTCGACGGAGTCATGATGCAAGGCAGAGGGTACTGGGTATTGCAATCCGAGCAGACAGCTCTGGAAGTTGACATGCCAGTGGGATCAACCCTGACCCCACTGAATGCAACGTCTCAGTGCACATCGGCTGCCGGTTGTTTTCAGGTTTCATTGACACCGCAGACAACGAGTCTGGTTGACGCGACAAAAGGTGCCTACGAGTGGGATCTGGTCGGTTACCCTCACTTCCAGGCAACGCCATTTTCAGGTACTCGCATATCAACACCTGCGGCAGGTCCTTGCTCAGATCCAGCCGGTTGTACACCACAGCAGGCTGATTCCAATCAGGTGATGAACGACTCCATATTCCGATGGAACTCTGTTACCAACAACTACGACCGTATTACCGCAGAGGAAGAGCTAGCCCCTTGGGATGGCCTCTGGGTACCCGTGCTCGGACAAGGCGCTAACGGAAACACACGCTGGATTACTGCACCAGAGTAGCTGAAAGACAATTGCTTGAACCGACGATTAACTGTCGGTTCAAGCGCTCTTTCCCAGCTCAGTCCATAGACCTTCCGGTACTACTTATAGATTGAATTCAGGTAGTCAATCTCGAACACATTGCCTTCGGCTTCGAATCGACCACCCTTGTCGTTGTACCCATGATCAAAACTGTAGAAAAATCTGACCGACCCGTCACCATGGACTCTGTTGTTGTTAGCTGATGAGTTAGTAGCTTCAAACCCTGTACTGTCACGCGGCCTCGTTTTCATTCTGGCCGTGATGATTTGGGGGACGTTGTTACTGTTAGGATCGAGTTGATCCATTATTTCGATGTCATTGCAGTCGTAGTGGATATTGTCCTGAATCTTGGTTCCGTAGTTTACCTGCGTGATAAACACATAGTCATAGCGACTGCCCGCTGCAATCTTGACGCGATTGTTTCTGGCTATAACATTGTCCGAGAACTGCACCTCTACGTGCGCTAACAGGGTACGGTTTCCCAGTGGACCGGACTTCACCGTCCATTCATGGTAATTGGATAGTACCTTCGCATTATCTTCCTGATGTTTGGTAAATCGTTTGCCAGCATCCAGCGCCCGGTTACCAAAGATCCTGACTGGATTCTGGACACTGGTCGATTCGTAAGCCTGGGTGGTAAAGAACTCTGCATCCTTGAGCTTGCCGTTGGTCTGAAAATCGATGCCTGTATTGTTTACGATATACCCGCCTGAGGTTGATTTCTCGTGCGAGCCATTCATCCAGATAGCATTTGCCCGTGCTGTCTTATCGTCTCGGTTAGTATCGTTAATAAGGTTTTCAAAGGTGTTGCAGGCGACGTGGAAGTCATCGGCACCGCGTATCAACACACCGGATGCGTTCTTGTGCTGCTTGTGCCTGATATTACTGAACCCGCTATTCACGAGTGTAAATCGATCCGCACCATTGGCGACCTCAAAACCAATCGCAGCCGAGCTGGAGTTCTTAGCATCAATTGGCGAATTGAATATTCGCACGTCAGACGCATTGATCTTCACCATGTTGCTGGCTCCGGAAACCGGTTCCATGGGCATATTGAAGATGTCCACAGACACATTAATATCCAGCCCATTTACTTTGTAGGTTCCTCGACCAACCAGAGAAGCACCAGCGTTGGAATTAATGACTGATTGCAGCGCCGACGTATCGTTTCCACCGGAGGGAGCCGGCAATTGAATCGCGTTGCCGGGTGGTGTGGGCGTAGCGACAGCCGAGACCGTCTTGTTAGCTGAATCAAGATCCCAGAAACACACGTCTGGGTTCTGGTACATGAACTCAGCCACATAGTGATCATCATCCATGTAGCAAGCGTTTGCCAGGCCAGCCGCTTTTATTTCTGCGAAGGAGGACGTCGTTCCACTGCCCCCACCACCGGAGGGTGAAGGAACAGGTTCAACGACGGCATTGCCACCTGAGCTTTCCGGGCTCTCGCTACCTTCATCCGGCTCTTGAGATGCAGCGTCGGGCTGCTCGGGCTGCTCGGGCTGTTCGGGTTGGGCGGGCTGTTCAGGCTGTTCGGGTTGGGCTGGCTGTTCGGGCTGCGCAGGTGGCAACGGCTGCAACGGCTGCAATGGCTCCACAGTTGGAATGACTGGATTAGCAGCACCGAGTGGCGTCGTGTCAACGCTCACGAGTTTAAAAGGTGGGACCACTTCCTGATTGACCGGTGTTGGCTCCACGGGTAAAGGTTCATCAGTCTCCGAGCCTTCAGGAAGTGACTCCTCGAAAGCCTGCAAGATCGCCATGACAGGGGAAAGCTCGGCATCGTTCTGACTAACGGTAAGCGCGGCATCAGCGCTAACCTGAGGAATCTGGCTTGCCTCAGGCGCTTCACCACCACTATCCGACACGCCACCGGCAGAACAAGCCACACATAGATATATTGCACTTAGCGACATCGCAATTTTTGCCGATCTTCCGGTCAATGGTTTACCGATCAGCGAAGATCCACACAGGCGATTTTGTGAATAGTATCCAGTTTCGGTTTCTTCTATTCTACCCAAGCCCGAAAACGGATATCGGTTATCAGCATTAAAAAATACTGATGTTTTTTGCTCTGCTTTCATTGTCAAACTGCCAACTTTTAATAGCCTAAACGTGACTTGCTTATCGGCTACTCTGGCAATTGTTGAACGTAACTAAGACCTTTGTAACAATTGGAGGTATCAATCCATCACATTTCGTTGACTGAGTCACAATTCACACAATTGATACCGTTTCGCCGGTGAAGCCAGAGCTACAACACGATTTCGGCTAACACGGCCGTAATCCCCGCAACATGCGAATTTGGCAACTTGCGCCCTTGAGGGCTCGCAGTGATAATGCGCGCTTAAAGAATAACCGGGTGCGGGTAAATCCTCATGCCTGTGACCAATAACCCTGTTAATAGAGAGTTAGTCAATGCAAAAACCGCTGATTATCGTCGTTCTGGCTGTCATCGGAGCTGCTGCGCTTTGGACGTACCTGGGTAGTAACGAGCAAACTGAAGACGTTGTATCCACCGTCCCGCCCTCCTCTCCTACCAGCGACCAGACAACCGCCACCCTTGCAGCAGATTCGGAGTCGCCAGCGGTTGCCGCCGAGCTCGATACCGCATCTGATAATGAAGCTGAGTCCCCTTTTGCCGTGGTAGCGGAGCCCGAAACGCAGGCGTCTGCCGATACTGACACAGCGCCTCAGCCCTCGACAACAGCCGACAACGCGAACGTGGCAGAACCTGCTGTTGCTGCCAGCGCTGACACAAACACAAACCTTGAAGCCAGAAACGAGACTGAATTCTTGCCTGGCATCGTTGTTCCCAGTAGTTATCCCGCATCAGAGGCGGCCAAGTACTTTGTTCCCGCTGACCAGCGAAGACCCGGCAATCTGGGAGGACCACCACCTTTGCCATTCGCCGAGGGCAACACCGGGCCCAGCCTGCCCGATGGCGGCCTTACCCCACCGCCAGCGCCGGAACAATAAAACCTAGGAGTCTGCGCGACCGGAGGCGGCCCCGTAGAAAGCGATCGAGCGAGAGTAGTCCAATTTTGAGTCAAATGTTGTACTCATTTGAGGAGTTTAGCTGGCTAAGTGACGAAAATGAGCGCAAAATTTGGCCAAAAGTGGGCTGCTCGTAGCCGATTGATTTCTGCGGGGCCGCCTCCGGCCGCGCAGGCTCCTAGACAGCGGCTAATGTCGAATTAACAAAGTGATGGTCTTTAAGGCAATGCTGACATCACCCTGAAGCGTGACGTTGTGCGCGTAGTAACAGGCAAGTCGTAGTTTCTCGGGAAGAATTTCTTCTGCGTACAAAGCTTCAGGAGATGCAGAGAGGTTCAGCTGCTCCTCTTCATCAAAGAAGATAAGTGACGCGTTGTCAGTGATCCCCGGTCGGACCGAAAGAGCAATCTGCCACTGTTGGCATTGACTATCGATCCATTGAGGCACTTCCGGCCTTGGCCCGACCAGCGACATGTCACCACGCAACACGTTCCAAAGTTGTGGAAGCTCATCGAGTTTGCTTGCTCTTAAAAACCGTCCGATGCCCGTTCTTCTGTCTTGTTGCTGAGGAGCAAAACCTGCTTCGATGATTGCGGTGGATGGGCGCATGGAGCGAAACTTATGCAGTTTGAACATCGTGAAATGGCGTCCCACCCTTGACTGGGAAAAAAATAGGGGGCGCCCTTGTACCAGCAGCAACACCACAGACAGCAACATCAGTAACGGGAACAGAACAATCAATCCCGACAGCGACAGCACGATGTCTGCCAGCCTTTTGCCATAACGCTGATACACATGCGTGATGGCACTCATGTCCGGTAAGCCCTCCAGTCCACCATCAATGCGTTATCCAGCAAAGCCTGTGGGTACGCAGCCACGGCACAGCATTGAGTACAGGATATAAAGCCGGTTGAATTCGGCAGACAGCACGACTGATTGGCGGAGCCAATGTGATCTTTTTCGAATGGACTGACGCATCGGGAAACAACCGTCTCACTTGTTCAAGACCCACACCTGCAACGTTTTTATTAGACGGATTGTCGATCGTGAAGTCGTACCAGAGAATACCTCCACCAGGCTTCAACAAACGCCACATGGTGCTAGCCAGGGCAGCTTGAACACGCTGATCAAGAATGGAGGAGAACACAACACTCTGCATGACGATATCGAAACTGTGGTCTTTTAGTTCAAGTGTGGTTGCGTCCCCGGCGTGCAGTTTGACCGCAGACGGCAAGGTAGAGCTTGCAAGCTTAAGCCGTTGTGGCATCAGATCGTTGATATGAATATTCTCGGCAAGCACGCCAAGCTCCAGCAACCAGCGACCACCTTTACCGGACCCGCCGCCTACGTCCAGAGCACGCGTACCAGGGGATGGCATGAATCCATGCTTTTGCCAAAGCCCTGCAACAGCCCGGTCTCGTTCCTGCACGGTGTAGAGGTTACTGAAGTCCAACCATGAATAGCGGCTTTCCGAATCGATGTCCCTGTGTTCATAGACGTTCTCGATTCGGCGAATCTCCTGTTCATGAAATGCTGGTGTCCCTTTTGGTGTCGACAAAGATGTCTCCTTCGCATGCGCGACCTTAACTCCAAGAATACACCGTTGGCCTACAGCAATAGCGCTTCAGAGTGAAAAACAAACGATTGAGCTGCACCGCCTGCTTCTGCTTTCATCCACCATCGAATCAGCATTTGAATTAGAGTAGTAATCCCTGCAAGAGCCAGACGTCGATGCATAGTAGTCACACCGATCAACCTGAGGTAGCTGTCACTGTCATCGTGCCTACGCTGAACGAAGCAGGTTTTCTTGAACCTACCCTGCAATCGATACTGGCGCAGGACTATCCCTTATCCAAACTGGAAGTTCTCGTTGTCGATGGTGGGAGCACAGATGGCACCGTGGAGAAAATTATCAAGTGTGCTGCCGAAAATCGGTGTATCCGATATTTCGATAATCCGGAGACAACCGTACCCTACGCACTGAATCTTGGCATCAGCGAAGCACGTGGCGATGTCATCATGCGCATGGACTGCCATTCAGTGTACCCGGCCAACTACATCAGCACTCTTGTTGATTGCCTTGATGAGCTCGACGCTGACAACGTCGGCGGCATCGTCAGGAGTCTGCCACCGGATGACTCTTGTCAAAGCGAAGCTATCGCCGTTGTACTGTCCAGTCCGTATGGTGTGGGCAATGCCAGTTTCAGGATAGGCAGTGCCACAATCGCTCGTGTCGATACCGTGCCGTTTGGCTGTTATCCACGCAGCGTGTTTGAACGCATCGGGCATTACGATGTATCGCTGACTCGCAATCAGGATGACGAATTCAATGCGCGCTTGCGCAAGCACGGTGGCGTAATCTACCTTATCCCCGACGTCGAGATTCAGTACTACACCCGAAAGTCACTGACACGGGTATTCAGGATGTACTACCAATATGGCCTGTTCAAGCCGCTGGCAAATCGCAAGAGCGGAATATTGTCCAGCTATCGACAACTGGCACCTCCTGCGCTGGTTTTCGCACTGGCAGGCAGCGCGCTGCTTAGCATCGCATTTGCCAAGGGGTTTATCCTGTTCATAGCACTACTGATGATCTATGCCACCTTCCTGGCATTGGCTGCCATAGCCTGTCGAGTGCCCAGCGCACGGATCGGTACGCGGTTTTTTTTGCTTCTGGCACTGCCTACGGTCCATCTGGCTTATGGTATCGGCTACTGGAAAGGACTGCCTGCGTTGATCAATACCCGTTGGATTGCATCGGTAAAAGGCACCACACGCTAGTCTGAAATATATTTCATAATTTAGAACTTTTCGACAATTCGTATCACCAGTCTCATTCGTGTCACTGCATCTGTGTATTTTTTGACATTTCCGTACCCACGGTCTGTGTTACTTTTTCCTCAGTGCTGACGCTGTCAGGCAACCTTACCTTTCCAGACTACTTATGCTGAACACACCATTCTCACCCTGGCCCAGCTTCTCCGAGACAGAAATCGAAGCTGCCAGCAAGGTTTTGCGCTCAAACAAGGTCAATTACTGGACTGGCAACGAGGGCAAGGAATTCGAACGAGAGTTTGCAGCCTGGACGCAGGCCAGTCACGGCATTGCGCTGGCGAATGGCACTCTGGCTCTTGACCTTGCGTGGCATGCACTTGACCTGCAACCCGGCGATGAGGTTATTGTCACATCCCGAACCTACCTGGCGTCAGCCAGCAGCATTGTTCTGGCCGGGGCTATCCCGGTATTTGCCGATGTCGATCTCGACTCGCAGAACATCACAGCAAAAACCATAGAACCGCTGATAACCCCTCGCACGCGCGCCATTTGCTGCGTGCATTTAGCGGGTTGGCCTTGCGAAATGGATGAAATCAACGATCTGGCATCCAGCAAGGGTCTGGCAGTTGTCGAAGACTGCGCACAAGCGCATGGAGCGCGCTATCGGGGTGTACCAGTGGGTGGATTTGGACAGATTGGTGCCTGGTCGTTCTGCCAGGACAAGATAATGACCACCGCTGGCGAAGGCGGAATGGTCACCACCAACGATGAATCCCTCTGGGATCGCATGTGGTCTTACAAAGATCATGGCAAAAGCTACAAGGCGGTACACGCAAAAGATCATCCCCCGGGGTTTCGCTGGCTGCATGAATCCTTTGGCACCAACTGGCGTCTGACCGAAATCCAGTCAACCATCGGGCGTTATCAGTTGACACAGATGCACAACTGGACGGCGTGTCGACGCGCCAATGCAAAACAGATTCTCGATTGCGCAGACCAGATGCCGGCATTGCGCGTACCTCGCCCTGCCGAGCACATACTGCACGCGCAGTACAAGTGTTATGTTTTTGTTCAGCCCGATCTACTGAAATCAGGCTGGAGTCGAGACCGCATCATGGCCGAGATCAATGCACAGGGCGTACCCTGCTTCAGCGGTTCGTGTTCTGAGGTCTACCTGGAAAAAGCCTTTGACAATAAAGGACTGCGACCTGAAAAACGCCTACCCAATGCCAGGCGTCTGGCGGACGAGAGCTTGATGTTTCTGGTCCATCCAACCCTGACACAGCAGGAAATTGGCAAGACCTGCGATGTTCTTGCATCCGTTGTCAGGCAGGCTAGCTGCTCCATCGAGCCTGCTCAGGCGGTTGAGCAGTCGTCATCCCTGCAGTCGCGTGCGATGTAAGCACTAGGAGCCTGCGCGACCGGAGGCGGCCCCGCAGACTCCTAGCGATACCATGATCACTCGCCAGCACTCACCCATCGTGTGAAAAGCCTTTTGAAGCTATCGTTGTCAGTCAGGTTTTGGTCAATATAGTCAATCTCCAGCCGCGATTCACGTGATATCGCAGGTTGAAGCGCTGCCAGCGTTTTCTCAAGCGCGGCGGGGGAAAACAGACTGCCATTTGTAGCATTTCGTGTCCCGCCGCTTACAGACAGATCACGAATCTTTCGTACGATGAACTCAGCGCCATCGTGAGGCAAGATCCCACGTTCCAGCTTGCGCTCGGTATCCGCAGCCATAGCGAGTCGTCTATGAACGACCGCTTCTTGTACGATTGGCGGTTTGACTGAGGGCGCATGCTGGCCTGTTTGTGCCAGAAGCGCAGCAATTTCAGGCTCTGAAGCCAGGTCATAGAGCTCATCCAGCGACGAATCCTCAGCCACCTCGATATCACTGGTCGCTGCCGGCTTTGCCTCCCGCGCATAAACACCAGCAATGTCAGGCTCTACGTTGGCCTTCTGACGTGAGCGACGCGCGGGGCTGGAACGTGATGTACGACTCGCCACTGTGAGAGCACCTGTGTGGGCAGTCGAAGGAATGCACAACATGCCCAGACACAGCCACGTCAGGTAGACCAGTGGACTGGTATTGAATACATAGCTTGTGGTGACAAGATCCTTGATGAAAATGAATAGTACAAGCATGACCGCGACCTGAGCTACTCGAGAGTTATTGCGACGAAGCTGCTTGTATCGTTGGCTTAAAAGCAGAAAAATTCGCACATATACAATGATTCCAAGAACCCCGAACGTACCCAGAACGTACATGAGCCAGTTGTGCGGTGCGGTAACCGTCTTGTACAGATACACGTCTGCAAACAATTCTTCCCAAAGCGAAAACCCGCGCCCAAACATCCAGTCGATGGCACTCATACGCTCCATCACCGCCTCCCACAAGACAAATCTTGTGGTGTTTGTCAGGTTACGGATTCGGAACATTTCTGCAAACGTGTCCATCAAGGTATTGCCAAAGTAGAGAAGCAGGACAAGCCCTGCCACGATATTCAAATGTCCGATGAGCCTGAAACGATAATTTCTGGCTAACAGAAAACACAGCAATGAGGCGATAACAAAGTAGGCAAGCTGGGCTTTTGACAATGTAATGAAACCGACATACAAGCCGGTCACCATCATGCACATTGGCAGTAGAAGGCTGTTTTTATTGTCCTGAGTGCCAATAAAGATCAGCATAAAAAGAAAGGCGACCGACAGACAGAACGCGTTGGGGGTTTCCATCGCGCTGGCTATTCTGGCAATCCCCAGCGTATTGCTACCCGACATCTGACTGCCAATGCGAAATGCACTGGACTGACGCAGGGCATCGGAATGCAACACGGTTGGATCAGTAAGCATTTGCACACAGGCAACAAACAGAAGATAGCCAAGTGCAATGAGTGCAACGGTTGTCAGTCTGGTTTTTACCTCTTTGTCTTCTGCCAACAACAGCGTTGCGAGAAAGGCCGCCACAATCATGACCAGGTTGGTGACACCTACCAGAAACCAGGGCCTGCTGGCGCTGGCAAACGCGTTGTCGGCATACGCATCAACGACAAAAGAGACGACAAGAGCGTACACAATGGCCGCTAATGCAACAAACACCACTGAGAGGTAACGAGGTGCAACGACATCTTTGCAAAGCCGGATAAAGTGCTGCGTACGGACAATCAGAAGAATGATCAAAAAGCACGTAAGTACGGCGAAGGCTGCAAATCTCGGTACCTTGTGAATACCCGGACCATCCTGGATAACGGCAAGGAGTATAAGCAGGTAAGGGATGTATTTGGGCTTGAGAAACCCGACACACACAACATATACCGCAGCAGTCAGCCCCTGGTATACATCGATCATGACTGAGAGAACGTAGCCCAGCGTGATAAGCCCTAATTCGATATGGACTCGTGGCATGCGAAAGTTGGCAACACTCACGGCACAAATGCCGGTGGAAAGAGGTACTGCAATGTGTTGCTTTTCACTAACAACTCATTGCCCCATGTACCGAGACGTGCGTAACATTTTAGCGTTTTTAAAAGTTCTAATCCAGCAGTACCGTAGAATTAGTCATGATTACGGAGCTACCTCACACATTAGGCAATTGCCCATGACAACATGATCATATCCCGCTTCAGTAAAAACGTTCTAACCAATTCGGTCATGTCGGTGGTTAACGGAATATTCCAGTTGCTGTTGATCATGGCGGTGGGACGCCTCACTGATGAAGTGTTCTTTGCCAGTTTTCTGATCGCCGCAGCTCTTGTGGCTATTAGTGAGCATGGTTCGGAATTTGGTAGTTCTGTCTGGGGCATGCAACGCTTTGCCTCTGCCAGCGTACCGGCTCGAGTGCTCATCTCTTGCTTTCAGGTCAAGGCGTTTTTTTCTCTGATTCTACTGTGCCTGTTGCTGATACTGCCCATCCCCACCTTGTCACTTGTGCAGGTTTTCCTGTGTTTTCTGGTCGCCGTCACCCAACCTTCTGCCGACCCGATTCTGTGGTTTCTCCGAGGCACAGAAAGACTGGACAAAGACGCGCTGGTGCTGGTGCTCTGGAAAGCCGCATCGGTTGGCATCATGGCCCTCATCCTTTGGTCAGGCGGCACGCTGGACATGATGTTAACCGGCTGGTTCTGCATCAACGTCCTGAGGCAACTGCTGGTGTATGCCTGTCTGAGAACCTTGCTGGGCACAGGCAAACCCAGACCGCCACATGAGCTCGACAAACACCACTTTGCAACGGCTGAGCTTGCCAGTGACACAGTTTCGGATGACAAGCTATTGAGCGTTGTACGCCGCTCGATACCCACGGGCACCTCCTCTCTGGTGATGGCGCTTAACCAGCGCATACTGCTATTTGTCATGGGTTTCATTGCCTCCACGTCCGATCTGAGTCAGTTTGGCGCTGCGCATACGCTGGTTTCGCAAGCAGGCTTTCTGGCCATGGCACTGGTACTGTCCTACTTGCCCTCTCTGGCGCGAACTCAGGATGCGGCGTTTGCCTCCGGCGACGATACCGCTATGCGGGAGATACTACGCCGCAAATTTTCCCGCATTGCTCTGCTGATCGGAGCATTTTGCCTGTTCGGGATAGCAGCGTCAGCGACCCTTGCCACCATTGTCTACGGCCAACAGTTTCCACTGGCCGGACCCTTGATGAGTGTTCTCTGGCCAGGGCTTTTTCTATGGAGCATCAGCATATCCCTGCGCTTTGTTCTGGCGCTACGACGCAGTGCATGGATTGATCTAAGCGGTAGCGCTGCCGGTTTGGCAAGCTCCGTCACCTTGCTGTGGATAGGTGCGATGTTGAACGCGGATAGCCAGTCGCTGGTATGGATCGCGGCTATTGCCTGGGTTGCCGGTCTGTTTATCGAGTGCAGTATTAAGACGGCTGCCTTGCTCCGTAGCTCTGTCTTGTCGAAACCAACCGCCCTGCTGCTAACGTGCTGGTTTGTCGTTGTTTGTGGATGTGCCCTGTTTATGGCAAAGCACTCAACGTCGTTTTTCTAATGCACCCAAGCTTGTAATCGCCGGGCTACACCCACCAACGCTTGCGCCGGATGCTTTTTATGCTGTCACTGACCGGTAACCACAGGTGCCGCCAGACAGAGTGATGACTGGTTAAATGATCACTGCCAAGCCCCATGGCAAACGTTTCCTGTTTTTCCGGAATGTAGGCGCTGTTGAACATACGATCCCATATCGAAAACATCAGTCCGTAGTTTTTATTGATGTGCCGGGTCTCCGTACTGTGATGAACCTGATGCATACACGGGCTAACCAGAAAACGACTGATGCGCGGACCAAAACCGATCCAGACATGCGAGTGGCGAAAATTGGATAGAAGCTGGAAAATGAAGAAAGCGACGGATAAATTCAGCACCGTGATGAGTTGAACTTCCGTACCGTGAAACAAGGTAAAGGCACTGACAACAGACGAGCCCAGCAGAGTACTGACAAACACCGTCCACAGATAATCAAAAGGATGAAATCGCGATGCGGTGATAGGCGTCAGATGCTCTGCGCCATGATGCACCTGATGAAAGGCCCAGAGTGCAGGGACTCGGTGACTCAGGTAGTGTGAAATAAAATAGCCAAAATCCAGTACAACCACCGAGATAACAGTAAACAGCACTCGGTCGAAAGCATCAGGGCCTGCGTTTGCCACGGTGGCCAGATGAGCCTCAGGCTGGAGCATCGGTGAAAGCAGTCCGACCAAGGCTGTGCTGATAAACGCTGTCGCCGCCAGAACCACTGAAATCGCGCCCAGACGGAATACTGCAAACTGGATAAGAAAAAACTTGATATCCATGCGGAACGACGGGTGCGCATAAATAGCCGCCGGAAACAGCCTGGCCCAGAATACCGACAAGCTGATGGGCTCTTTGCGGCGAATCATGGATTGGCGGATAATGAAACAGGCAATAGCAATGTAGAGCAGCATATAGGGCCAGTACTGCCGACTACCCGGGTTGAAAGCGACCAGATGTATAAAATACTTGAGTTCCTGGAGAAGACTTTCCATACTTTTTCAGCTTGTACAAGCCGATGCACCTTGATCGGGTAAGGACAAGGTGCAGTGTGGCAGAACTAGCCCGGCGGTGGCGGTGGTGGCGTAGCAGAAAACTGAGCGGCCGCGCGCTGGCTGAACAGAATACCGGCAACCACTGGAGAAGCGTAAGCCAGTTTGGTGACTGCCTTGCGGCGTCCTGACGATTCAGGAGAATCATCATTTTGTTCGGGCAACTGCGCGCTTGTGTTGTTGTCCTCTACCTTCATTTTTTCATTTCCATGTGTGATGGTTCTCCACTTGAGCAACCCTGCCACTTAAATGGCCGCTACCCCTGCGATGTAACCTTTGATTATAACAATTTGGCAAAAAAATGATCATTCGTTTGATTACCAAGCGGATGACAGGCGCAGCAGCTGGGCATCCAGCCAGTTTTCCACCTCCTTCATATCACGATAAGTCACCCGATAGACCGGTAATGCTTTCAGCCAGTCAACCAATGCTGCAATTTGCGCAAAAGCCACCGGCTGATCAAGAATGCAACCGCTCCTGATAATGTGCTCAAAGGCTTCTCGAGTCGATACTTGCTCGCACACGAGCCGTGTGGCCTGCAGCGAATAAACAGGCAATACAACCATGGCACACTCAACAGGCTGCCGGCATACATATTTTTCCACCGGGGCAAGATAGCGAATCTGATGCCCTACAGCACCGTAAATCCTTGAGCTGGTTAAAGCAGGAAACCAGGTATCCAGCACGGACCAGGAACCTTGCTTGATGGAAAGGCTCAACGGGATCGGCTGCAGTCGGGCGCTCTGGCTGCAAAGAGGCACCGCATCATCGTTTAGAAATTCAAAACCCTGTGCCATAAGGTAGGCCGACAGCGTTGTCTTGCCACTCCCGCCAAGGGCTGGAAACAAGATGCCTTTGCCATTGCGCGCAACCGCTGAGGCATGAAAGATGATGGTATACGGGACTTCACGACCAATAACACCATTGACCTCACGCAGACACTTGAGAGCCGTATCAGATAAGGTCAATCCGGTATCCAGCGTCTTGCCTTCATGGACGACAGGAAATCGCCCACCATCGACATGAACGTTTATAAGAATATCTTTCGAAGGCTCACCGGGTACCACAGCTAAGGGAAACAACTCCTGCAGGTATTCACACAGTCCTGGTAACTCCGAGGCAAAGCGTATCCGAAAACCCGGCAGGAAACACTCGCAAGCCTCTACGGGACAGCACGGTTCAGCAGGCATGAAATCGGCAATCGGCTGATAGGGGGTAAGCTCCTTGAGCACCTGACCATCATCCTCGTCCAGAGTTTGCAACAGCGCGTGGAGATCTGCACTGGCTGTTTCCCTATCGACTTCATAGCGCTGCATGACATTATCAACGATAGCATCGGTGCTCAGTCCCTGCTGCCACAAGGACTGCATGAACGCAGCAACCGCATTGACCAGACGCACACCCACGCCCTCGCGACCGATGACTACCCAGCAGTCCTCATCAAGCTCAATACTGGACATGGGAATAATTATTGACAACAAGGCATGCGTAAACCGTCAGGCCAACAGGCCTGTTGCCAGATAGCATCGGCACGCAAACGCAGCAAGGCAAAGATTCAGGACAAGGCCTGTGCTGCGGCATGCACGGCATCAATAACGTAGTCCTGTTCGTCATCAGTCAACGATCCATAGATAGGCAGTGAAATCGTCGATTGCCAAAGCGCCTCTGCGCCAGGATAGTGCTCTGCCTTGAAGTCAAATTTGTCGCGATAGTACGACAAATGATGTAATGGCTTGTAATGCACCGAAACACCGACACCGTTGGCTATCAGGTGATCAATGAACTCATTGCGTTTATGCATCAGCTCCCCCTGTAACAGAATGGGAAACAGATGCCATGAATGTTCTTCCGGCCGGCAATCACAATCGAGCAGGCGAATAAACGGATGATTTTTAAACGCAGCCGAGTAGACTCTGGCACGAAGCATACGATGCTCGCGCGTGACCTCGGCGCGTTCCAACTGGGCAAGACCCACGGCTGCATTCAAGTCGGGCATGTTGTACTTGAACCCCGGTGCAACCACATCGTACTCCCAGCTTGCAGCGGATCCGATATAGCGACGCCAGATATCCCGGTCGATACCATGCAGACGCATGAGACGCATACGAGCAGCAAGCTTGTCGCAATTGGTGACGGCCATGCCACCTTCACCGGTAGTCATTGTCTTGTTGGCATAGAAACTGAAGCAAGTGACATCACCAAAGTTACCGACATAGTCGCCGTTGAGATGCGCGGGAAACGCGTGCGCTGCATCCTCGATGATGCTGATGCCCATGCGGCGGCAAAGCGCAACAATGCCATTACCATCCTTACCAACCATGGCAGCGGGTTGCCCCCCATAGTGCACCACGATCATGGCGCTGGCATCCGGATGTTCCGCAAGCGCACTCGCGGCAATAGACTCGGTAACCAGACTGGTGCGAGGGTCGACATCCATTAAGACCGGCACCGCATCCATGTAGCGGATGACCTCAGCCGTGGCCGTGAAGGTCATGGTTGGAAGCAATACCTTGTCACCTGGCCCAATGTTCAGCGCTTCCAGCGCCAGATGCAATGCCGATGTACAGGAATTTACCGCAAGTGCGTGGTTGACGTTAAGGTGCGAGGCAAACCTGCGCTCAAGCTCATCTGCCTTGGATGCTGTCGTCAACCAGCCGCTTTCGAGCACCTGACGAACATACTCCAGCTCGTTGCCCGAACAATCAACGCGTGCAAATGGCACCTGTGTGGTCAGGCATTGGCTTGCCTGAACGCGCTTTAACGATGTACTCACAACAGACTCTGCCACAGGAGCAGCCGCAAAACTGATTTCATAGTTACCGCTGTTGATTCGAGGTGAGCACAAACTGTTGTTGAACAAACTTGCTGTCGACACTTTCTGTGGCAGCAGAGCGTGCAGCTACCATCGTGTTACCGCTGTCTTGTTCGCCTTACGCGTTGTAAGGCTCTTATGAAACTGTAGCGTAACAGACGCAGGAGCAAGACAGCGGCGCTCCGGTCACCGTAGAGCGTCTTCAGCCACCCACGCCCAAACACAAAACGTGAACTTCTTCTCAGTTTTGCCAGTCGCCAAGCCAGTCTGGCGCGAAAAGGCTGCGTGCGGACGCCATCGTAGTATCGCAAACCGGCTTGTTCGACAGAATCAATGTCTTTCCATACGCTAATATTTTCCGGCCATATTTCTGCACAAACATGCGCAAAACTTGCCAAGGCAGCGCGATATTTGCCATCGGAAAGATGCTGTCGCAAATCGTGCAAGGCACCCTCGACATCAGCACCCGCGACAAGCAATCGTTCGATGTCCATCAAATGTCTCAGATCCATCGTACCTGTCGTGTGCGCTTCATCCTTGATATGCGAGTGATAAAACGTATGCACAATCAGGAACCTGTCCAGCGTTTCACTGCGCTGCCCTTGCCTGCCTTCGGCAAACAGCTTATCGACCAGAGGTTGTATATAGTCGGCAATTCCGTGGTCGCTGTCGCCAATGCGGTAGTGAAGCTCCATGACAATTTCTTCATCCGGTGGCAGGATCGCTGGTAATTGATATCCCACCGGCTGCACCTGATTTCTGAAATCATTCGGATCAAGGGGATTGAATTGCAATTCGCTGCTGATCGTGGCGGGATCGTTAACGTTGCTTATCTGTCGGTAGCCCGCCTCACTCAGCGCCCGTAAGGCCTTCGGCAATTGAGAGGGTTTGACCAGAAAATCAATATCCGCAAGCACGCGGTCATTTTCATGGCATAGCCCATGAGCCAGCAAGGCAATCCCTTTCAATGGCAGGCACACCACACCGGCTTTGACAAGGATGCACGCCAGATCTTTCCAGGCCCTTAGCAATTGGCCATTGCGCGCCTCGTTGGCCTCATATATCCATAACAACGCCTCTTGCGGGTCCTGTGGAATGTAGTCAAGCAACTGTGATCGGCGCAATGCCACAAAAAGCGATGGCGTGACAAGCTGGTCCCCTGAGAGTGTTAACACCTCGTGCCAATCCAGATCGCCTGCGACGGATTGGAAATTGCCGACATCAAGCTTGTGGGTCAGGAGATCTTCAATAAAATATCTGGCCTGAATACGCCTTTGCGTTTGATCGCTTCTAGTGAATTTCATGATGCGCCTGAATTTTCCCGGGACTTGCTTGCAACCGACGCATTGTCGTCTTGCCATCATTCAGAACAGTTACAACTTCACGCATTTCTTCAAGGTTGTTAGAACCGCGTCGCTAATCAGTTGTGCGTGTGTGTGGCAGTCGGCGTTTTTCGGCCCACACAGATGAACTGCCATTGTTACGTAATTTCCTGAAACCACGACCCCGTGGAAAATAACACGAACCGGGGCACTTAACCCCATGGCTCGCCTCATTCATTGTCGATATGTTCTTATCAACTGGCAAAACCAGCGAATCAGCAGGAGCAACTCTACCCATGAAATACTGGACACTTCCTTTCCTAATGGCTTCTGTGGCTCAGGTTGCGTGCTCCGGCGGAGGCACCGGTGCCGATGACACCTCTGTGCTCAACGATCCGACGACCTTCTCTGACGGCGCTGATCTAGCCTTTGACACCAGCAACCTGATGAATGACGGTGGAATAGGACCCACACCCAACTACTGGAGCTGCAGGCTACGTCAGAATAACTCAACAGTAGCCTTGGAAACTTCCTATCAATTCTTTACCGACTTGTCCGGTGTGTCTTACCTTGGCGCAGGCTCGGTCTATTTCAGTTGGGATGTAACGGGAGCTGAGTCAGGGTACATCGACATTGTTAACGATTCCGGCAATATCCCGGTCGAGCGCTGGTTCGTGAGTATGCGATCACCTACGCGGTTTTCCGCTGCCATGGTGTACGCAGAATCGCAGAACGATCTGGAGGGTCTATCGGCAGCACAATCCAGCGGCGATATAAACTGCGTGCTGTATGCAGATGATGGCGTGCTCAATCCAGATGATGAAGGGATCCTGGAGCAGCTCAGCGATGGCAATAGTGGCGGCTCTGACGGGGACATCACGAGCATTGCGCAATCACTGCTTAACACAGACTCCGAGTTTGGCCTGGAAAGCCAGTTGTGGCAATGCACAGCCATAGACGGCAGTCTGGATCTGCTACTGGGCTTTTACCGCGATGGCATAGGCGGCGTTTACAACACACGCACTGGAGAGCTGCAAGGCTCCCAGACCACTTATACGGTCAGTGAAATTGACGGTGTAGGTAACGTCTCCATAGACGCCGTATTGAACAATGAAGCCGATCAACTGACATTAAGTAGTCTGGTCTTCGACCCCAGCGGCTTTTTTGATGCAAGGTTGCAAACAGCAGTGAACAACGAAGACGTGCTGATAACCTGCAATACGCTGAATACAGCAGAACTGGCGTTGTAAAACGAAGCTGGCGCCAGCGATATCATGACGATTTCGCTGGCGCCAGCGCAAAGAACAGTCCTTGACTGACAGGGTTTACAAGCCGCCCGGTACGCCTGGAGGCGTCGTTATATCGTCGTTGTTATCCGCAACGAGAATGGCGACTTCAGCGCAAGCCAGCGTGTCGCTGGTGTCGGCGACGTCAAAGGTCAGGTTGCTACCGACCGCTCCGGTGACCAGCAATGCTCCATCGTCTTGCGCGTCAACGTTCAGGGTTCCCGATTGCGGACAGGTAACGGCCTGCCCCGTCAGACCACTGGATGTGACGGTAGCCGCGGTCAAGCCGAATCTTGGTGCGGCAGCAGTCAGGTTGACTTGCACGTTCTGCTGTGCTGAACCGGCATTGCTGATGGTCACTGTGGATTGAGTCAGGGTAACGTCGGACTGGCCGTCGTTCACCACCAGATCAGCCGCAGATACAGCGATACTACCCGGTGTGGAGACAACGGCTGCAGTCCCGTTGATTGACAGGACGCGGGTTCCAGAGACAATCTGCAGCTCAGTGAATGATTGATTTCCGGTAAAGCCATTGTCGAATGCACCGTCGTAGGCAATCTGGCCAGTCAGTCTTGGACCCTCACCACCCAATTGACAATCAGCAAAATTAAATGTCTGCGTCGTGCCGCCAACAACCTCAAAAGAGCCAGACGTCCCGCAACCGGCCGGTGTCGAACTATTCAAAAGCAAGGCGCTGGTATTTGAAAATGAGTAAACCAGAATGTCTGTCAGTTCCAGAGTTTCGATTGCCAGATTTCGGGCGTTACTCGGGTTGATCGCTGGTGAGCCCGGTGGGGGCCCTTCCTCGATGATATCGCCACCGTTGTCTGGATCCGTAGGTGTCTCGTCAGTCCCTGGATCGGCTGCGGTGTCGTTGTCACTGCTGCAACCTGCCACAAGTGCGATCGACAGTAGAACTGCAAGACTCGTACGAGGTGACAGATTAGATGAATGAAGCACAGATTTCTCCTAATGTTCAGTAATTGTGTGAGTATGAACAGTCGCTCGCTGTGATCGCCATTCGACCTGCTCGTCTGGGCTAGACGGTAGCACTTAACTGCAGCATGAACAACGAACCAATCGGCAATGCAATCTGTTCAGGGCAGGTATTGCCCTGTATCTCACCATAATGAGCATAGCTGCACTTTAACTGCTTTGCCTCTGGGATCTCCCGTCTATTGCAACTACAGCAACTGCGCCTCACGCCAGAGCAGATGCTAATCAGGGCGTAAGCAACTCGGCCGATGGTATAGGGAAGCGCAGTTTGTAACCCTCGTCGCCAGCCAGAACCCAGGCCGCTGAGAACTTACCCACAGCACCGGTCGTGGTGTCCAGCCTTTCGTAGTCTCCAAGCTCACCATCGTACCGAAAGCCAACCTGACCGACCTTGCAATCGGGTGTGGGCGAGCCTCCCGGGAAACAGGCGGTTCCGCCGTCACCGGTAGGCGGATCGGCCTGAAAAAGATTTTGTCGGTTACCGAAAGGGTCAACTGCAACTGCATCCGCCCAGGTTACCGGGTAGCGATAAGGCATGCCAACAAGATTCCACCCGGAGAATTCTCCCGATGCCGTGTCGATATAAAGCGCGGTATCGAGCTGCGCGTTGTACTCACCCGTCACATCGATGGTGGCACCGGAATCCGTTGCAATGATCCAGTAGGCTTTTGAACTGTCAAGCTCATCGGTGAGAGTAAGTGCCCTGTACGCGCCTTCGCTCAGGCCATTGTCTGATTCTGTGTATTCATAACTATAGATTGCCCAGGTTGTACCAATAGTTGATTGCCCGAGATCATCCCCCAGAACATCACCGACAGTGGCGGAGGTGGAGATACCAACCTGACAAGGTAATGAAATCATCTCCCAGACGTCCGGTGTCAGCTCCATGGATTCAGTGCATGGAGGCGTGTTGTTGAAATACCAGTCGTCGTTGGGATCAAAGTAGATTTGTGCTCTTGAGATGACGATGTTGGTATTGTCAGCGTAAAACCCTGCCAGATCACACGCAGCAAATCCGGTTTTGGTCACATCCATTTCCACGGTGATATTGCAGTCCTCACCTTCAGTAATGCCCCCATAGGTAAGTTTGACAGTGTAGTCATCGTCGGTACCCTGAATAGCATCAAAGCCACTTCTGGCATAGCGCAAAGTGGAGACATCGTCGTGACCCAGCGTGCGCTGAATTTCGTCATTAAAGGTGCCCTGCTGCATGACAGCTTCTGTATTCGGGATCGCGAAGCGACCGGTCGCCGAGACCTCTCTATCGGCGTTGGCGGGAAAAGTATCACCAAACGGCAGGTCGGCAAGTTCACGCCTGTAATTAGAGGAATCGACAACCTCTTGCTCGACAAACGGGTTATTGGAGTCGGCATAGAAAAAATTGCGATTGATGTCATCGCCTCTAATATCATCCGCGGAACCTATCAGCCCATCAGGGCCTTCATTCAAATCGAACACGCCGTTTGCGCCTGGCGTGGCCGCGGAGAAATTTTCCTGCCTTTTCTGAAGGCCAAAACCCGTACCGATATTAGGGTGATCGATTCCCAGGCAATGTCCAAATTCATGCAGCGACACAGATTCGAAATCGTAGGTATTTGATGGCAGTGGTATTTGGCGCAGGTTGGCTGAGGTGGACTGCAACTTGTTCCACACGGCAATGTTGTTCCGCAGCGGTCGCTCCATCTCGCTGGCAAACGGTGTTCCCGGCACAATGCAGACGTTAAGCGTTAGCTCACCACCAGTTCCATCGTAGCCTTCCGGGTGGGTAACGCTGTCCGGTAGCTGATCAAAGGTGTAGCCGCCCGCCTGAACGGAGGTGGTAAAGGATGCGAGCACACCGACAATTGCTGTCGCGACAGGCACTGCACACTGCGCTTTCCTTAACTTTGCCATTTTTATTGCCCCGCCTGAGTGAAGAGTGTAATCAGACGTTCGTGCAAAGCATTGAGCGGACTGAGCTGTTCTGAATCAAGTGTAGCGGTGGCTATCACCGATACGTCTTCCAACACCACGGTTTGCAAAATATCTGGCGTGGTGCCGTCGCCCGAGGACAGGCTATCCTGACCTTGTACCCGGTTGAATTCGAAAACCGTAGTGGTCGGATCGGATGAATAGCGAAGCTCGCCATCAACGGCTTCGGCCGACGCATCCGTCAGAGCGGCCTCATCAAATTGAGCAACACCCGCTTGCTGTGCCAGATCCTTGATGGCCAGTAGCTCGTCTTCACTGAGCGTTAATTCGTAAATGCCAGGGTTTCGGTTGCCCTCGGCGCGGTAGATGATGACATCACCGGTGGCGTAAACACGAACCATCGGGAATTCATCGCTGCTGTCTACCAGAGGATGTGATTGGTCATACGTGACAATGGGCACCAGATCCTGCGTTTGGGCCAATGCGCAAGGCACTGTTACCGCCGCCGCAATGCCGGCGAACAGACTTCTCCACAAACCCATCTTCGATCTCCCTGTATGACTTCCTTCGCGTCTGGAGTGGTATGAACCACTTCGCAAATATTACCTGATTTTTCCATCAGGATTACTTGTAACAGTGGAAATGACAAGATCTATGCCAAATGTAATGAGGCTGAATCTGCCGCTGCATTTTACCCCGGGTAATATTACTCAAATTAACCATTTATGCAGTAGACTACATCTGTGTGGCGTTTGGTGCGCACCTCTACCGCTCACCAGTCCGGAATCAGACGTTTCAACGCTCCTGATTTAATGCGCGAGGGCGGCACTCGGCAGCATCCACTTTATCGTTGAATCATCACTATCTACAGACTCAGGGTCTCTTCGTGAAATATTTGTGTGCCGGGCTTAGCAAGACCGGAACAACGTCAGTAACAGACGCCTTCAAACTGCTGGGATTCTCGGCCATTCATTTCGATATCGAGAGAATGGCGCCGTTTCTGCTGCACGGTGAAGAACTGGACTGCTCCATATATGACGACATAGACTTCGTCTCCGATTTACCGACTGCCTACTTCTACAAGGAATTTATTGGCCACAACCCTGACCTGAAAATCATACTCACTGTCAGAGACCTCGACGACTGGTGGCAAAGCATTCAGACGCATTTTGCCGCGCGCGGCGTCGACAACAACTACAAATGCAGAATTGGCCATGTATTGAATGTTCTGGGTTTAAAAAACAATCGGCTGAGCAAAAGGTATCGCGAAAGGCTAATCAAGATTGCCATCAGGTTAAGAGTTTACAAAGGTCTGGAGCCAGAGGAAAAAAGCTTCAAGGCAGCTTATCTGGAACACAATCAGGCGGTGATGGATTTCGTCGGCAAAGAAAACCTGTTGATTCTGGATATCAATGATGATCAGAAATGGGAAAAAATTTGCGGCTTTGTGGGCACGAAACCACCTGAATCACCTTTTCCGCACTCTAACAAGGCGGTTGTGCGCAAGCTGCGTACGCAACCATCAGCTCTGTCTTGAGCGGATTTTAAGAACAATCCTGCAATGAACTGTTGCTGAAAGTTAATACGATGAAATTGTGTAAGAATTTCATCAATCAACCACCGTAAAAGTCACTGTTTGCCTTATAATCTCGGCGCTGGAAGTATCGTGCATCATTAGCTACGTTCGCGCGGTAACTGGTAGCCGACGGATTAAGAGAAACACAGTGAGAGAAAACCTTCTAATTGGTGGTGCCGGGTTTATTGGCAAGGCGTTGGCCTCCAGACTCGGCGAAAAGTCGGTCACTGTTTTTGACTGCTTTGCCAGCGTCTCACACGACGACCACTCCATTCGAGAGATGCTGAGCTCAGAGGCAGAGCTGGTCGTTGGCGATGTTTGCTCAACCGACAGCCTTGATGCCCTGTTTGAAAACGGCGTGCCAGACACACTTGTCTATCTCGCGGCTGAGACCGGCACCGGGCGTTCATTACGCAACTGTGCGCTTAATGCAAGGGTCAACACACTCGGTCTGGCTAATACTTTGGATGCGCTGTCCAGACTGTCAAAAATGCCTCGCAAGATTGTGCTAACCAGCACGCGGGCTGTCTATGGTGAAGGCCCCTATCAGAATACCGAGACGGGTACGGTTGTGTATCCCAGACAACGCACAAGCGCTGATCTGGAAAAACACGAATTCAATTTCCCGGGACTGCAATCGCTGGACATGAATGCGTCGGTGCATTTTCCCAATCCCAGCAATATTTATGGCGCGACGAAAATGTCACAAGAGCATCTTCTCACCAGTTGGTGCGATGCGTTTGATATACCCGCACATATTTTTCGCTTGCAAAACGTCTACGGTGCAGGCCAATCGCTGACCAATCCCTACACGGGTGTACTGATTCACTTCATTAAACAGGCGATGGGCAAACACCCTGTCGAGATTTTTGAAAACGGCGGTATCACCCGCGATTTTGTGCATGTGGAAGATGTAGCGGCCTTGCTTGCGGCTGCGGCGCAAGGATCACCACCCACTGATGTTTTTGATTGTGGTTCGGGCGACCGAGTTGAGCTTGAGGCTGTTGCCAGTGCATTGTGCACGCTGGGCAAGGCCCCGATGCCTGTCAGAACCAACGCCTATCGACTTGGCGATGTCAGGCACGCTTGCGCCGATCTTAGTCCGGTAAAAGCCCATTTCGACTGGGCTCCGGCCGTCAGCCTTGATGACGGGCTTAGTGATTTATACCGTTGGGTTAGCGACAAGCTAAAAGCGGCATGAGCCGTGTTCTTTTGTTAACGCCTTCCACTTTCGGGTACGAGACCCGAATTACAGAGGCGGTGAAACACAGTGGCCATGACGTGCGCTGGCATGATGAAAGAGTCGGTAACAGTCTCCTGCTGAAAGTGCTAACGCGGTTGCGACTAATAAGGTATGTGCCGGGTATCGTGTCGGCGCACGTGCAAAGAATCCTGAAAGCTGCTGATGATTTAAAGGCCGAAGTGGTTTTTATTGTTAATCCGGAAACCCTGAAGGGCCCTGATTATCAGCTAATCCGCAAGGCATTGCCCGAGGCCCGAATCGTCATTTACAAGTGGGACAGTATCCGGCAAAAGCCACTGGATGAAGAGACGTTCCAGTGGGTCGATGATATCTACAGCTTTGACCCCGAGGATTGTCAACAAGATAGTCGACTGATGCACTGGCCCTTGTTTCACTGTCACCAGACAGACATCATCAATCAGGATGCCAGCGGCAGGGATTACAAATACGATTTTGCCTTTGTCGGAAGTGCGCATTTGCGTCGTATCAAATTACTGGCAACGTTCGAAAAAACACTGAAAGCCGAACAGCGACCTTACTTCTTCCTTTTAGTCTCACCCAGCCCCATTCACCATGTGCTGTTCCTGTTTGCAAGGCGATGGTTTGGATACAGTGGAACATTAACCTTGCAACAACTCGCCTACCCAGACTATCTGACGGTTATTGAGCAGTCCCGTTGCATTCTGGATGTTGAATTTCAGCGGCAAAGCGGTCTCACCATGAGAACAGTTGAGGTGATATTTTCTGGTACCCCTCTAATGACCACAAACCCTTCGCTAAAGGGCTACGAGTTCTACGACAGGGAGCGCATGTTCTTTATGGATGAACATAAGATTGATGTGCCCCGGCAGACACCAACAGAACAACAGATCGATCTAACACTGTTCGAGAAACATTCCATCACTAACTGGGCCAGTGTCATTATCGATGGTGCAAAGGGGCTGACATGGAACGGCAGCCAATGGACATGACCCCACGAGAGTTGATTGAGGCTGACTGGAATCGCCTTCGGGAAATCAGCGGCCAGACGCCCCTCCCCTATACCTGGAAAAACGCTTTTTCTCCGCGCTTTGCATCGGTATACATCATGCGCCGAGCGCAAGGCGCCTGCATGGCCAATCGCCATCGTATTGCCAAGTGCTGGAGCCTGATCAACTTCCTTGTATTTAATGCTGAAATACCTACCACTGCTATTGTCGGGCCCGGCTTTGTTATGCCGCATCCTCAAGGGGTCATTCTGGGTGCAGGCGTTATCGGATCCAATGTGACGGTGTTGCAGCAAGTGACGTTTGGCGCAAAGACGCTGGATTTCAGATTTGATCCAACGCAACGTCCCGCGGTAGAGGATGGGGTTCTGGTGTCTGCTGGTGCCAAAATTATTGGCAGTGTGAGATTGGGACAGAATTGTATTGTTGGCGCTAATGCGGTGGTTGTGAGCGACATTCCCGCCAAAGCTCTCGCTGTTGGTGTGCCTGCACGCGTTGTTGAGAAAGATGGCGTAGTTGAGGAAGCATGATGAATTTCGCAGCACACACCGATATAGAAAGTACTCATGCTGGAACCCGGCAGGCGCTCATCCCTGTCGCTTACAGGAGACTCGCGTGATCAAAGTGCTTAATGTCATGGAAGACGGGCGGATTGCCGGCCCGCAATTGCGTATGCAGCGTGTTGCCAAATGTCTGGAAGGTAAGGTATTCACGCTTATCGCCATACCGGATAGTGGGCCGGACGAATTCAGAAAATCCCTAATAGAGGCAGATGTGCCCTATGTTCAGTTGCCCCTGACCAAGCTTTCCAGAAGCCCGATGGACATCATCAAATCGCTCGCCCGAATGCCGTGGGAAATCGGCGCGCTCGTCAAAGCCATACGCAAGCATGATATTGATGTTGTGCATTCCAGCGGTGGCGCCTGGATGTTCAAGGCGATCATTGCCGCAAGGTTTGCACGGTGCCCTGCGGTATGGCATCTGAACGACACCAGCTCGCCTGCACCCTTCAGGCTACTGGCCAGAGCCTTGTTACGACGCTGGGTGGCTGGCGTCATCGTCGCAGGATCAAGGGTAACTCAGCACTACCTTCCCGATTACGAAATCGTTTACAAAGACAAGTTTTACCTGTTGTCCATAGAGGCACCGGTTGATACGCAACGATTTTTACCTGATAGACGAGAGGATGAATCTGACGGTGTTGTCAGGCTATTGACAGTAGGTAATATCAGTCCGGTCAAAGACTATCTGACAGTAGTGCGTGCCGCCAGACTATTGACAGAACAATCGCAGATACGATGGCAGGTTGTTGGATCATCCTACGCATCGCAAGAAAAATATCAGACGAGCGTGGATAGGGAAGTTGAAACGCTGGGCGTTGATAATCTGGAATTTTATGGCCCAAGCGACAATGTGGTAAAGCATTTACAAGAGTGCGATATCTATGTTTGCTCATCGGCGGCGGAGGCATCCCCTACATCGGTGTGGGAAGCCATGGCCTGTGGACTGCCCATTGTGTCTACTGATGTTGGGTGTGTCAGAGATTACGTCAAATCGGGGGACAATGGGTTTCTGGTAGAGCCGGGAGATCATGAAAAAATGGCTATGCATATTCTCGAGCTTGCTGGTAACGCTGAATTGAGACGGGCTATGGGTACGAGAAACAGGGAAATTGCGGAAGAGGCTTTTGATATCTCAGTGTGCGCCAGTAGACATCAGGATATTTATACAAGGTCAATCGCCATGTACGCACAGCACTCGCAAAAAAGGTAGACACCGATGATCGGACAATTTGTACGCGCGAATAAAAAGTTACAGAGAAAATTTGATGAGGCCTTTCCCGGGTTTCATCCCCGCGAGTCGTATTTCGATATTCTTACAGACAGGATTCAGGAAGATGCTGCGAAGCGTGAGAATGCAAAGATACTGGAAGTAGGCGGAGTTGATCGCCCCTTACTACAAAAATCTGAAGAATACGTCTATATCGGTGTGGATATTGATGAGAAACCTCAGGGGCTGGATGTTTATGATCAGTTCATTGCTCAATCCATCGAGGAACCTCTTGCCATGAAAGTTGACATGGTGATTTCCAAAACCTTGATGGAACATGTACCTGATAACAAGGCGTCAGTGAATGTTATGTATCAGTGTTTGAATCAGGGTGGCAGCACACATCACTATATTCCATCAAAATGGCACCCCTACTCCATCTGTCTGCGATTGGTCGGTCATAAATTGCAAAACAGACTAATTGGTGCACTGCGGCCTGAGGCCGCTGACGTCACAGGCTATCCAGCATTTTTTAATAATTGCACACCAGGTGCGATGAGAAAACGATTTGAAGAGGTCGGTTTTACTGATATCCAGGTGACCGCCTACTACCAGGCAAGGGGCTATTTTTCTTTTTTCTTTCCTTTGTATGCTTTGATACTCGTCTATGAACGTGTCTGCAAAGCTCTGAATTTACAGGTGCTTGCCTCTGGATTTATTATCAGTGCCACAAAACAATGATTATCACAAAAAGCCGTATCAACCTGGAGCAGCATCAACGCCATGCACAGTGAACAACAGTGTTTCGCTGTAGTTGCAGGTGAGAGCAAGGCCGGAACTTCTTCAATTTTTAGATATCTGGGCGATCACCCGGAGATACAGCCTTCTGTAGTCAAGCAAACAAACTATTTCCTGACCAGAGAATATAAGTGGAGCAAGAATGACCAAGCGCTCCTTTATGAAGAAGATAAAGGACAATCATTTTCAAGCCTGTTTGGCAAGACATCAAAGAATGTAAAGGTCTTGTTGGATGTATCGCCGGATTATCTGTATTGCGACGAGTCACCGCAATTTCTACAGGAACATTTCACCGATAAAAACTACTTTATCATCGTTATTTTACGCGACCCTATCCAACGCCTATTATCCTGGTACCGCTTTGGCAAACAGATTCAACTCGTACCAGAAGATATGGACATCACCACATTTTTGAAAAAACAGGGAGATACCGGCGCAGGTTCGATGGCATTCAATGCGATGGAATCCGGACGTTTCTTACAATATCTGAAACGATATGAAAAATTTATTCCCTCTGAACGCCTCATCACGGTGTCATACGATCAACTAAAGGATAATCCCGCGAAGTTGCTATCGGATATGGCAAGAAGATTCGACGTATCTCCTGATTTTTACGCCGATTATGAGTTCAACGTGCACAACAGGACTGAACAGGTACGCTCCGGAAATATCCAAAAAATCTACATAAAATGTCAGCGAAAACTCCATAAATTATTGAGTTCACAAACCTACCTGCAGCCGATCATGAAATACCCTGTCAGATTGATAGCAAAGACGTACCGTCGCTTTAATCTGGCGGCACCCGACGCGGTAAAATTAAGTCAACAAGAAGAAGCGCACCTTAAGAATTATTACTCAGCAGAGTACGATTTCCTGCGGACTCTTGACGTTACCCGACATCAACAACCCGGTTAGGGACGAGCTACTAAAGTGAATACTGTCACAAAATATAGCGACTACAGGCAACACCGTCCCATGAGCACGCGAGAACGTGCCAGAGCTGTGATGCTTGATCTCATGTCGTTATTTAACAAACATGAAACAGCAGACAATGGCACTGTCGTGTTTCTTGCTTATCATTTCATGTTTGACGACAATCTGGATAACTTCAGGGAACTACTCGATTGGCTTGCAGAGGAATATAACTTTCTTACCGTCACGGACGCGGTAAACCAGATAAAAGCAGGCACTCTCACCGGAAAAAATTTGTGTTTCACCTGTGATGATGGTTTCCAAAGCTGTTTAATGGCTGGATCAATTCTGAAAGAGTACGGAGCCTCTTGCTGTTTCTTCCTGTGCCCGGACTTTATCGAACTAAAAGACCGAGACCAATTAAAATTCTATAATCAAAACCGGCTGGGGGGTCCTCCAATCGAGTTTTTAAACTGGAATGATGTGGAATCATTGCAGAAAAATGGACATGAGATAGGTAACCATACCCTTAATCATGAAAATCTCGGAAAAATCGAACAAGCCAGAGCTGAGGAGCAAATCGAAGCTGCGTTGGCATTGTTACAAGAGAAAACTGGCACAGTACTGCACTTTGCCTGCCCATATGGGCAAGTAGACGCCTATACGAGTCACATCGTCGATCACTGCTATTCACTTGGACATGAAACTTTTTTTACCACTACGCGCGGGATCCATGATGATGAAAGCTCAGTTGTTAACGGTCTATACAAGAGACATCACTTTGAGCCCTTCTGGCCTGTCTCACATACGAAGTTTTTTCTAACGTCAAAACGATATCAAGGCGCGTAGATGCCTTTATGTCGCTGTCCAGCCGCTTTTCCTGCACCACACCCTGATGATTAATGCTCATGAGAAAGAGAACACAACCACAACGCTCCTGGGCCGATTCTGACAATCAACAGGAAAACCGCATTAGCAATGCGATTTTCATATTTCTTATTGCTACGTTACCCTTTTTTACGTTAAGAACCAACGCCATAAGTGGTTCCATAACCCATATTGCGATGATTCTGGTTTTTCTCTATGCGTTGGTAACGCTTTTGGTGGGAAAACTGAACCTGCGAGGACTCGGAAAGTTTGAACTTGCACATTTTCTATTTCTGATTATCGCTGCTGCGTCGGTCCTGTCGATCAACAACCCTAACGCATCACAAGCGCTCATAAAGTCCTGCTTGTATTTTGCTTTCTACATCAGCCTGGCAGCAATGATGGCAGACTACTCGACTGCCAGGCTGCGTAGACTGTTGATCAAGGCTTCAATCATTGGTGTTACCAGTTATTCAATCCTGTTTTTTGTAGCACTCGTTCTCTCCGGAGTGATTCTCTCCATGTTCAGTACAGGATTAAATTTTTATTCATTCACTTTTCGCATTTATCAGGAAATGTTTGGAATCCTCGGATTGAATTTCGAAATCACTCCAAGAGAGATTAGACGAAATACCATTGCTGGAATATTTGCCTTCTTTTTTGGCATCTTTTTACTGGCTCAAACCAGCTGGGCAGGCTCCAGAAAACGAAAATTACTGGACTTGAACGTCATTCTTCTCGGATTGTGTTTGATGTTTATCATCGCTTTGTTTTCACGCCGGGCACTGATAGCCTGTGTGGCCATGGTCATATTCGTATCATTAACCAACAAGGTGTCAAGGCGCAGGCTATTCTTCATACTGCTTGCCGGGGCCGGCATGATCGTGTTCGCTTTTGCAGGGTTGGAACTAGAAAATCGATTCGTTGGGATAGAAAGCGACACAAGATTCGACCAATTTACCTATGCACTTCAAGCGTTTGGCCAGAATCCTTTTTCCGGCATGGGGTATGCCGCGAAGGTATTAACTGGCGATAGAGTAACTCAGGAACTGTATGTGCATAACTACGTTCTTTCCAACATGTTCATGTTGGGAGTCCCTGGGCTTCTGTTTGCGCTCTATATCTTATGGTACATGGGATCCAAGGCTGCACTGGCCGTAAGAGTACAAAGCCATTCAATTCAGATGCTTTTGGTTATACCTTTTGCATCGATGATGGTCGCCAGCGCGGTCGAGGGAATCTACGTTCCACTAACATGGATTATCTTTGCCATTTGTTTTCACAGATATATACAGAAAACACCACACGGCAATGCAAAAATGCGCACCATGAGAAGGAGAAGACAGGTGCGGCAGTAATGCATTTGTTAGTTTTAAAGGCTTTCAAAAATCAGGCTTTTTACCAACATTCTGACACTTTCGGATCAACCATATAACCATCGATGGTTGAGACATTGCTGCAAGAAGTTAACAAGAATTTAAAATAGACTACAAAAAAATGCGCTCTTTAACGGCTCCTTATAAATCTTCTATGGTGAAAAAGACAATCGCAGCGCGATTGCTTGGACGTCCGTTGAACATTGTATTTCTTATTGAGTACCCGAAGTCTGGTGGCACATGGCTTAAAAGCATGGTTTCACATGCACTGGAGATTCCAGCATGGAACCGAACACGATCTCCTTTTCAACCGTGTGTGATGCAAGCACATTGGACCAATTCCTTTGGACTACCACTGGATAAAACCATCGTATTGCATCGAGATGGTCGAGATATCATGGTGTCTTTTTATTACCATTCTTTTTTTTACAACGATTTGCTCAACAGAGCTCACGTGGATTTGATGAAAAAACATCTTCCATTTGATGACTACGATGACATTCGAAACAACTTGCTTCCCTTTATGAAGTTTGTATTTCAGACGCCAGCAACGCCCAAGTTTTCGTGGAGCGAATTTGTCAATGCCTGGCACGACAAAGGTGAAGCCATCAACGTCACCTATGAGAACTTGCGGCTGGATACAGGCGGAGAGTTAACTCGAATTCTGTCATTGCTCCGTCCTGAACACCAATGGACGCCTGAATTTACTGCTGAAATCGCACAAGAGTATTCCATGAGTAATATGCAACAAAACCAGTCAAAGTTGAACAAGGGAATACACGGAATTCAAAAGGCTCAGAAACCTTTTATCAGGTCAGGATCAATCGGTGGATGGAGCCAGCATTTTACCGATGAAGCACTTGAATGGTTTGAATCAAATGCAGGTAACGAATTGGATTTATTAGGGTACAAACGAGGACGACCCACAGACCACTGATAGTGCAAAGCAATTCGTTTTCTACAAATTTGCCAGCACTATTATCATGAAAGTTTTATCAAGACTTCAAGGCTTATTGGCCCGCGGACATGAATTCTTCATAGTAGCGGCAAATAAGCTCGTCTCCACTATTCTTTCATTTTTGCTGATAAAATTTATAATACTTGCACTGGACAGCCCAGAAACCTACGGGCTTTACGTCTATTATTATTCACTAGCGTCCTGGCTGGTAGCGCTGACTTACTCACCTGCCAACGTTCCTCTGGCAAAGCTATCCTCTTCGCGACAGAACAATTTTCGCGGAGTAGTCTACATAGTGAAATTGTTGGGTGCCACTGCGATACCCGTTGCCGGAATAGGCTTCGCTATTTCGACAGTCGCTCTCCTGAACCATCCATCCACACCAGCCGAGTATTTTTCCGTACTCATATTTCTCATACCCTTCACTGCTGTATCAATAGGCACAGCCAGTCTCATAGAGACGTATGTTCTCGGCCAGCGAAACAGAATTATTAGTCTGGTATTAACTAACACAATCCTGCTAGCCAGAATTGCCGGGATTGGGTTGCTGGTATTGCTCGGTTTTCAGTCTATACAGTTGTCCCTCTTGTCAATCGCCTTAACATCATTTGCCATAAGCGCGCTTTATACGCTCTACCTTACAAGCAGCTTTTTTGCAGAACCGAAGAGCACAGAAGCGATCACTTTCGATAGTTTGCTCAGTCAATATAAACTCAATTGGTTCTTCTCGGTACTTAGCAATTCAATGCTTTACATTGATAAAATTCTGCTTGGTTACTACCTGCCCATTGAAACGATCGGAGTTTTGGCGCTCTATCAATTGGTAGCCCGCGGCGCGGCAAACCTGACTATCGGATCTGTATACCAATACGTCATACCGATATATCTCGGGAAAAAGTCAGAAAATTCTGGAAACAGCTTCAAAAAGCATATAAAGATACTGAGTATCTGCATAGTGATATTCATGATACCTGTGGCTTTGTTCGGGCCGTTGATTTCCCCGATCGGGCACTACCTTTCAAACGGTCTCATTCAACTCCACTACATCGAGTTTATCCTGGTTTGCCTGGCAGTCTGTCTTAGTCAAAGCGCAAAAATAATCGAATTAGAGTACTTCAGATGTGATGCCATCAAAAAACTCTATGCGCCGTTACTGGTATCCACCCTGTTATTTTTAGTTCTTGTGATATTTGTCGCCCCCGTCTACGGGCTTTTTGGTGCGATATGCGTTCTCGTTGTTACAGCGTTTACAAGAGTTGTGTTGACCTTAGTCGGAGTACGAGGACTGAACAAGACCAATGATGGCTCTAGCCTGACCACTTGAATATGTAAGGTACTTCTATCAACGTTGCAAAATCTGCACTCTATGCCGCGATCTTGTCGGCTTGAAAGCAGTAGATAGGGAATCCTATCTTGACATCATTACACGCTATTGTTTCACTATTAGTGGCGTAGGGGCGTTGTAATTTACCTATGGTATTACAGACAAAAAGCTGACCTTCGCCCCAACAACATGCGGAGACAAGCAGTGAATTTAGCAAAAGAATTTAACTGGAAATTATCTATTTTCAGAACAACCATTTGCAGCGTGCTACTTCTTGGTTCACTTGCGATATTTTCGGAGAACGTCGCAGCCGCAGAGGCTCTCAATAACGGTGGTTCGATTTCCGGCAGCATCGGCACACCTGGCGATGAAGACACCTATGAATTCGACGGTTTGACCGGACAAACAGCCACCCTGACCATGGTTGATTTGAATGGTGCAGATCCTAACCTACCAGGAAATATATATCCAAGGATCTACTTGTATGACCCCAATGGTGTGCTGATGACCAGTGGTTTCGATAGCGACGTCGGAACTATCAGCAATCAAACCCTGCCGTTAAATGGCACCTACACCGTTGTAGCCAAAGATTACTACGACAATGCAACCGGGCCTTACGATATCCATCTCGCCGTGAGTCCAGGCGCTGATGAACACGGTCTGCTTGTCGATGGCGGTAGTGTTCAGGAAACAATTACTCTGGGGGATCTGGACACCTACACGTTCGACGGTAGCACTGGCGAGCATGTGTCACTGACACTGGTAGATTTGAACGGCAGCGATCCTAATTCACCGGGCAACATCTACCCGAGAATCTATCTGTACGATCCCAATGGCACGCTGATTACCAGTGGATTTGATAGTGATGTCGGCTCCATTGTTGATCGTGTTCTGCCGCTGAACGGTACATACACCGTGCTCGCCAAGGATTACTATGACAACGCAGCGGGACCTTATGAGATTCATTTTGCCCGTGTACCGGGCGCCCAGGAACACGGGGGTCTCATCAATGGCGGCAAGGTACGAGAAGACATCACATTAGGTGATATGGATACCTATACGTTTTACGGCAGAACGGGAGAGACAGTCTCCTTGACAATGGTAGATCTGAACGGTGATGACCCCAACACCGCAGGTAACCTGTACCCAAGAGTTTATCTCTACGACCCAAACGGGGCACTGGTTACCACCAGTTTTGACAGCGATGTTGGATCTATCAACAACCAGGTATTACCGTTGAATGGAACGTATACGGTACTTGCAAAGGATTACTACGACAATGCGTTTGGAGCGTATGAAATCCACTTCGCTCAAACACCCGGTGCCTTAGAGCATGGTGATTTGCTCAATGGAAGAACTGCCAGACAACTGATTACCCTCGGCGATATAGATACCTACACGTTTTTCGCAAAAAACGGTGACACCGTATCCATAACGATGAACGATCTCAATGGAAGCGATCCAAACTTGCCCGGCAATATCTATCCACGAATTTTCCTCTATGACCCCAACGGGCATCTTGTGACAAGTGCGTCCGGCTCTGCAACCGCCTCAATCAACAACCGACCCTTGACGTTAAACGGCACTTACACCTTAGTGGCAAAAGACTATTACGACAACGCATTTGGGCTTTATAGTATCGATTTCTCGTCAACGAACTCAAGCCCTCCGCCAGTGGCAACATTAATAGCCCCACAAGGCAGCGGTATGGCGAGGCGACCCATGATCGAATGGGAACCGTCTGAATACGCTCGTTCCTATATCGTGTACATGAGAGATGCCTCTAACACACCTATTTACAGGGAAGTGTTCCGAGCGAAAAACCTGGGATGCGCAGGTGGCGCGAATACATGCTCCATGGTGCTGCCGTTCAATGTTGGTGCCAACACTCGCTGGTGGATACGTTCGTTAAATGATTTCGGAGCTGCCAGCAACTGGAGTGTACCAAAGGTCTTTTCCACGACAGCAGGGCCTGCCGCTAGAGCAACCGCACTGACTCCGAGTGGCACTATTTCAGAGCGAACACCAGTGTACGAATGGTCACGAATAGCTAACGCTACACGCTACCGGCTTTACGTTGTAGATGTCACCGGTGTAAGAGTTCGTGAATGGGTTACACCAGCAGAGGCTGGGTGTGTACAAAGCGGACAGACTTGTCAGTATCGTTTTAATGCCAGCGTAAAAGGCAGTGCGCGGTGGTATGTTCGAAGCTATAACTCCGACGGGTTCGCACTCTGGAGTCCCCGCAAAAACTTTGTGGTTCAGTGACGACACAGCCTGCGCGGTAGAAGGCGATATCAGCCAACAGATTTTCTGCTGCAAAGGCTTCTGCATTCCTTGTAGACAGGCTCAATGCCTGCTCTACTAAGGCGCGGGGCAACGCTCAGCCATCCATTGTGGACGAATCGCTGGAATTTTAGAATCTGTCGCAATGGTGCCAAGTACAGGAAGCGTCTCATTAAACAGCTTTTTGGTGAAAGCTCTGGCACAGGGATCTTCGCTTTTGTAGTTTGGCGTCAGTTTACGCCCCTCGCCCTTGTAGGGTAAATCGTACATGAATAGAGCCGTACGAACGCCATGGCGACGATTTATCAACGTTTTTGTATAGAGGAGACGCCACCCTTCTTCATTCCACCAGTTGTCCTGACGGCCTCTTGCACGTTCGCCATGTTTCCAGTTTGGCGATGCCCACAGCGTCGATACGACGGGTTTGCCTTGACTTACGTAGCCAAGCAACCGATCCTCGTAGTCGGAGAGAGGCACCGAGTACATATCGGTGATATAGCCGTCAGCGGGTATTTCGAACCTCTCTTCCACCGGAGCGAATTGATGCTGGTTATCGTTGAACCATTGCCAAATCTTGCGTTCTCGAAAACTCTTCTTCAGATTGGTATAGATATCTGTCAGATAGGCTGCACGCCCATCCCACCAGAAATTTTCTTCATCAATAGAGAAATTTCTGATGTTGTCGAAGGCTGGGGGTGAAAAGTTCTCTACAATCTGATCTACGACATCAAGAGCATCACGGTCAGCTCTTCTGCCCTTTCTCATAAAACGTTCTTTAACAGATGGATAGATGACCTGCATTGCAAGCACTTCGACATCAGTTTCTGTAATCGCATCGATAGTTTCAGCATCGACAGGTTTGGTTCTACGAGGAATCTGATAAATATAGAAACCAATCAGATCATGATTCAACTTTACCCAATCTGCCCAGCGAGTGCCATAAACACCAAATATCTCGCCAGGTGTAGCATCGGGAAGCGGGTCCGCTTCTACTTCGTGAGAGTAAGCTGATACCACGCTGGCAATAACAAAACCAATGCAACACACCAAACTAGACTTCATGGCTGACTCCTTTAGTCTGTATCGCCAATTTTGCCTATTGCAACATTTTTTCATGGTGTTTGGTGAAACTACAACTTCAAAAAACCTGTATGTCCGGCAACCCACGAAGACAAGCGGTCGACATGCCGTTAGTTCTCCATGGACGTCTCAGCCAATCGTCTACCAAGCTCAATGTACGAGGCTGCATCGTAATGTTGATTTACCGTGGAAGGATTGAGACTGTTTTGATCTATGAAAGTCAGGTCATTATTATCCACAGTGGTTAAAAAACCTGCATGTCTAATTTTCTGATTCAGCAGGGGTGTGTAAATTGCACGATTTGGAGAATGCGCCAGACTTGGAGATTTTATCTGACTGAACACTGGACGAAACGAATAGAACGTATTTATTGACGCCATCAACTCCTTGAATTTCGGGAGATATGCGGTCACCTTTGACAGGTTGCCAGTATCTGCCTCACCTTGAATCCAATATAAATCTTCCAGTATCAAGCGGCATTCTGTTTGCTCTAATTCACTCATTTTTTCGTCCAGAAAGTCCATTAGCATTGTGTGCAATCCTTCTGGACCACTCGGATGCCAACTGTTGATAGATGTTCCACCAACACCAAATTTTAACAGGCAAACCTTATCGTCCAATCGCCATTCAGGGTTTCGCGGCAATCCATTTAGCATACGTCCGAGAGAGGTTTCCGTACCCATTGTGTAATTTGGCCCCAGACCGCCGTTGCCATAGCGAACATCCAGCGGTCCGAACCCATAGTCATAGTCTACCGTCCACGTTTGTCTGCTGATGGTTCTGTAGGCATAACAAACATCAGGATCGGGTTGTGTGTATAGGAAATCTTCAATCGCTGGCTGTCTTCCAGGCAGGTTTTGGCTCTGATCAAGAAAATAGCCTGCTTGACCATTCGCATTGGATTGTCCCGCTAAAAGATAGACATGAGTGGCTCCACAATCAGCATGACTTCCAACGGTAAACTGAACCGCAGTGGCACTTGGATCACTGACATTGCCAGCATTGTCACGAGCCAGCATTTGCAGTCTGTACTCACCCTCCTCGGAAATATCAACGCCGTTGAGATACCAGCTATTGTTGAGCACCGTAGCCGCCAGATAGGTATCTGTTGGCGTGTCCATCCATGCTGAACCATTCCAGTAAAGTCTTGGATCAAGATCACGACGTTCTACCTGCACCAGGACTTCGTCTACCCCCGATTGTTCGTCTGTGACTTCGCCGTATATTGTGTAAGAAAAACTGCCAGGAATATCCTCGCCTCTTTCGGGAGAGTCAGTGGACACACTTGGTGCTATTGTGTCCATATCACTTACTGACAGATGGGTGATATTGTCTGATGTATCTGTTCTGTTGTTTGAGTAATCACTAGCCAGCAACTGAATTCTGTAGTCGCCTGCTTGTGAAAAATCAACACCTGAAAGACTCCAGTAATCATCAACAACGGTTGCTGGCTGATACATATTGGTGGCTGAGTCTTGCCAATTCAGACCATCCCAGTACAGCACAGGGTCTACATCACGTTGTTGAATACGCACACGGACAAATTTTACGCCTGAGTTTTCGTCTGTCACACTCCCTTGAATCGTATAGGAAGAATCCAACAGAACCGTAGAACGGTTTGCAGGAATTATGGTTGATACGCCAGGCATCGTGGTGTCAGGGTTAGCGACCGAAAAAAAGGTCATGCCTGTTGTCGGATCAGTATTGTTATTCGAATTATCGCTGGCCAGTAGCTGGATTCTGTATTCTCCCGCTTCAGAAAGATCGACCCCGGGAAGACTCCAGCTATCATCAACGACTGTGGAACTCTGATACATATTGCTGGCTGAGCTTTGCCATTCAAGACCATTCCAATAAAGCAATGGGTCCACATCACGGCGTTGAATGCGCACACGGACCGACTTCACACCTGAGTCATCATCTATTACCTCGCCCTGGATAGTAAAAGAGAACTCTGGCAAAACTGTGGATCGATTACCCGGCGTTGTTGTTGACACGTCCGGCGCTGTCGTATCAGGATTTCCAACAGAAAAATACGTAATATTTATTGACGGGTCTGTCCTGTTGTTGGAATAGTCACTTGCAAGAATCTGTACCCTGTAATCACCTGTGTCCGATAAATCTATCCCGGAAAGAGTCCAGTGATTGTCGACTATAGTCGCCGTCTGGTACACGCTAGCGGCTGATTCTTGCCACGTTACGCCGTTCCAGTACAATTTTGGAACACTATCCCGGCGTTGTATACGCACTCGTACAAATTTCACATCCTCGGCATTTTCCAATATCTCCCCTTCTATTGTATAAAACGGATCAGATTGAATAACTTTTCGATTACCAGGGATCGTGTGTATAACTTTTGGAGCATTCGATTGATCGCTAAAAATGGTACTGAGTGGCTCAACCTCATCACTTTGGCCAGACAACAGCACAGGAATCTGATCCGATGCCGCTAACCTTGTACCATTGCTATCAGAATTGGTAAAAATCAATGGTTCATCTGACACTGCATGTGCGGTAATTACTGAAAAACGAAGAACCGTTAAAAAGACTGCCAGTGTCAAAAAGGGCTTAGACAATGTTTTTCGATACTGAAAGTCGTTCATTATTTTTTACGTGGATCTGAAACGGACAACCGTTAAATAAGGAAATTTCGAGTTCGCGTGAAACGGCAGGGGACCGTCAATATCAGCCTGTATTACCGTGGGAGAATTAAACGTGATTTGTTGCGCGGCCACAAGGTTATTCAGTTTTCTTTTGAGAGAGATTAGTGGCTGCGTGGCCCACTAGATGCCGGTTGGCATGTATCTGTATCACGATCAGCTTATTGTTTCACACGCTAAGCCGCGGTCAGGTAACTACCCAAACCTTGCATTTGCCGAGTGACACTTTTACAACGAGATGCACCGATGTAGCAGTGTCGAGGTTATCATGGACACAGGACATTTAGATGAACAAGCGCCTGTTGTCAGCACAATCAGGCAATTCTCTCAGCCAGGAGAAATGGCGTGGAAAGAGAGCTAGCTACGATGAGCAAAGTAGCGACTAACGCTGTTTCCTTGTTTGCCTGACTGAGCCATTGCAGTAGTTCCAGCACAGCATACTGACGAGCAACAGCGGCTGCCGTTTTAAAACAAAAAAGGTACAACAGGATCTCCTTATTCCTGCTGTACCTCCTTTCTAACAAGACTTACAAACAACTACTACATCCCGCGTTTAGAACGTCAACGTCGTTGAACATCCTGAGCAAGTAGTCTGATCGACAACTATCGCGTCAGCACCACGCAGATTGTCTGCATCTGAACTGAAGTTCAGCGACACTACGTTGTCCTCCATTCCCTGCATGATTGTGGCGTCACTATTCGTCACACCGTTCATCGTGACAGTCGCTTCGTTGTTGTTACCATCCTGGTCGATAATCACATTCGAGCCAAAGGTGTTGTTCATGGTTACAGACGCAATATGCCCAGCACCCAGGCTGTTCTGCGTCACCATGACCGAGCTGCTGGTGTCGGTATTCAGGTCAAGGTTCATCTCGTTGTCATTACCAACCTGCACAACATCAATGTCAGTCGCGTTGGCGTTCACCATTCGCGAGGTAACCGAGTTTCCGTCACCGGAGGCACTCTGATCGATATCAAATGTTGCCAGTGTAGAACCATTAAAGCGAGCATCGACAGTGTTGCCATCGTCACCTTGCAGCACATTCACAACTGTTCCTGCGTCACGTTGGAACCTCAAGTCTGTCATGTTTCCATCATCATTCTGTGTGACTGTTGTCGTGGTTCCTGACGATGAAAGCCCATTGAATGAAACGCTGGCCGAGTTATCATCACCACCCAGTGCACCTTGTGTAATGGAGGTTGTGGTGAACGCTGATAGATCCAGAGATACTTGCGCGTTGTTGTCATCATCAGACTGGGCGATAGTTACGATACTGTTGGTGTCTCCTGCACCGTCAACCGTGGCTGTGTGACCATCTGTCTGTGTAATTGATACGGCGGTTTCATTTGCGCCCTCCAGTTCAACCGCGGCCCCACCACCAACACCGTCGCTTTGTACGATATCGACAACCAGACTGTCAGTATTTTCCAGTAACACGTTGGCACTTTTTCCTACACCACCCTGCGTGACTGTCACGGCTGATGATTCGTCGCTGTCAATCTCCACACCGATACCATTGCTCTCACCCTCCTGCATCAGTGTAACCGTGCTCAACTCTGCATTGTCCAGGCGCGCCTCTACACCTAGCTCATCACCGGTTTGTACCGCATTGAACGTGACACCCATAGAGTTGGCTATCTCAATGTCTGCAGTGTTTTCATCACCGGTCTGCATCAAATCTGCGTCAACGGTTGCAGTACCTGCCAGCGTCACCGCTGCACTGTTGTCAGAATCAGATTGAGTAACATCGACTGTTGAACTTGTATCGAAGACAATTTCAACATTACCTAGCTGCCCATCGCCACTCTGCGTTAGGTTAATCACAGAGCCACCGGTACTTATACCATCACCAGCCATTTCAATGGTTGCTGAATTATCGTCACCTTCAATATTCTGAGAAATAGTGGCTGAATCACCCACTGTATTTGCAAGATTAATTGTCGCAGAGTTGGCATCATCGCTCTGGTCAATGGTAGCTGCTGACCCGGCATCACCAGACGACTCAACCATCGCCTCGTTAAAGCTTCCCGCCTGCGTGATAGTTGATGCCGTATTGGCATCTCCCGTTGAGTTCATCGTTGCCGTGTTGCTTACGCCCGATTGTGTCGTTAACAACGTCGCAGATTCAGACCCAACAACCGTGCTTATTGCACTGTTTTCATATCCAGCCTGAACAACATCGATATCCATCGATTCAGCCGCAGTCACATTCACGGTAGCGTCCTGACGGATCTCAGACTGGTCGACTGCGATGTCGTTGCCCACGATCCCATCTGTCACATTAACTGTCGCAGACTGAGCATTGTCTGCCTGATCGATGTCAAGAAGTGTTCCTTCAGACCCGACGACTGATACCGTAGCAGTGTGTGGTGCGTAGCCCGGCAAGGATGGATCGGTGGTCGTGCTTCCCTGATCAATCGTAATGATCGAACCGGTATCTCTTAGTTGATTAGTGTTGACCATGTTACCGCCATCACCCTGAGTGATAGTCAGCTGACTGTCAGTCGATCTGCGCGTCAAGGTTGTTGCAGAGTTACCAGCACCTAATTGAGTCACACTGCTTGCGGCATTGTCAGATGCAAGGGTGGTTGAGTCCACGACGTTTGCAGCACCTGTCTGATCGACGGTGACGCTTGAGCCACCCGTGTTGTCATTAAAGCTCAACTCAGCCTGGTTGCCCTCTCCCGATTGGGTAACGCCCAACGATCCATCCGAATTCCTGCGTGCATCGACGCCCACTGAGTTTGAAATAACAAAGCTACCCGACTGGTCAATCAGCGCCGTAACGTTGTCGTTGTCGACAGCACGGACATTCGTTGTATTTGCGCCACCATCCTGCAAGATCGTGAAGTTGTCGCCAGAACTACGATCGACAACGACAGAGGCGACTGCACCATTTCCCGTTTGCGTAACCGCATAGCTATTTGCATCAGAGCCTACCGCCCCTCCGATGGTTCTGACGTTAGCATCGTTACCTTCGCCGTCCTGTACGATATCCACCACGCTTGAATCAGGCTGTGCTGTGCCCTGTCGAACTGTTATGACGTTGGCAACACCATCACCACGCTGATCAGTGCTGACTTGAAAACCGTCGACACGCTGCTGCACGATATTAACCGAGTGCCCATCGCCAACATTATTGTTGAACTGAATAATATCGATGTCAGTGTCAATGGCAACGGGACCATACTGAGTGATTGTTTGTGTGTGACCTACACCATCTGCCTGTACTGAGGTTGCTGCCAGGGCATGACCTGAAGCCCCTGTGGCTAGAGCAGTAGCCACCGCAAGGAATATTTTCGATTTTTTCATAACGACTTTCTTCTCCTAGACTGTTATCACTTTAGGTTTGAATACAAGCTGATAACGCCATTTTGAATTGAAAATACAACTCAGCCCTTGCAATTCGATCCAGCGCCAGCCCCGTCAGACTGGAAATTTTTGTTACAAGTCAAACGGAGGAAATACTCTAAACTATTTGCGAACTAGTAGCATCCATAATGAGGTTTGATTCACACAAAATAGTGCATTTTTTATTTTTGGAATAGTTACTTTGAACTACATCACATTAATAATATTTTTGTAGCCGAATTCATCGACCATTTTCTAATTCACAACCGTGCTTCACATCACAATTTTTAAGCAAATCGGCAATGAAAGACGCCTGTGTACTGATTGATATCCAAGCGTACTTTCCCATTCAATGGCACTCGTCTTAAAATGTGTCAGCGATGATTACGATAGAAAGATCGCAGGATGCGGTCAAGATAGGAAATCCCTGTAAATGACATTCATTCCCTATCTGTCTGCTGACACGCATTCACAGCTAAGGACGTTTAAGGCATCAGTGGCGCGTCACATTCAACAATAAGAAACTAGACGCTGAGTGGCAGGCTCTGTATTAACGTCAGGCAAGTATCCATTTTCAAAAATGGCTTGAACCGACACATGAAAAAATCATGACGTGTGTTTTTAAAAACGTTAGAAAAAGCACGAAATATAATGCAGCGACCTTAAGCTGAGGCGACGCTAAGAGGGTTTAGAAATTGATTCGGTTATGGTGAAGGAATAACAAACGACAACACGTCAGTCGTTCTGCAAACCGTCAATAACAGTCACCTCTGAAAACCCGGACTCTCGGAGTACTGAAACGATGGCCTCAAAGTCCTCGTCAGTCCTGACCGGTCCAGCGACAATGAAATAGCCGTCTTGACTGACATCCTGTGAGACATTTACGTCGAACTTTTCATCGAGTCGTTGTTTCAACTCAAACACAACAGTCGCCGCCTCAGTCGGTGTCTGATAACGGCCAAACGCCAACAAACTGCCTGACTCCTGCTCAGCAACATCAGCTTGTTCAACAGCGGCATCCGTCTCTGCCGGGAGTTGTTCATCAGTGCGATTTATATCTGCCGGGACTCCACTGATGGTGTCAGACTCACGTTTGGAAGCGTCACCTGATACCGGTGCAGGATTTTCAGTTCCGGGGTCATCGACAAGCTGTGGGCTGACAGGATTTGACGCAGCACTTTCAGTTGCGCCTGGCATCGGACCAGCGGAACCTTCACCAGCCGGAGGATCAGCCACTAAAGCGTCGGTAGGTCCAGCGGGCACTGGCGCCTTTGATGAAACCGAAGGTGCGCCCGTCTGATTTTCTGCATCGTTTTGTGTTTCCGCCAGATCGTCAGGTGCGTCAGGTTCGTCAGGCACCCTCTCAGGTTGTTCTATCTTCTTGTCGTCAGCCTTCTGTACATCTTCAACGCTACTCGCTGCCGGTGTCGTCACGTTTGTATCACTAATCTGACCCACACTACCTTGCCCTAAAGCTTGCTCACTTGCCACTTCAGCATTTTCCTCTGAAACATCCTTGCTGGTCGGATTGAGGGGAGGAATAGGATAGTATTGCTCAAACTCTGGAATCTCGGAGGGATCAATGGATCGGGCCGGGTCAGGACTATCACCGGTTGCCGCTTCAATGTCAGCCGATGTATTGTCATCGGGTTCATTCAGACTCAAATTTTGGGTCTCTGCCGGGCGCCACGAACCGCGTTCTATTCCTTCAAGCACCAGTTTAATGACAGCTGTTTCGATAGCGTCTGTCACACTGAGCTGTATGGATTCGTTGTACGCGTACCCCGCTTCGATTTCTGCCAATTCGTCAAACGACAAAAAGCCGAACGCACCGGTATTGACGGCTCTGGAAAACACCGTTTTTTGCGTCGTGATGGAGTGGATGATCTGGCCATCGCGCGCGTTTATGGCTCGTAGCGCAACCGTGAGAACGTCCTCTCTGTACGTCTGTGAGCCTCCGATACCTAAATACTTTGCACCGCTTCCGCCCGTTCGAAGGTTAAAGTCATACCCGACGATGCCGCCTTCCAACAGCACACTCGCAGGCGGCAATGCTGGCAACCCGTTAGCCTGACCAGAGGCAGCCATGGATTGTCTCCACAAGTCTCGCTCTGTAACAAGGTTCTGCAAGCTTGCCCTCTCTACCGGATTAAACCACCGGGATTCCAACAGGGCTTTTATCAACACATTTTCAGCGCCTTGAGTTACCGCTGTACTTAACCCACTGGCTGGTGCTGGTTTGTTTTGTCCGGTCAAGTCTCGAAAACCATAGACCGCAACCGTGATACGCCCATCAGGCTCTGGAAGTGATAGCAGTTTTTTATTGGTCTCGGTCGGCTCAAAGTCCTGAGCAGAGAGTATTACGTCGCCATTGTTGTTATATCCAGACGTGAAACTGGCACAGCCCGATGTAAACGACAGCGCAACACAACAAAAGACAAGTCGAGCGAATAAAGGGTTCAAGACGGCTATCCTGCAAACGGAAACATACGGGTAAGCATGCTGGGAAAAAGTAGACTATCGTTGGTTATATCGCGCCAAACTCAAGCAGATCGATTCATTCGGCCGGCTCTAGTTTTCGTTCCTAACCTGAATTCGGGTGGATTCACCGGACACTCTGTCGGTAGTTATTATGGTTAGAAATCCGTCGCCTTCATCAACAATCTCAATAAGATAGTCCACCGTTTCAAACGTACCGGGAGTGATGTTTCCGTCTATGTCAACAATATCTCTGGTCACCGCACTGGTTATTCTGCTAAGCAGAGATCGTTGCAGCCTGTCGTTAAAATCCTCCAACGGCGTATTTTCGTCCCGCTCCCTCTCAAATTGTTTTTGTGCATTGGCAATACCGAGTAGATAGCTACCGTTGGCAATGTTGCCACCAAAAGAGGGGTTTTGAGGCGAATAAATCAGCTCAGAAGCCATGCTTGAAGTCGACAAGCAAACAGCGGATGCAACACAGGCGACATGAAAAAGAAGGCTTTTTCGTCGTACCTCAGACTTAGCGCTTAAACTGTAAATTGGCCGCATGTGAGAAAATATCCTCTTGAAAAACCAGTAGAAAAACTTAGGTATATCACTTGCACTGCTAAAAAAATGTATTCTCAGCCTGCTGTAATCGATCGCTTCGGGAGAGCGCTATGAGCATTGATCGCACCAGTACTGCTAATGGAGGGGACCGGGGATTGCGATCAAGAATCTCGAATTGCCACACCAGTTCCTGTCCTGCTGATAAAACGATGCGATGCCGGCCATTTTTCTGCCTGTGGTCGGAAACGTATAATGAATCGTTGGCTTTTATCTTTCTGTTAGAGAGCTCTTGAAACAAAAGGCGTTGCAGACTATTAGTCACAGGCGTAGTCGCATGACCGTTTACGAGGAGTCGGGAGTGGCTAACTGACGGGAGTAAAAACAAAGACGCCGTGAGCATCAGCATTTTGAGCAGTGTGTTCACCATTCCTCTGCGTGGCGTTGCCCGAATGGGCACTTACAGCTTCTACCTAACGACCACGGTGCCGTTAGACCCCTGTTGGGTAATGCTTACTTCCAGGTTACTTTCGTTCTGTTCGACATCAAGGGTATTTCCATCACCAGACTGAACCAGCAATGCGGCAAGGCCTGACCCTCGCTGCTCCAGTCTTAGATCGTTATCGGTGCCAGATTGCGTAACATCAGCCTCATTGTTCGATCCAACGTTTGTATACTCAAGCTCGTTGGAGGTTCCCGACTGGTCAAACTTTATCTCCACGTTCGATCCCTTGATCATGGTCAACAACTCGTTGTCCAGACCTGACTGGGAAATTGTGGTGGAAATATCGCTGCCGTTAGTTTCAACGTTGATAACGCTAGAGTCAGCCCGTTGCTCGATTGATCCAACAACGCTGCCTTTTGCATCGAGCTCAACTTTGCTGTCAGCTCCAGTCTGTATCAATGAAAGATCGAATGCTTCGTCTATCTGCCGTATTCGCACAACGAGATCATTGTCGTCATTGGTTTGGAGAATCGACAGGTCTTCAGCATTGGCGCAGCTGGCCACACACAACAACACAGCAATGGCAGGAAGAGAAGGTCGGAAACGAGCTTGCTTGGTCATTCACACTCCGGTGTATGTAATTCTGTTGCCAGACGGTCATCAACCATCCAGCACGGCAGTGTATTCGATTGTGGATCAAATCACAATTTCTTACAAACAAAATTATATTACCAACCAAGAATGACCGCTTAGAAAAATGGGTATAACCCGCTCAGCGAGCGTTCGCGATGCCGCTGTGCGCATATGCATGATATTGCGGCTTTAGTGGATTGCAGTACCGGCATCTTGAGCGAGATCGACACTAAGCTTTGCATCTTGCGGGATTGCGCCGGAGTTGTTGGTACCACACGATACAGGGCGCTCAATCATCTGGGAGTATCAGATATCAACCCCGCAGCATCAGTCAATTCAAAATTAACTATGGTCAACTGAACTATGGTCAACTAATAGAAGATAGCGCGGCTGCTTGCGTAAGTCGGCAAAGCCGCTCGTCGCAAGTAAACCCGTCTATTACAGGTCAGGTCACCGTCTCTAAGGTCTGATCTTCCTTATCACCCGGCCAATAACGCTTGGATTGCGCAAGGTCACTCTTCACTTTCACTTGCCCCGTCAGATCGTACTCTTCAAGCAGGGTAATAATCTGCGGCACATCAAGTGTAGATTGACGGGAGGAATCATAAGGATCATCGACAACCAGGCTAACCGTGTCGGAATACTGATAGTCAATTCGCTTGTAAACACCACGAAACGCCGGAAGAACTGCAAAGTACCTTTCTAGCTCAATTGACCGTCGCGTCTCTTCATCACTCATCAATTCTTCGTACAGTTTTTCGCCTGGTTTTGTTCCGATCGTGGTTATCTCAATGTCACGTGGATTGTGACCAAACTGGGGGGCAAAAATTTCAATCATGGCTTTAGCCAAATCAATTATTCTGACAACCGGCATTTTGGTTACAAATATCTCACCACCTAAAGCCACCTTGGCGGTATCCAGGACAAGGCGCACAGACTCTTCAATACTCATGACAAAACGCGTCATTTCAGAGTCGGTAATCGTAATGGGTCCGCCTTGTTGTATCTGATTTCGGAATATGGGGAATACCGAACCATTCGACCCTAATACATTACCGAATCGGGTGGAAGCATAGATAGTTCCCGACGATTGGCGGCCGCTGTTCGCTGCAGTCATCAGTCGCTCCCCCATTAGCTTGGAGGTGCCCATGACATTGGTCGGGTTAACGGCCTTGTCAGAACTGGTAAAGATAACTTTCTCTACCCCGTTGGACTCTGCAGCATCGATAACGTTCTGCACGCCGATGATATTGGTCTGCACCGCTTGATCCGGGGATCTCTCCGAGAGAATGACATGCTTCAGGGCTGCCGCATGAAAAACGATATCGATGTCTTTCATCTGTTTGGCAACTGATCTAGCGTCACGTACATCCACTACGGCAAGATTTACCCTCGCATCAGCGAGGTATTCCTGATCAAGAAAAAACAGGGAGCTTTCGTTATTGTCCAGACCGACGATTTCATTGGGTCCGTTTCCTTCGAGAACCGAAAGTTGTCTGAGCAATTCATTGCCGACCGTTCCACATACGCCGGTAATAAGGATTCTTTTATTTTTAAACGTGTTGTCTGTATTCATTGTGCTTGATTGATGCTGTCCTGAAAATAACGAACCGTGGCATCAAGACCCTCTGCCAGATCGGTGGTGGCTTGCCAGCCCAGAATGTCTTTGGCTTTTGTGGTGTCGGAGAAGTTTCGCTGTACATCACCCACCCTTTTTTCTGCGTGAACAACATCCGGCACATCCAAGCCATTACTTCTCAGTACGCTGGTGAGCGCCTCAGCAAGTTCAAGTAAGGTAGTCTCACGACTGGTAGCAATCTGGAATACGTTGCCACCAATGCCGTCAACCGTCGCAGCCTTTTCTATTGCATTAACAAGGTCTTTTACGTAAATAAAATCCCGTGTTTGTGTACCATCGCCATAGATCTCGAGAATTTCACCTTTCATTGTTCTGTTGATGAACTTCGCAACCACACTTTCTTTCTTACCCGACAACGGGCCATAGACGTTGCCAAACCTCAACGCCACGGTGTCTATGCCAAAGCAATGGAAGTACGCTGAGCAGTAGCCCTCACCTGCCAGCTTGCTTGCACCATAAGGTGACACCGGGTGCGGTACGATTTCCTCATGGATGGGCGGCATGACCTCGCCCACCGGTGCACCGCTGGAGGCGAAGACAAATTTACTTATCTGATGATGGCGAGCCGCTTCCAGTGCGTTAACAATTCCATTAACGTTAGCGTGACAATCCAGCAGTGGATTCTCTACAGAGGGACCAACACCTGTATTCGCTGCCAGGTGTACAACGACATCAATGCCCGTTGCTGCACTCTTGAATGAGTCACCGTCCAGGATATCAGCAATGACCAGCTCAACACCCACAGGCGCTTTGACGACATCAGCCGCTTTGACTAACTGGTAGTCGCAAATGGCATCCAGCTCCTGGCTGGATCCAACGCTCAGGTTGTCATAAATTCGAATATTGGCAGAGGCATCAGCCTCCAGCAGAGCGCTGACAAGGTTTCGACCGATAAATCCGCAGCCACCGGAAACTAGCCAGTTTAGTCCCATTTAACACCTCTGAAAATCACTTCCCTGCGAATATTTTCCTTGTGGGTTTCTACCAGCTCGAAAATTCCACTCAACACTTCATCGGTGAGGGGATTTGGCTTTAGCCCAATTTCCAGCAGACCCTGATACGTCGGGTTGTAATAATGCTCCTCCGCTTCCTTTCTCGGGTTTTCCAGGTGATCAATGGTGACATCATGACCACGTTGGGTGCCCACGCGATGAACAATCTCCGCTAACTGATTGGCAGAGAATGTCTCAACAATCTGATTGAAAATGCGTAACTCACCTTTGTCTGCCGGGGTTTCCATACTCTTGGCCACACACTGCAGCGTGTCCTTGATATTGAGATACCCACGAGTCTGTCCACCTTTACCGTACACGGTCAGCGGATAGCCAGTAATGGCCTGGGTAACAAACCGATTGACGATGGTGCCGAAAATCTCGTCGTAGTTAAATATGGTGCCCAATCTGGGATCCAATTGGGTCTCTTCTGTTTCAAGCCCATATACCGGCCCCTGCATGAGATCGGTAACGCGCAGGTCCCACATTCTTACACCAAACCACAGAAGGTCGGTATCCATGACTTTAGTGGTGTGGTAGATCGATCCAGCCTGCCGTGGAAACAGGAACCTGCCAGATCGGCCTTTGTGTTCTATATCAATCCAGCCCTCTTCAATATCAATATTGGGCGTGCCGTACTCACCCATGGTGCCAAGCTTGATGATGTGCGCATCTCTGGCGAAGTCGCGAACAGCGAACATCAAATTATTCGTAACACGCAGATTATTAACTATGGTTATGTCAGCGTGTGAATAACTCATTACTGAGTACGGCGCTGAAGGCTGTTCCGCGTAATGAATAATCGTATCAGGGGGACCAGCGGGTTTGTCCACAGTGGTGTCCTGATAAACAGCAGTACCATCAAAAAGGCTGCGCATCCGATCAGGAATAGCCAGGTCCAGCACCGCTACATGGATATGCTTGCCGGTAATCTGTTTCCAGATGTTTGCGCGTTCGGTGAGTGTCGGTACCGAATACAACATGCCCGTGTCCAGCTCAGTGCAGGCGTTCCGGCGGAAGTAGTTGTCAGCGACGATGACCTCATGGCCCTGAGCGCTGAAGTACATTGCAGTCGGCCAGCCTAAGTAGCCATCCCCACCGAGTACAAGAATACGTGACATAAAAAAACCCTTTATCGAAACTTGAATGAACCATGCGCAAAATAAAAAGCGCCTGTCAATTTGTGCAGAATTTGGAATTGGGCAGCAGACACCGCGATACCTGCCCATCTTCGGAGGAACGCGCTTTGTGGAAAACCAGACACATCACCGGATGTGCCGTGTGAGACATAGAGCACTCTCAATCCCTTGTCGGATACGAGCGCAGCTGTGAATGCACGGTGTCGTTGAGAAATCGATTCCCTGAATTGATCGCTGTCGTGTTTGCCCCTTGGATGTCAGTGGCTGCCAATGAATCTATGGGACACCCCACGCGGCTGATTGTAGCGCAAACTCCGCATGGCAGTACTAGACACCGCTGGCAAGCGTCCCGCGTTTATTCAGAGCAACGACAACCTTGGCCCCGTATGGCTCCAGCAAATAACGGCTAACGGCAAAGTGCGAAACAGTGAGTACCACAAAACCCCAGAAGAGCAATCCATCAGCGTGGCTAGTCGATGCGAAAAAGACACCGATAAGCACTAATAGTGTGTGCATAGAGACCATGATAAAAACCGTGCCATTTACGCTGAATCCTGCTCGCCTAAGCCGGTGATGCATGTGATCGCGCCCTGCATCAAAAGGTGATCGCTTTTCAACGATTCGCCCAACCATGACGGAGACCGTCTCGATCAAAGGCAATCCAAAAATCCAGCCAGCACTAACCGCACTGAGCGCCATGGCGCCGCCTTGGCTGAGATCCACAAAGTACCAGACGAGCATCAAACCAAGCATCATGCTACCGGCGTCACCAAGAAAGATACGGGCCTTGGGCCTGAATATCCGGTTGTTGTAAGCCAGAAAGGCAAACAGGCAGCCGGAAACACAAAACAGAAAACTCGCCTGATCGTGTAAACCCGCGCCCACCGCTAGCAAGGCCAGAGCGGTAAAGGATAGAAAAAGTATCGACCCTGAAAGCGCATCGAGTCCATCGATCATATTGATGGCGTTGATGACTCCGACTGCGCACATAACAGTAAACACCACTGACGTTGCTCCGTCGAAACGAACCGCCTCGGAGCCGAAGATTCCACCAATGGACTCTATTCTGATATCACCAAATAGCACGAGTGCAAGGGACACCAGAATTTGAGCAAGCAGTCGAAACCGGGCACTGAGCGTCTGCACATCATCGATGGTGCCGAGAACAACGATAATCAAACTGAGTGCGATAAGAACCGGAGGTACGACGTAGATCCCCAACATAAAAAACGCTGCCACCAGACTGATGAAGATCGCAATTCCACCCACCATTGGCACATTGCCTACGTGTTGTTTTCGCTCGGTAGGTCGGTCAACCAGGCCGACGGTCGGGGCTAATCTTTCCAGAACCGGTATTACCGCCAGGCACAACATCGACGATATGAATACTACCCACATGTCACACTGACTCCCCTGTAAACATCCACATTCCCTTCACTCCTGTTTAACAACATTGCTCTGCTGTCAACACAGCGGGCCTGCGGCTGTAATCCGCGACGTGCGCCATTGTACTCGTGAACTAATCACCAGAAATGAACGCGTAGACTTGATTCCGTGACGCAGTGTTAAATGTTGATTGCTCAATTGATAACAATGGTCACAGACTTTCTCGCCTGCCCGAAAAATGAGTCTAGTGCACGCCTTACGGTGCGGAAGTAATTCTCATAATTCTTTAACGGTTTAGTGAGTTGCATCACAATTTTCATGAGCTACACTCAGTTGGACCGACCGGCGATAATAATTTTCGGACTGTAAATTCCGCCGGTCCCTGGCTGCACGTCCATATTCGGACGTTGTTTGCAAGTAACAATTAGCTTGAAGGTGCAAGACGAGCTTCGGTGTCCTGTCAAGAAATCAACGTCAGACTCATTAAAACGAAGCAGTCTCAGAATACAAATGAGATTAATCGCACATTATACATCAACCTACGTTTTATCTACATCTCAGATGTTCAAGATTCAAAATCTCATCAGACCGGCCAATTTCCGGGCTGAAATAAACAACCCGAGCAATAGAGACACAGACATGCCTGATACGCCCGCAATCTGCAATGACTGATTGCCCACGTTGAACAGTATTAAGGAAACGACTGTGCCCAGGAAAACCGCCGACGCCATCGCACGGCCATACTTCCAGATGGCTCGGCGCGAATGCGCGGTTGGCTTGAAAATAGGATTGAACGACTCGCCGAAAAAGACGAACGCAATATACGGAAAAATGATCACAGCTATCAATGACAACATCGTCAAGGCCCCGAATCGAAATACAAAGCTGGACTACGAGCCAGCGTTCGACTAACAACCTTCTGCACTCCCGATTCAACCGTCATTCCGGCAAGCGGTTGCGCTTGGGTTGTCGAGCAATTTCGAGAACTATGTCACAAATCACACCTAGAATTCAATAACTATATTGCTCATGTCCAAAAGTTATAGGCAATTGCAATAGACGTGAGCAACCTTACTCAAGTATCACTGGATTGCAGTTTGTGCTCGAGTGCTGCCACACGTTCGAGTAACTGAGTTACCTGGCCTTTCAGCTCGAAGATCTCCGCCTGCTCGTAGTAGCCCAGTAAATCGCCCACCTTTGGCGACCAGTCTGGATGCCCCAAAGCCTCATACTCGCTCACTCTCAGCAGCCCGCCTTCGCCGGTTTGTACAATGAAATGTTTCTCAGCAGTGACATGCTGGATACGACCAACCACCCCTCGATAGGCACGTTGATAATCTTCACGCGCGCCCCAGATAATGATTTTTTCTGGACCGCAAAAGGTATAAGCACCTGGATGTGGTCTGGCTGCGCTCAGAATCAGTCGGTGTAACGTTTTGGCATCAGATTGCCAATCCAGCCAACCATCATCCGGCTTACGAATGCCGTGATAACTTGCACGCCGGTGATCCTGCTCGACGCTCTCAAGATGACCGAGTTTCAGTCGGGGTAGCCAGATATCCAGTGCTTGTTCAACGGCAAGCTGGATTCTGCCACTGACTCTTTTGGCATCATCCTCCTTCTGCACAACGAAGCTTTGTTGAACATAAATTGGACCATCATCGACACCGTCAGCGATCTTGAAAAAGGTCGCTGCCCCCTCGCCTTGATCATAGGTTAGCCACCCCAACGGTGCGCGGCCACGGCCTGCCGGCAGCTTGGTAGGGTGAAAACCGACACATCCATGGGTCGCCGAATTAATAATCTTCGATGACACAAGCTGAGATAGGCCAACAACAAAAATCAGATCGGGTTCCAGCGCGATAATCTGTTCGGCTTGATCATTGATCTTGCTGAAACCGAAAAAAGGCACTTGATGATCTTCAGCTTTTTCTCTCAGGGATACCAGACCACTCACGCGAGCAGTGTTGCCGGACTCAAGCCCCATGACGGCAACAACGTTCATCTCGTATTGCAGGAGTTTTGACAAGGTCACCAAGGAGCTATTGACCGAACCAATCAATATAATCCTCATGATTTGTCCTTTTTGAATCTCTGCTCTCCGGCAACCACAACAAGCAGTGTCTTGAACAGAATGCGTACATCCAGAGCGAATGAAACGGACGCCACATACTGTGCATCGTAGGCCTGTCTTTCTGGCCAGGTCAGAGCAACATTGCCGTTTACCTGAGCCAGTCCGGTAAGACCGGGCAGCACCTTGAAACGTTTTAAACCACGCTCATCCATCGTGGCCAAATGGGATTCCATACATGGTCGTGGACCAACCAGACTCATGTCGCCAAGCAGCACGTTGATCAGTTGCGGCAACTCATCAATTTTGAGCCGTCTTAGCCATCGGCCGACACGAGTAACGCCAGCACTGTGAGAGCCGGTCTGGCTGAGCACGCGATCAGGATCAACCGTCATGGTGCGAAATTTATACAGGTTGAACAAGCGCTGCCCACGCCCGACCCTCTGCTGCTGGAAAAAAACACCGCCTCGACTGTCCAGCCTGACAAGCACGGCTACGGTAATCAGTAAAGGAGATAGTATCGCTAATGCGACTATTGCAAAAAGCCTGTCGAATACAACCTTGCCCACGGAGTCGTACATAGTGAATGTCAAATAGCAGATCAGTTGCGAGCAGTGTGGGGAGTATACGCAACGTCAGGTGTTAATTTCTCAACATAACACCACAGAACCAACAACAACACGCGAGGTCTTGCTCACGGGATAGACAAGCGTGACAGATAAGTCCTTAGGATTTTTGCTCGGCTACAGGCTTGTTGGCTAGTGGCTCGCTCCTCGCCTGACACAAGCAGGCCAAAAGCTGTACGCGACGTGGTTTTTGACGGCGCGTTCAGCTCACACAATTATCGGGCAAGCGCTGACCGATACTGGTCGATGTCAACAGGCGCTTTGGATCGTGATTTATTCGCCTTACTTTCGTCAAGAAAAGCAAGCTCCATCAGAATGGACTTGACGCCTGCCGAATCCTGCGCCGCCGCAAACTTTCGCAGCCTGTGCAGCTTGGGTGACAAAACCTCCCAGTCAACCCAGAGCTCGCTGGTAGAGGAGATCTTGCTGACCTCTGTCTGCTCGTGCGAGTCGGAGATAAACAGCTCTTCGTACAACTTTTCCCCGGGGCGCAACCCCTCAACAACAATGTCTATATCGGCAGCATCTCCCGTGTCACGGCTAAGCTTCTTGCCATACAGCTTGACCATGGTGGTTGCCAGATCCTCGATACGTACCGGCTCGCCCATGTCCAGAACAAACACGTCACCTCCCTTGGCAATGGCGCTGGCTTGCAGAACCAGTTGTGATGCCTCAGGAATTGTCATGAAATAACGAGTGACATCAAGGTGCGTAAGCGTTATCGGACCACCCTCAAGAATCTGGCGCTTGAATTTAGGTACAACCGAACCGGAAGATCCCAGCACGTTACCAAAGCGCACCATACTGATGCGCGTCCGGGTAGCTGTTGACGCCCTGGCCTGAAGCACCAGTTCGGCAACCCGCTTGCTTGCTCCCATGGCGTTGGTCGGGCGCACAGCCTTGTCTGTTGAGATGAGGAGAAAATCCGAAACCCCGTGCGCGATGGCGCAATCGAGAACAGTCATTGTGCCAAACACGTTGACGTTAACGCCCTGATCGGGTTGGGCTTCAACGATAGGCACATGCTTGTAGGCGGCTGCGTGAAACACCGTGTCTACCTGATGATCTCTCATCAATTTTTCCATGCGAGGCTTGTCCAGCACCGAACCCAGTATGGGCTCGAAACTGGAAGTAGAGGCCACCACCGACTCACCGATGGTTTTGGAAAGCTCCTCGGTAATGTGATACAGATTAGCTTCGCTGTTGTCGAGAATAATTAGCATTTCCGGTCCCAGCTTCATTACCTGGCGGCAAAGCTCCGACCCGATTGATCCACCACCACCGGTTACCAGCACTGTTTTTCCGGCAACCCGGCGACCCATGAGCGTTCTGTCTGGTGCGACTTCGGTTCGGCCAAGAATATCAGTGATGGAAATGTCCCTTATTTCGTCCACTCGGGCCGCGCCAGCTATGATCTCTTCAAAGCTTGGCATTGTGAGTACAGGCAGGTCGGTCTTTTCCAGCAACCGCACTTTTTGATGATAGGCGATTGACGAAAGACGAGGCATGGCCAGCACCACTTTGGTCACTTCGTGCACTCGAAGCCGGGCTGCCAGATTATCCGAGCCGCCGTAGATGACGGGTAATCCGTACATAGATCGGCCAGCCAGTCTCGGATCGTCGTCTATAAAGAGAACTGGCCGTAGCTCTGCTCCTTTGTTTAACAAACTGACAAGTTGCTGCCCTGCCTCTCCGGCACCGTAGATGGCTATGGGTGCGCCTTTTCTGTCAGTGTCGAAAATGGAGCGCCAGAACACTCTGATACCGCACGTGCTCATGAACAACAGCAGCCCGTACATGATAAACACCGAGCGAGGATTGACTTCGCTGGCAGGCAACAAGAACATCACGATCATGAGGCCCAGTGAGGACATGGCTGCGCCCTTACCTAACTGCTTGAACAGTCGTTGATTGGTGGACCGAATTACCCACTGGTAGACACCCAGACTGGCAAACAAGGCCACAGTCACTAGAGGCATGAGTAAAAAATGGTGCCAGAATGAGCTGAGGTTCAGGAAAGGCTCACCAGCCCGCAGTGACCACGCTGCCCAGACACAAAGCACCGTCAAGGAGGAATCGGCCAGCATGCTGACGGCCTGTTTCCGGCCTCGTGCCGTGTTTGACAGATTTCTTAGCACGGAATCCAGCGTCCGGGAGAACGGTACCCGACTCTGGCTAGACCTGCTTCTTTTTGACTGTCCGAACATTTCCTGTTGTTCCTGTTTCGCCTGATGGCATTACGAATGCAGACACTGAAGTAACCCTTTTAGATTACCGTATATTAATGTGTTACGTAGCACAATTGCGCAAATTGGCAACTATTGCCTGCAAGCCCATGAGCAGTATAGTAAAAAACAGGAAATCGAGATTGTGCATTAGGCCAAGTTCCCAAGGTAAAAGTACCTGCACAACTAAATATGAGGAGGCCTCTACACGCAGCATCGTTAGGAAAACACCATGGCGGTGTGACCTTGAAGTTTATGCGGTACCTGTGCAGGCCTGACACTTGTTTACAGTTTAACCGCGAAAAACTGACCACGAGCGTTCGCTGGGCCTTTATCCGATGCCTACCAAGCGACGGTCGGAAGGTTGGCCACCGACTGATTTATACAGACGCCTGCCTTGTGCCTAGCACATTTGACAGGTGGCCGGCGTAAGTTTCTCGCGTTGACGAACCGGGCCGCGACACATAACCCTTGAAAAAGTGACCAGTGTCAATCTATTTGCTTAAAGAAACGGCGTGCAAAACGTCGGAAACAGCAAAAAAGCGGGGCCCATTTCGTCGGGTATCGCAGTTGCAAACCAGTAACCTTCGCTTGCTTCCAGATAATCCTGCACGCCAATATCCAGATACTCGTTGTCTTCAGTGACATAGTCGTACATTACATTCGCTGTCAGGTTGGCATTGCCTGCCTCCGCCAGAGTACAACCCACCTGACAGGGCCCGGCATTCGTTACCACAAGGATGTCACTCACCAGCACGCCTTCCGGAAAAGGTGTTCCGAGCAACGACCATTGTTCCCCCTCCCCGGTCGGCAAAGCAATCTCGTAACAACCGATGGGAGAGGCGCACAGCACCGGTAGTGTCAGCGGTACCGTACGAGCGTCAAGGTTTACCTCCATTTCTATGGCCGATTGCTCGCTATGCTGGATCCAGAATGCGTCACCTGGATTCAGAGTCGTGCCGATATCGGGAACCGCATAGGCTTGTGTGTCCGAATCGAACAGAAAAATAGCCCACGTGTCGTCGTAATCGCTCGCTTCCAATTGCCCGTCGAACAATTCAGCGATTGATTGATCAGAGTCGCCTGGCACTGAAATCAGGTGCCAGAGGTTGGATTCGAGGGTAAGTGAAAAAGCAGGCCCAACGTGCAGAGTCAACAAGCCGAAAGTTACAGCCGCGATTCGACGAGATAGTGGTGTCATTAGTTACATCTTTTGACTGAGTGCAGGATAAGTACACCACAGTCACCAACAATGATCAGTTACCAAACGTATAACGAAGGAGGTAGATTTATTGCTACAGCTGGCAGCTCTTGGGTACCGGAAAAAGCACAGACTCTGGACTAACCGTTACACGTTCGGAATCTCTTGCCAACGTTTAAATCCTCTTGCTCGCATGCATCTCGATTGACCAGAACAGGGTTGATGCCTGCTCTGGAAGACCACTCACTACCTCTATTTTGACCCCGCTCCGGAAATGGTAAGCGCGTCGAGTGTAGCGCCACCATCAATTAACGCTTTTACCCAGAGCGGTTGGCGTCCTCGCCCCGTCCACGTCTGATCGGGGTTATCAGGGTGTTGATATTTCGGAGCTACCTTGGCGCGAGCCTTTGAACGCTTGGAGCCCTTTGGACGCTTCGGACGCCTGGCAGCAATTTTTTTAGTGCTATCGCCAGTTTGCCTGACACTGGCATCTGCTATCAGCTCGTGCAGTTCAAATCCGTTTTGTCTGGCGACAATCGCCATTTTAGCCAGGGTTGCTTTCTTGTCGCGCTTCTCTGCAGTTTCAATCGCCTTATCTATTTTCTTTCGCTCTTTTTTCAACTTCTCTAAAGACCAGCTTGAATAACCTTGCGGCATACTATTTTTTCCCTTGAAGAAATTGCCTGTGTCGGCGCCTATATATTAACGCTAAAGGATTGCCAGTAGCACCTGTATGTTTTTCGTTACGATTTTTATTGCCGTAACCCCCCGCTTTTGAGGAATAGCTATTGGCGGTATTATTCACAAGGCACACCATCATTAATGAGCTTAATGTAATCCCTTGAACAGCACGCCTGCGACGTTGCTTATTGGGTCTATAATATCGACCAACATGGCGAGCAATGCGATTTGATTGTTTGATTTTTTATCTGTTTACTGACAAGGAACTTACAAAGCCACGATGGATAAGCTAACAACACCAATTCATAACCTCAGCATAGCTAAAGGGCTTGTTGCAAGCGCCGTGATAATGACCTTAAGCAGCAATGCGCTGGCGCAGGTCAGGCAATCGCACCAGTGCCTGCGCGATGGCACAACAAGGCTGGTACAACTAAACACCACCTCAGATTCTGGCGTACCTTGTGAAGTTGCGTATCTCAAACCTACCGAGGGATTGCCAGACGCCAGCCTGTGGCGTGCAATGCACGACGCCGATTTTTGCCGGCAAAAATACGATGCCTTTATTGTCAAACTTGAATCTAAACTTGGCTGGGCGTGTGAATCAACTGATCCTGCTCAACAACGTGTTGCAGCACCTAAGGTCAACGATGATGCTTTACCAGTAACGGCACAGGCGCAAAGCTCGTTGGACATAACAACCAAGGCAGAGCCAGTGTTGCCACGATCAGCCGAGCTGGAAGCGCAGCGTAAGGCTGAGGCGGATGTACTTGCTGCGGCTGAGCTGGAAGCGCAGCGTAAGGCTGAGGCGGATGTACTTGCGGCAGTCAAGCTCGAAGCGCAGCGCAAGGCTGAGGCAGATGCACTTGCTGCGGCTGAGCTGGAAGCGCAGCGTAAGGCTGAGGCTGATGCACTTGCGGCAGCCGAGCTGGAAGCACAGCGTCAGGCTGAGGCGGATGCACTTGCTGTGGCTGAGCTGGAAGCGCAGCGTAAGATTGAGGAGGATAAACTTGCGTTAGCCACTTTGGCTGCTGCCAAGCCTTCCGCACCGCTTGAAAATCAACAACCATTAGATCCACTTCAGGACCAACCAGCATCACAAGCTGCCATAGACACGCAGCGTGCCGAGAAGGCGCGCCTGGCATTGAACACGGCCCCGTCTGCGGCGCTACCCAAATCCACACGTGGTCCGGACGCGCCAGAGAAGTTTGGACTGG
>JBGCGC010000006.1:0-26013 GCA_045110475.1 Granulosicoccus sp.
AATCGCTGGAATGCCATGGCAACCGTCGTGCGTCGTAACAAGGTCAGTTCGGAGTACGGCGGGCACATCGCTTCGTTCGCCTCATCAGCGGTCATGTACGACATCGGCTTTAATCATTTCTGGCGCTCACAAACCGACCAGCACGGTGGCGACCTCGTGTTTTTTCAGGGACACGTCATTCCGGGAATCTACGCTCGCAGTTTTATGGAAGGGCGCTTAAGCGAGGAGCAACTGCTCAATTTCCGCTCAGAGGTTGATGGCAAAGGGCTGTCGTCCTATCCACATCCCTGGTTGATGCCCGACTACTGGCAGTTCCCTACTGTCTCCATGGGGCTTGGGCCACTATGCGCCATTTATCAGGCGCGCTTCATGAAATACATGCACAACCGCGGTCACATCGACATGGCCGATCGCAAGGTGTGGTGTTTTCTGGGTGATGGCGAGATGGATGAGCCAGAATCTCTCGGAGCGATTTCTCTGGCTGCGCGAGAAGGCCTGGACAATCTCATCTTCGTCATTAACTGCAACCTTCAGCGCCTCGACGGGCCCGTTCGTGGTAATGGCAAGATCGTTCAGGAGCTGGAGGGGGAATTCCGCGGTGGTGGATGGAATGTCATCAAGCTGTTGTGGGGCCGCGGCTGGGACGATCTGTTGGAAAAGGATTCCAGCGGCATGCTCCGCAGGCTGATGGAAGAGACAGTTGACGGCAACTACCAGACGTTCAAGTCGCGTAATGGCGCTTACGTTCGCGAGCACTTCTTTGGACGCTATCCGGAAACAGCGGAGCTTGTTAAGGACTGGAGTGATGATGAAATCTGGAACCTCAAACGCGGCGGTCACGACCCCGAAAAAGTCTATAACGCTTTCAAGCACGCCACTGACACCGTTGGTCAGCCTACGTGTCTTTTGATCAAGACGGTCAAGGGTTACGGCATGGGTAATGCCGGTGAAGGGCAGAACATTACCCATCAACAGAAGAAGATGGCGGAAGATCAGCTACGCGCGTTCAGGGATCGTTTCAAGATTCCGGTCAGCGACGAAGATCTGCCCAATGCACCCTTCGTGACTCTGGATGCTGAGCAAAAAGCCTACTGGGCAAGTCGTCGTGAAGCACTGGGTGGGGAGTTCCCCAAGCGGAACTGGCGCGACGCTCCGGCATTGGCTATTCCCGAGCTGTCGAGTTTTGCGGCACAACTCAAATCATCCGGTGAGCGTGAAATCTCAACCACGATGGCGTTTGTCCGGGTGCTGACCACACTCCTGCGCGACAAGCAGATCGGTAAGCAGGTGGTGCCTATCGTGCCAGACGAAAGTCGTACCTTTGGCATGGAAGGCCTGTTCCGTTCAGTCGGTATCTACAATCCCAAGGGGCAAAATTATATTCCCGAAGATGCCGAGCAGATGATGTATTACAAGGAAAGCAAAAGCGGGCAGATTCTTCAGGAAGGCATCAACGAAGCGGGTGGTATGGCTGACTGGATGGCAGCCGCCACCTCGTATAGTGTGCACGGCGTTCCTATGATTCCTTTCTTTATCTATTACTCCATGTTTGGCTTCCAGCGCATTGGAGACCTTGCCTGGGCTGCCGGTGACAGTCGTGCACGAGGATTCATGCTGGGTGGTACCGCTGGCAGAACCACGCTAAATGGCGAAGGCCTGCAACACGAAGACGGCCACTCACATATCCTTGCAGGCACGGTTCCCAACTGCATCAGTTACGATCCTACCTTCAGTCACGAGGTTGCGGTGATTGTTCACAACGGGCTACAACGCATGTTTGTCGATCAGGAGGATGTGTTCTTTTACATTACCTTGATGAACGAAAACTACCGGCATCCCGATATGCCCGAAGGTGCGGAGGAGGGCATCGTACGCGGCTTGTATTGTCTTGAAAAAGCGGAAAAGCCTGCCAAGGCGCATGTTAATCTCATGGGATCAGGTACCATTCTGATGCAAGTGATCAAGGCGGCTGAACTACTGCAAGAACATTTTGGTATCAGCGCCGACATCTACTCTGCAACCTCCATGAATGAATTGGCGCGTAATGGACAAGACGCGTTGCGTTACAACCGGCTTAACCCACTCGCAGAACAGAAACAACCCTACGTGACGGAAGTTCTCAGCAAGGCCAAGGGCCCTGTTATCGCAGCGACCGACTACATGAAAAACTACGCTGAGCAGATCCGCGAGTTCGTGCCCCAGTCATTTACGGTTCTGGGAACCGACGGCTTTGGCCGCTCCGACAGCCGTGTCAATCTGCGACGTTTTTTCGAAGTCGATGCCGAGCATATCGCCGCTGCCTCACTGGTTTCCCTGTACCGCGAAGGTACTGTGAAAAAGGCAGATGTGGAGAAAGGCATGCAGTTGTTTAACGTTGACGGTAGCAAGCCCAATCCGAGGCTATCGTAATGAATCCACTTTTCACAACACCAACAAGGCCCATTAAAGGATCGTTCCAGATCGCCGTCAGACACACAGGAGAACAGCATGTCAGCGCTTGAAGTAAAAGTTCCGGATATCGGCGATTTCACCGATGTGCCTGTTATCAGTATTCTGGTGGCAGTAGGAGACACAGTTAGCGCCGAAGATCCATTGCTGGAGCTGGAAAGTGACAAAGCGACAATGGAAGTACCCAGCCCGTCGTCGGGTGTGATCAAGGAAATCAAGGTGGCTGAGGGTGATGCCGTCTCGCAGGGCAGCCTTATCATGGTGCTGGAGTCAGAAGCAGCAGCGCCACCTGCCGATGCGCCAGCTGCACCGACACCGAAAACTGAAGCTAAAGCGTCATTGCCTACTGCACCGCCACCATCGGCACTTGCAACCTCAGCCAATGTAGCGGCTGTTAACGAAGCAGGCTTTGCCAAGGCGCATGCCTCGCCTTCTATTCGCGCCTTTGCTCGCCAGCTCGGCGCTGATCTTTCCCGAATAAACGGCACCGGCCGCCACGGAAGAATTCTGCGTGAAGATGTTACCGCGTATTTCAAGGGCGCTACAAAGACAGCCGAACCGGTTGCCAGCAAAACTGAAAGCGGTATGGGAATACCACCTATACCCGTGGTCGACTTTTCGAAGTTTGGTGCGGTAGAAGATGTCGAGATGTCCCGTATCAAGAAGCTCTCGGGGCCAGCCTTGCATCGGAGCTGGTTGAATATCCCGCACGTGACCCATCAGGAATCGGCGGACATCACCGATCTGGATAAATACCGCAAGGAGATGGATACCCAGGCGAAGACCGAAGGCTACCGCGTAACATTGCTGAGTTTTATCATCAAGGCCAGTGTGTCTGCCCTGAAGACCCATTGGGAATTCAACAGCTCCTTGCATCCCGACGGTGACAAGCTCATCAGGAAGTCGTACTACAACATTGGCTTTGCTGCGGATACGCCAAACGGTCTGATGGTGCCCGTTATAAAGGATGCAGACCGCAAGGGGCTGGTGGAAATTTCCAAAGAACTTGCTGAGCTGTCTGCGCAGGCCCGCGATGGCAAACTGAAATCTCAGGATATGCAAGGTGCAACCTTCACCATCTCATCGCTTGGTGGTATTGGTGGCACCAGCTTTACGCCGATTGTCAACGCCCCCGAGGTCGCCATATTGGGTCTGACACGATCAAAACTGGAACCGGTCTGGGACGGCGAGCAGTTTGTGCCGAGAAACATGCTTCCAATGTCGCTCAGTTACGACCATCGCGCCATTGACGGCGCTCTGGCTGCGCGCTTTGCGGTAACACTTAAACACCTGCTCGGCGACGTTCGCCGGCTGATGCATTGAGGAGATAGTCATGGATATCAAGGTTCCTGATATAGGCGACTTCTCGGCAGTGCCTGTCGTCACCGTGCTGGTATCGGTCGGTGATATCGTATCCGCCGAAGACCCCCTCATCGAACTGGAAAGCGACAAGGCGACAATGGAGGTACCATCACCTGTCTCTGGCACCATCACACGTATTGATGTCAAGGAAGGTGATGAGGTGTCCGAGGGCAGTACGATTGTCGGTATTGAAACCTCGGATGAGGCGGGTAGCGGAAAATCATCACCTGCCGTTTCAGGTACTGGGTCAACCGCCAGTGCTGAGCCGGCTGGTTATGGATCAGCCGCAGGCGTCCACGAAACGCTCAGTGTCACGGTCCCAGACATCGGTGACTTTTCTGAAGTCCCAGTGGTTTCCATTCTGGTTTCACCCGGGGACAAGGTCGCGGCCGAGGATCCACTTATCGAGCTGGAAAGCGACAAGGCCACTATGGAGGTGCCATCGCCTGCTGAAGGTACGATTGTCGACATTGCGGTCAAGGAAGGTGATAGCGTTTCCGAAGGCTCATTGATTCTTACGCTGTCCACAGGCCAGGCTGCTGTAGCAAAACCTGTTGCCGATGTACCTCCGGTGGCAGCGAGTCGCCCGACGGCACCCATGAGCGGTGATATTCATGCAGAAGTGCTGGTGCTGGGTTCAGGGCCGGGTGGGTACACGGCCGCGTTCCGCGCCGCTGATCTCGGTCTGCAAACAGTCCTTGTAGAGAAGTACCCGAGTCTGGGCGGTGTGTGCCTCAACGTAGGCTGCATCCCTTCAAAGGCATTGCTGCACAGCGCCAAGGTCATCACCGAGTACGAAGAAATGGGCGAGCATGGGTTCACCTTCGTCAAACCTGAAATCGACGTCGATAAATTGCGTGGCTGGAAAGAGAGCGTGGTCGAGAAGCTGACTGGCGGTCTCAAGGGGCTAGCCAAGGCGCGCAAGGTCGAGGTTGTGCAAGGGACAGGGCAGTTTGCAGGCCCCAATACCTTGCGTGTGTCTGGCCCTGATGGGGAAAAACTGATTAGTTTCGATCAGTGCATTATTGCTGCTGGCTCAGAGCCTGTGACCTTGCCATTCATCCCTCATGACGATAAACGCGTACTCGATTCAACCAGCGCATTGGCATTGGAAGACATCCCGAAGCGCCTGCTTGTGCTGGGTGGCGGTATCATCGGCCTGGAGATGGCTACCGTTTATGAAGCGCTTGGGTCCAAGGTATCTATTGTCGAACTTATGGATCAGATAATTCCCGGTGCTGACAAGGACATCGTCAAACCGCTGCATGGGCGCATAAAGGCTCGCTACGAAAACATCTATCTCAAAACCAAGGTCACCGCAGTCACCGCCAGTGACAAGGGCATGAACGTCACGTTCAGTGGTCCAGACGGGGAACACAGTGATGTCTTCGACAAGGTACTTGTGGCAGTTGGCCGTCGACCCAACGGCTCGGTTCTGGGTCTGTCGAATTGTGGCGTGCAGGTCGATGAGCGTGGATTTATCCCGGTGGACAAGCAGCAACGAACCAATGTGTCGCACATCTTTGCCATCGGTGATGTGGTTGGCCAACCCATGCTCGCCCACAAGGCGGTTCATGAGGGCAAAGTGGCCGCTGAAGTTTGTGCTGGCATGAAACGCGTATTCGACGCACGGGTTATTCCATCGGTGGCCTACACAGATCCGGAAGTCGCCTGGGTTGGGCTGACAGAAAACGAAGCCAAGGCCGGCGGCATCAAGGTTGGCAAAGGCGTTTTCCCCTGGGCGGCTAGCGGACGCTCCTTGAGTATCGGTCGATCCGAGGGGATTACCAAGTTGTTGTTTGACCCAGAGACCGATCAGCTACTGGGTGCGGGTATAGTAGGGCCCCATGCAGGTGACCTGATTGCCGAGGCCGGATTGGCCATAGAAATGGGGGCAGACGCAACAGATCTGGGACACACAATTCATCCGCATCCGACCTTGTCAGAAACCGTTAATTTTGCGGCTGAAATGTTTGAAGGGACCATCACCGACCTGATACCCCCCAAACGTAAACACTAAATTTCTAATCAAACTTTACTTTACGGAGTTGTAGGACATGAATGATGTAGTCATAACAGGTGCAGCCCGCACGCCCATAGGTTCTTTTCTCGGTGGTCTGTCGACCGTCTCTGGCAGTGAGCTAGGTACAGTTGCTATCAAGGAAGCGCTTAACCGTAGCTCGGTATCTGCTGACGATGTCAGCGAAGTAATATTTGGGCAGGTACTTACCGCAGGCTGCGGCCAGAATCCTGCACGACAGGCTGCTATCCATGCCGGAATTCCTGCTGCACGAACAGCAGTGACCATCAATCAGGTGTGTGGATCCGGGCTGCGAACTGTGGCCATGGGATATCAGGCTATCCGTTCGGGTGATAGTAGTGTGGTTGTAGCTGGTGGCCAGGAGAGTATGAGTCTTTCAGCGCATTGTGCACATCTGCGCAATGGCTACAAGATGGGCAGTGCCGAGTTCATTGACACCATGATCAAGGATGGTCTGTGGGACGCATTTCACGGCTATCATATGGGTACTACCGCAGAAAATGTTGCCGCAAAATGGGAAATTACGCGCGAGCAGCAGGACGCCTTTGCGGCGGCTTCACAGCAAAAGGCAGAAGCTGCACAAAAGGAAGGAAAATTCGTTGACGAGATTGTCCCCGTCACAGTGAAGTCCCGTCGTGGCGATACCGTTGTCGACGCTGACGAATACATCAAGGCCGGAACCACAGCGGAAACATTGGCCAAGCTTCGCCCGGCATTTTCCAAAGAGGGATCGGTTACCGCAGGGAATGCCTCCGGTCTGAACGATGGGGCAGCAGCGGTTGTCATGATGAGCCGTGAAGAGGCTGAGAAGCGCGGGGCTCCGGTTCTGGCTCGTGTAGCAAGCTGGGCAACTTCCGGGGTCGACCCTGAAATCATGGGCTCCGGCCCAATTCCTGCCAGCCATGCAGCACTGGACAAGGCAGGCTGGTCTGTTGCAGATCTCGATCTGATAGAGGCCAATGAAGCCTTCGCGGCACAAGCGTGTGCGGTGAACAAGGACATGGGTTGGGACACGTCAAAGGTAAACGTCAATGGCGGTGCCATTGCACTGGGACACCCCATCGGTGCATCCGGTACGCGAGTACTTATCACGCTGATTCACGAAATGCAGCGACGTGATGCTAAAAAAGGTCTGGCTACATTGTGCATTGGTGGTGGTATGGGTATCGCCATGTGCGTAGAGCGTCCGTAGTATCCAGCGCACTCGTCTGAAATTGCAGGTTTTATTTAGCGCAGTCTGTAAAGCTGCTCAATCGACTTTCTAACACGGAGAAAAAAGCATGGCCAAGATCGCGGTAGTTACAGGTGGTACACGAGGAATCGGTGCAGCTATCTCAATTGCATTGAAAGAAAACGGCTATAAAGTGGCTGCAAATTATGCCGGTAATGATGAGCGCGCCAAAGAGTTTTCAGATGCTCATGGAATCCCTGTCTACAAATTCGATGTATCCGATTATGCGTTATGCGAAGCGGGTCTTCAGAGTATTGAAAAAGACATGGGTGGCAAGGTAGAGATTCTGATAAACAACGCGGGCATAACGCGTGATGGCACCTTGCACCGTATGGACCAGGCATCCTGGCAGGCGGTTGTGGATACCAATCTGGGCTCATGCTTCAATATGTCGCGCCTCGTCATTGACGGAATGCGTGAGAGCGGCTTCGGTCGTATCGTTAATGTAGGGTCCATCAATGGCCAGGCCGGTCAGTACGGCCAGGTGAACTATGCCGCCGCCAAATCTGGCATCCATGGTTTCACCAAAGCGCTGGCACAAGAAGGTGCAGCCAAGGGAATTACAGTGAATGCCATCGCACCGGGTTACGTTGATACAGATATGGTTAGAGCAGTGCCGGAAAATGTCCTTGAAAAAATAATCAAGGGAATCCCGGTGGGACGTTTGGGTAAAGCTGACGACATCGCACGCACGGTTGTTTTCCTGGTTGCCGATGATGCCGGTTTTATTACTGGCTCAACGATCTCGGTCAACGGTGGGCAACACATGTACTAAACGCCTCAGGCGTTGAAGTATCGGTCGCTGGCGTTCTGATCACGACAGCGATCGCTTACCTGACGATTTCTGAGGTGCGAACAACCTCGATTTGCAGATATACTGTGATCTGGTAGCTGCTTTATGAGGTTGCGTGCGTTTTCCCCTAAATCTCGATCGTCTGTCGCCTGCCCGTGAGCGTCATCAGGGCAGCTCGGCCACCGCGACCCCGTTTTTACTGCGACGATGGCGCAAATGTGCAAGCCTCATCGCGCCTGTCTTGTCATTGGTGATTTACGGCCTGTACTCGGTTGCGCCCGGCTTCGCGCAGTCCACCCACTACGAAATCGGTTCCTCCACGGCAACGCTTGATCTGCCGGAGGGTCTGCTTGAAATCGATGATCAGTTATTCATTGATGACCATGAGACGCTAACAGTAGGTATTGTCAGTGGATCACATCCGCCTTACCAGTATTACAATAATGTTGACGGTTTTAGTGGTCACGCCATCGAGTTCCTGCAGATCATATCCGATGCAATCGGGTTCAGACTTGAGCTGGTGGTATTTGACGACAAACCCGCCATGCTCAAGGCGATGGATACTCGTCAGATTGATATTATTCCCAGCCTTGAGGACATTAGTAATCGTCGCAACACGATGCTCTTTACCAGCGGAATTGCGCCAAATCCTGCGGCGTTGGTAGGGCTTGTCGGTAACGATACTCTCTCGGGGAAACCCGATTTAACGGGGGTGCGTGTTGCAGTTGATCCTGATTCGGAGGCGGCTACCAACCTTGCTCTTCAGTTTCCAGATGCCATAGCAGTACCCGTAGGTAGTGCGGAGCAGTCATTAAAAATGCTGCTGGGAGAAGAAACAGCACTTTACTATGGACCTCTGTTAACTATATTTGCCGCGGCCGATCAGGACTCGATGGAACAACTGGAAGTCAAGCAGCGCGTGTACTTCGGTACCGGATGGAACCATATCGCTATACGTTCGGATTGGCCCCGCGTGGCTTCTCTGTTTGAGCGGTTTATTATCAATGGCAGATCAACCATGGATGAGAAATTGCTAGGAGTAGTTGGCGATCGGTTGGCCCAGCAGTTGCCACCGGTCGCAATGAGTCCTTTTCAGTCAGCCTATCTGTCTGGTTTCTCTTCTCTAAAGGTTGGAGCAATCCGGGGCTATGGTCAGATAAACGGGGTCGATCAGGATGGAAACCATGTCGGTATGGCGTCTGAGTTCACCGCGTTCGTTGCTTATCAGCTAGGGCTTAAGCTGGAAATCATCGGGTACGACACTGCGGCTGACATGCAAATGGCTTTGGAGAGTGGTGAAATCACGTTAATTCCGAACTTTGACAATACCTTTGACCGACGCCGGCGACTTAATTTTTCTGACACGTACATGACCATGCCCTGGCTGCTGGTAGGAAATTCCAGTGATACCCGATACTGGGATCTGACCAGTCTGGGAAATTCCACGTTAGCACTTCGTACAGAACATCCGCTCGCACCGTGGATTGCGCGGAACTATCCTGAGCTCAACGTTCTCTACGTAGATTCTGCCGAAGCCGCTTTTGACAGCGTGAGTCGTGGCGAAGCTGAAGCTGTGATCGAACTGAAATTAATGACCAACCAATTACTGAACACAGAATATGGCGGAGAGCTGCGTGTTCTTGATGAATTAAGTGAGGTAACAGGGCAGTTTGGTTTTGCCGGAACAACCATCGCCAAGCCTTTAATTCCCTTGATCAACGGCGCGTTGGCCCAGATGGACGAAACTCTCCGTACTCGAATGATCAGGCGCTGGATCGCGGTGGATTACAAGCCTGAAGAAAGGTTGCAGAAAACGTTGTCTTTACTTGTGCCGCTCGTTATCGCGTTGGTGCTGTTAACTCTGGCGGTCTTGTACTGGAATCGTAGAATCGCTCATGAGAATAAGAAGCGTAAGCAGGCAGAGCGCTTGCTTGTGGACATGACCGAACGTTTGCGAACTGGTGTGTTCCAGATCAGACAATACAAGGGTCGTCCGTTGATCGTCGAGTTCTCAAACGCTCTTACGCGTGAAATGGCACGCATGTCGCCTGAGAACGTCAACAAGGGCGATCACGGTTTCTTTGAGTACATTGATCCTGAGGATCGCGAATGGGTACTTGAGAAGCTGCGTGCGTGTATGTCCTCCCGACAGCACTTCAGAGCCACCTTCCGGTTTGATTTCCCGAATCATGAAAAAGGCTGGATACTGGCAGATGCTCATTGTCGTGTCTCTGCGGATGGTGCCAATGTCTGGACTGGGTACTTGTTCGATTTGACCAGTGAGAGACTGCTCAGCGAAGAGCTTAATGAGCTGCTGATGTCGCGCGATGAATTCATGTCTACTTCAGGACATGAACTTAAAACGCCTTTACAAAGCCTGTCTCTGGCACTGGAAGGGATACAGTTGCACAAGGATCCCAATCAGATTGAAGACTTGCTGCGGACGGCGCGATCCGCAGCGTCTGACCTGATCGAGCTGGTGGATGATTTCGTTGAGCTCAGTTCAATGAACCAGCGTGCGCTGGCGTTGAATAATGATGCTTTTGACTTTCATGAACTGATGAATTCTCTGAATCGAACCTTTGCGCAAGTCGCTGTCAAGCAATCGATCGAATTCAACTACTTTCTCGATGTGGAGGTGCCTTGTGATGTTTGGGGTGATCCCATGCGCATCAAGCAAATCTTGTACAACTTACTGGGCAATGCCTTCAAGTACACTGACGAAGGCAGTATCAGTTTTGAAATCAACATTTCGCAGACAGATTGTGAGGCTGATTTAGCAGTTGCTACTGACAATGAGCCCGTCTGGGTTGATATTGCCATCCGCGATACAGGCATTGGCATTGAGGCCCGGCATGTTCCTTCCATATTTCAGCCGTTCAGCACCGTTGGCCCATCCAGTAGAAAAAATACAGGACTTGGTCTGGCGATTGTGGACCGTCTTACCGCGGTACTGGGTGGTAGCATTAAAGTCGACACCGAAGAAGGCGTTGGCTCAGAGTTTGTTTTGCGTCTGCCGCTGAATCTGGAAAGGCCTGATCATGCGCTTGACCGTCAACCTGTTATCAATATGGATGACACTGACTGGAACCTCCATTCAAATACCCTACTGGTGGTTGATGACAACCTGCTGATGCGCGAGATGCTCGCATCCTTGCTGGTAATGGAAGGCTGGAATGTCCTGCAGGCAGATTCGGCCGACGCTGCGTTGACCATTCTTGACTCTGCTGATTGCGTTGCATTGGTGACAGATCAGCAGATGCCCGGAATGACCGGGCTCGAGTTGGCAAGGGCTGTGCTGGATCGGTCCAGCTTGACTGGCAATCGACCTGTTTTAATAATGATGAGTGGTGGAATGTCCAGAGAAGATGCACATCAGGCAAATCACGTATTCGATGCGGTTCTTTTCAAGCCGATAAAAACGGCGCAAATACGCAATGCCATAGAAACAGCAACTTTGTCTGATTTGTCGGTGTTATAAAAGTGCCAGAACACCAACCCGAACTATTCAGCTTCCTGCCTGTGCGGCCCCACGAAATCCGCTAGAAAAAAAGGGTCTGGCCGGAGCCGGAATCCCTAACCGCCGCTGGTGCTGATAAGTTGCCTGAGGCCATCCAGCCTCAAAAGCTTGACAGATTTTCCTCTGACCTCGATGAGCTCCTGATCCTGAAATCGTGAAAATGTCCGAGAGACGGTTTCCAGCTTCAGGCCCAGATAGCTGCCTATTTCCTGACGTGTCATACGCAGGATGAATTCCTCAGCAGAATATCCCAGACGCTTGTAACGTTCAGACATATTCAACAGAAACGCAGCGACACGTTCTTCTGCCTTCATTGAACCCAATAGCAACATCACGCCGTGTTCGCGAATTATCTCGCGGCTCATAACCCGGTGGAGTTGATGTTGAAGCGGGGCGAAATTCCGGGCGATTCGCTCAAGATCGTGATAGGGCAAAATGCACACTTCACTGTCTTCCAGAGCAATAGCGTCCACACCGTGGCGCTCAGTCGCAACGCCGTCCAATCCCATCAACTCGCCAGGCACCTGAAAGCCGGTTATCTGGTCTCGCCCATCATCAGTGCTGAGACAGGATTTGAAGAAACCGCTTCGCACAGCGAATAGCGCCTTGAACTCCTCACCTGCATGAAAGAGCGTTGCACCTTTTTTGACACGCCGACGCATGGCAACAATCGAATCCAGTTGCTCCAGCTCCTGACTGGATATTGTCCCTGGGACACACAGTTCCCTGAGGTTGCAATTAGCACACGCAGCCTTTACCGATTCTTTGGAAAAACCGCTCAACGATGACGGGCTGGCGTCTTTGGCATCAATGGTTCGGTTCATTTTCAAAAATCGATTTTGGTTTTCGCCAATTCACCGGAGAGACTAGCGGATCACATACGATAAACCAATGGGCCAATTGGCACTACGTTATTGGCTTATCTCTATTGCCATTGGTGCAATCGGGCTAGGAGCCTGCGCGGCAGGGTTTCGCGCAACCGATTTTCTCGCGTCTTGTAGCACGCGCAGCTTAGGGTTTATGGGCGCACTGGCGTTCTCACGCAGTGCGTCTCGGTGCTGTCATGAAAAATCAGGATTAGGTACTATCGCCTATCTTGTCTTGCGTTCGGGTGTCAAAGTCGCTCGCATCATGTCGCTCGTGCAGTTGCGATGAAGGCTTGCCCGATGTCCGGTTGACCATCCTCCCACGGCTTACCGCCTTGCGCTCGTCGATCATGTTTGCCCAGCGGTTAACATGCTTGTACGACGCTGTATCGAGAAACTCGGCGGCTTCGTAAACCCGGTTTAACACCAATGCGCCGTACCACGGCCAGATTGCCATGTCAGCAATGGTATAGGTATCGCCGCATAAATAAGTGTTGTTTGCCAATTGGCGATCAAGTACGTCCAGCTGGCGCTTGGTTTCCATGGAAAAGCGGTCTATGCAGTATTCTATTTTGACAGGTGCGTAGGCATAAAAATGACCAAAGCCACCACCAAGATACGGCGCGCTGCCCATCTGCCAGAAAAGCCAGTTGAGGCACTGTGTTCGCGCGGCGTGATCAGTGGGCAGAAAAGCGCCAAATTTTTCGGCCAGATAAAGCAGTATGGCACCTGATTCAAAGACGCGAGTTGGCTCTGTGGTGCTGTGATCCATGAGCGCCGGAATTTTTGAATTGGGATTGATGTCAACAAAGCCACTGCCGAACTGGTCGCCGTCACCAATACGTATCAGGTGTGCATCGTATTCGGCATCCTTGTGTCCAGCGGCAAGCAGCTCCTCTAGCATGACCGTGACTTTTACACCATTGGGAGTCCCCATGGAATAAAGCTGCAGCGGATGTCTGCCTATCGGTAGCTGTTTTTCGTGGGTGGCTCCTGCTACAGGTCTGTTAATGCTGGCAAAGGTACCTCCACTTTCTTTTTCCCATGTCCAGACCGCAGGTGGGGTGTAGTCGGATGCATCGCTCATAGGTGTCTGCTTCTCTGGTTGTTTGATGGTGTGTAACGTTGATCCATTGATCAGCTGCTGGTAAAGGCAACGTATACTAGCCAGCTTGCTCGAGTGTACCGTAACGTCGCTCGTTGCAAAGCGTTCTTCGCCTTGCCAGCAGCCCATCTGATGATTGCGACTTTCGTGAATAATTCAATACTGAATCAAATAGCGGGTATCGATTTTGGTACATCCAATTCCAGCGTTGGCGTGTTTCAGGAGGGCAACCCAGAGTTACTTGAGCTTCGCGATGAAGGTCGTACTGTGCCCAGCGCTATTTTCTATTCTTCCGAGAATAGCGATGTCACCTACGGCAGAAAGGCGATTGCCAGCTATGCCCAAGGCACGGAGGGGCGCCTGTTACGCTCCCTAAAATCGGTTCTGGGCACAGCGCTCATGAAAGAGAAAACACAGATCCGTAACAGTCGCGTCGCGTTTACCGACATCATTGGCGATTTTTTCGGTTTTCTGAAAAATGAACTTGATGAGCGCGACAGCGCCAGCCCCCGCGGTGCTGGCATCAGTAGTGTTGTACTCGGCCGCCCGGTCCATTTTGTCGACGATGATGAGGAAAAAGACCGTGAAGCCGAGTCACAGCTGCGTGCCATCGCCAGTTCCGCAGGGTTTGAAAACATAGAGTTCCAGCTCGAACCTATCGCCGCTGCCCTCAATTATGAAAGCACGCTGGCTGCTGAAGAATTAGTAGTCATCGTGGATATCGGCGGTGGTACTGCGGACTTCAGTGTCTTGCGGTTGTCACCCGAGCGTCACCTGCAACATGACAGAAGCTCTGATGTGCTGGCAACCATGGGCGTACACATCGGAGGAACGGATTTTGATCGGCTACTGAGTCTGCATAGCGTCATGCCGCAGTTGGGATTTGGTACCGGTGTCAAGGGCACAAACCGAAAGCTTCCGGGGTCCATCTATTTTGATCTTGCTACCTGGCACCGGATTCCGTTGCTTTACAATCCAGCATCGCTGAATCAGGTGCGCCAGATGAAACTGGACGCGCAGCAGGTAGGCCGGGTAGCAGCGCTGGCCAGCATAATAGATCAACAACTCGGGCATGCACTAGCTCGATCGGTGGAGTCTGCAAAGATAGAATTATCATCGTCAGAAAGTGCGTCAGTTTCTCTTAAAACGGCGTCTAGTGCACTCGTTGATTGTGCGATCACGCGTGTTGACATGGAACTTGCCATTGGCTCAGCGATTACCAGTCTGACACGGTGTGTTGATGAAGGACTTGCAAAAGCCGGAGTACAGTCAAGCGATATCGTAAGCGTTTTCTATACCGGCGGGTCATCCAGCGTGCCTTGCCTGCGTCTGGCATTCGAGCAATGTCTGCCGGGGGCCCGGCATACACGTGGTGATATCTTTGGCAGTGTTGGTTTGGGACTGACCATTGATGCAGCCAGGCGATTTGCGTGATCTTCTCATGCTATCGAATGGTGTCCTTTACCACCTTCAGGGGGTTTCTCGGCGATAGGAAAGTGTGCAGGAGCTTATGTATCATCAGGGTGTAGGCTCCTGGCGTCTTACATTTAGCCTGCTTTTTTTCTAAGATCACCGATGGCTTTGCATCGTTCAACACTCATGCCCGGGAACTGCTCTAGCACTGCCATGATCTGCGCGATTGTCTGGTCATCGACAAAAATTCCATCGCGTTTGCGCGTTTGACGGTTGCGTAATTCCGGTTCGCCGGGCATCAGCACCTCGTCAACGCCACTGGCAGGTGTACATTGCTTGATGTACGCGTAGAATTCCTCCGTGCGTTGTTCAACATTCTGAATGTCATCGAACGCTGATGGATCAATGATGATCGAGAACATGTTGTTGATAACGCCGCGTGGCAAATTTGGCATACTGGCAACGGTGTGGTCGCTGGCAAGTGCACCTGCCAGAAGTTCGACGAAAATACCCAGACCCGAGCCCTTGTGCGCACCGAAGGCAGCAAGCGAGCCAAGGCGCTCTTCTGCCATGGGGGCAGGGTCAAGGGTCTCCAGTCCCTGTTCGTCCAATAGACAGCCCGATGGCATCTGTTCGCCCTTGTTGTTCGCGACTCTGACCTTGCCGAATGCAACGGTACTGGTGGCGATATCCAATAGTGGCTTTGCGGCTTTTTGGACTGGCATGCCCATGCTGATGGGGTTGGTTGAGAAACCGCTCTGAGCCGAGCCATAGGGTGCGACGAGGGGTGAGTGGCCTACCACATTGACGAAGTGCAGTGACACATAGCCGTGAGCGGCACAGTACTCGGAGTATGTGCCTACTCTGGACACATGCCCTGAGTTGCGCAGGGCCAGGATCGCTACCTTGTGCTCCGGTACGCCTCTCATGGCATGATCCAGCGCCAACAGGGCCATGCGGTGCCCGAAGCCGCGTTTGGCGTCCACCACGGCTATAGCGCCGAGTGGTGGCTGGAGTTCGGGGGATTGGTTAGGCACCAGATTGCCGTCGAGGACCTGGTCTCCATAGAGTGGCAACATGCCGATGCCATGGGAGTCGTGGCCCGTGAGGTTGGCATCAATCAGATGGCTAGCCACTACTGCACGTTCGGCGGCGTCGCAGCCAAAGACTTCAAGGACGGCGCTTGCAAAGCGTTCCAGAGAGTCTGGGGTAAAGTGCATGCGTTCTCCAGCTTATGTCGGTGAGTTTTGCTGCTGATGATGATAACCTGTCAGGCCGTTTTCGTTTATCGAGCCGCAGAGCAATCCTGTCATGGTCAGATTCGGCGTACTCTCCACGGCAAAAATTGGCCGCGAGCATCTTGTTCCTGCCATCTTGCAGGCTGACAATGCCAGGCTTTCGGGCATTGCGTCGCGTGATGGGAAAAAAGCCCGGAAACTGGCTGATCATTTTGGCGCTCAGCATGCTTTCGATTCTTACGAGGAGCTGCTGGCCTCTGATCTTATTGATGCTGTGTACATTCCGTTGCCAACCTCGCATCATATTGAGTGGTCGTTAAAGGCTATCGCTGCAGGCAAGCATGTACTGTGCGAAAAACCCCTGTCGTTAAACGCTGCGGATATCAAACGGGTCATCAAGGCAAGGGACAAGGCAAAGCTCGTTGTATCCGAAGCCTTTATGGTGACGTATCATCCTCAGTGGTTGAAAGTCAAAGAGTTACTGGCAAAAGGGGTTATCGGCGAGCTCAAAATGATTGATGCGTCGTTTACCTACTACAACAAGGATCCAGGCAACATGCGCAACCAGCCTGAGCTTGGCGGCGGTGCGCTTCCGGATATCGGTGTCTATCCAACAGTGACGGCACGCTTTGCCACAGGGCAGGAACCTGTGTCGTTGACGGCATCAGTGGAGTTCGATCCGGATTTTCATACCGACCGATACGCGCACACACACATTGCTTTTGAGAGCTTTGACATGCGCATGTATGTATCAACACAAATGGGTAATCGTCAGAGTATGGTCTTTCACGGTGATAAAGGGTTTATTGAACTCAGCGCGCCATTTAACTCCAATTTGTATGAGGGTGATGAAGTAAGGGTTCACAATCGTGCGCATAGTGAAACTCGAGTCTATCGGTACACAGGCCTCAATCAGTACCGTTGTCAAATTGAGGCATTTTCCAGAGCCGTATCAATGGTGGGAAAACCGAAGCGTCAGCCTGCTGTTTATTCGCTGGAAGATTCCTTGTTGAATCAGAAAGTCATTGATGCAATTTACAAGGCAGGAAAGTCTGAAAAGCGAGTTAAGATCTAGCCCGCTATGAACATGGAATCAATGACAAATTACAGGATCAGAGTCTCCAGCAAACACCCGCATGTAGCATCGCGCATTCGTTCTCTTCTCAAGACCAGTAATCACAACGAAGACAGCCTCGCTGAGAACGAGTACGATTTGTTCGAGTGTGGTGACGAAGTCATTTTTATCAGTGTGTCCAGACACGATCAATTACAGACCATGATCGAGTATGAAGCGGAGAACACGCCCAGCGCACACACCAATTTTGTCAATGCCTTGAAAGGCTTTCCTGATACTGGTGTGAGAGTGCTTGAGGAGCGCGTCTTGTAAAAGCTAGAGCGTTTCAGTACGAGCCTTGTGCAAGCACATCCCAGCATGCCCCCATCGTGTGGTAATCAGTTTTACCAGGCGGCGATTTAAGTTCATCAAAAGCACTGCCATCGCGATTGCGAATACGAAACCATGCACCTTGTTGGTGATCGATCAGGTGTTTCCAGCTGTAGTGCCATAGCTTTTGGTAGTCTTCCATGTAACGTTGCTCACCGGTGTGTCTGAACAGGCGCCATGCCGCTGCAAACGCTTCTGCGTGTACCCAGAAATATTTGTGCGTGTCTGCAAACCCTTCTTCTGGTGAAAAACCATAGACAAGCCCTTCGTGTTCATGGTCCCAGCCACGATCCATGGCAAGCTGGTACAGTTCTACTGCTCGTGTCGTCCAGGTGTTATTGGGTGCGTGTGTATTGAGCATCATGAGTAGTTTGCTCCACTCCACCTGATGACCCGGCTGGAAGCCCCAGGGTTTGAACAGGTCGTCTGGCTTATCGATGTTGTATTGCATATCGCATTGCCAGTCCACGGTGTAATGTTCCCAGATTAACCCATCATTTGACCCAGCGAGATCGATGGCAAACCGCTTGGCAAGTGTTATTGCACGATCAAGGAATCGTTGTTGTCCTGTTGCTTCAAAAGCGGCAATCAATGCTTCACACAGATGCATGTTGGCATTCTGGCCCCGGTAGGGGTCGAGTACTGACAGTGTGCCGTCGCGTTCGTCAGCATAAGCGCTGGCATTTTCTTCCCAGAAGTTCTCTTCAAGGAAATCCCATAGCTCGTCAATTACCGGTGTTGCCTTTGTGATCCCCGCCTTGACACAACTGGCTGCTGCGAGTAAGACGAAGGCATGCCCATAGGCCATGGCCCGGTTGTCTGTGATCCGGCCATTTTCAATGACCCAAGCGTAGTGCCCCGTGCTCTGGCGATGCACATCGGTCAAGTAGTCAAGGCCTTCGCTTGCCCAATCGCGATAGTGTGCAGTTCCGTAGAGGCGATAGGCCGTGGCATAGTTGAAGACGAATCGTGTGGAGCTCACAAGGTGGCGCATGCCGCTGTCATACACCGAACCGTCGTCACGAAAACACTGATGGAAGCCGCCGTCGCTGGCGCGGACATTAGGCTCATAAAATTCAAGAATCCACTTTATATGTTGGTTGAGAAATGCCTGAGATGAGAAATCGGGTGGAGAAGGTATGTCCATCAAGGTAGAGTTCCAAGCAAGGCAGAGAGTTACCACAAGTATACTCAGGACGACGTCTGAACGTCCCTGACCGTGCCATTGCTGCGCGAAGCGGATACCATAGGCGAAGTTTTCCGTTGGGTACCCGTTCAGCTTATGCCATTGACCATGAACCGCGAGGTTTTCATCACCTGCGCCATCACAGGCTCCGGAGCGACGCAGGACAAGAGCAAGCACGTGCCGCGCTCTCCAGAACAGATTGCCGCCAGTGCTATCGATGCGGCAAAGGCCGGAGCTGCCATTGTCCATTGCCATGTTCGGGATGCAGACTCCGGCGAACCCAGGCGAGATCTCAAGCTTTATCAGGAGCTGACCGAGCGTATTCGCGCAGCAGAGGTCGATGTGGTTTTGAACCTGACTGCTGGCATGGGGGGGGATCTGGTTTTCGGCAGTCCGGACCAGCCGCTTCCGTTGATGGAGGGGACCGATATGGCAGGCGCTGCAGAGCGTGTGGAGCATGTACGGGTTTGTCAACCGGAGATCTGCACGCTCGATTGCGGCACCATGAACTTTGCTGAAAGTGACTATGTCATGACCAACACACCGGGCATGCTCAGGGCGATGGGCACGCTGATGACTGAGATGGGAGTAATGCCTGAGATAGAGGCGTTTGATACCGGGCATTTGTGGTTTGCCAAACAGCTGGTAGCAGAGGGTGTGCTTAAGGAAGATGCTCTGGTGCAATGTTGCATGGGTGTACCTTGGGGAGCTCCGGACGATCTCAATACCTTCATGGCTATGGTCAACAACATCCCCGATGCATGGAGCTGGTCAGCGTTTGCGTTGGGGCGGCATCAGATGCCGTACGTGGCGGCGTCCGTGCTGGCGGGAGGTAACGTGCGGGTTGGGCTGGAGGATAATCTGATGTTGAGTCGCGGCATGCTCGCGACCAACGCGCAGCTTGTCGAACGGGCAGTGACCATTGTCGAATCGTTGGGCGCTACGGTTATCGGACCAGAGGCCGTACGTCGTCGCCTGGCTTTAACAAAGCGAGCGCCATTGTGAGTTCAATCCAGCGAGTTGCGTGCATTGGCGGAGGTGTGATCGGTGCGGGTTGGGTTGCGCGGTTGATTGAAAATGGCATCGATGTGTGGGTGTACGATCCGGCAAGTGACGCTTCAGAGAAAATGCAGGCGGTGCTGGAAAATGCCGACAGGGCCTATGCGAAACTGACGATGGCGCAACGTCCGGTCAAAGGGCAGGTGACTTATTGCAAGAGTATTGCTGAAGCTGTCGATCAGGCGCAATGGATAATCGAAAGCGTGCCGGAAAGGCTTGAAGTCAAGCAGGCTGCATACACTGAAATAGAGCGCAGTGCTTCAAAGGATGCCATTGTCGCTTCATCCACATCCGGTCTCATGCCGTCAGATTTACAATCGGGCATGCAACAACCGCACAGATTGATCGTGGCGCATCCGTTCAATCCCGTGTATTTGTTACCCGTGGTTGAAGTGGTGGGTGGCAAGCAGACCAGTGCTGAGGTGATAGAGCAGGGTAAGGCATTTTATCTGACACTGGGAATGAAACCGGTACACGTAAAAAAGGAAATCGAAGCGTTTGTAGCGGATCGATTACTGGAAGCTATCTGGCGGGAATCGCTATGGTTGATCAAGGATGGCATCACAACAACAGAAGAACTGGACGATATCGTGCGATTCGGGTTTGGATTACGTTATGCCCAGATGGGTGTTTTTGAAACGTACCGAATCGCCGGGGGCGAGGCAGGTATGCGGCATTTTCTGGCGCAGTTCGGACCCTGCCTGACCTGGCCCTGGACAAAACTCATGGACGTGCCTGAGTACAACGATGAGTTGGTTGATCTGATAGCCGGTCAATCTGATGAGCAAAGTGGGCACCACACCATTCGCGAGCTTGAGCGAATTCGTGACGATAATCTGGTTGCCATCCAGCAAGCGCTCAAAGCCAATGAATGGGGTGCCGGGCTTGTGTTGGCAGACTATGAAAAGCGGCTGTTTGATGCAGGGGCGGGTGGCCCGAATGAAGTGCCTGATCATTCAAAACCGATTCGTACCACCGATAGAGCCATTCCACCAGACTGGACTGACTACAATAATCATATGAATGAAGCACGCTACCTGCAATGCTTTGGTGATGCGACGGATGCATTCATGCGCATCATTGGTTGTGACGCTCAGTATATTAGTCGCGGACTTTCATACTTTACTGTTGAGACGCATATCCGTCATCTTGATGAGGTGCGAGTTAACGAGCGTGTGTACACCACCACACAGGTTCTGGGCGGTGCCGGTAAAAAAATGCATTTATTCCATCATCTGTACCATGAAGATGGCAAGCTGCTGGCCACGGGTGAACACTTGCTTGTTCATGTTTCACTGGAAACCCGAGCTGCCTGCTTGCCCGAGGCCGGCCTTTTGCACTCGCTTGAGCATATTGCGCAGATGCACGCCAAGCTGCCCATCCCTGAGGGCGTAGGACGAGCTGTAGGCCAACCCTTGTAAGCGTCATCGTCACCGACCGGTAACCGCCATGAACTTCGCCTTGTCTGAAGAACAGCAAATGATCGTCGACACCACCCGGGCGTTCGTCGAAAAGGAGCTGTATCCGCATGAGGTGGCGATCGAGCGCAGTGGTGTCCTGGATATGGACGTGGTGCGAGATATTCAGGCCAAGGCGATAGAGGCGGGTCTTTACGCTGCCAATATTCCAGAAGAATTCGGGGGTGCGGGTCTGGATACGCCCACCTGGCTGCTTTATGAACAAGAACTGGGCAGGGCTAGCTACGCGTTGCACTGGACGGCGGTAGCGCGTCCATCGAACATACTCTGTGCTGGCACAGATGATCAGAAAGAGCGTTATCTGGCCCCGTGTGTCGCTGGCAGGAAATGGGATTGTCTGGCAATGACCGAGCCTTCTGCCGGGTCGGATTTACGTGGAATGAAGGCGACTGCCAGACGTGATGGTGACGACTGGATACTCAATGGGACTAAACACTTTATTTCGCATGCTGATATTGCAGACTTTGCCATTTGTTTCATGGCGACAGGGGAAGAGCAGACCTCCAGAGGGCCCAAGAAGCTGATTACTGCCTTTTTTGTCGATAAGGGCACCCCCGGATTTTCAGTGTTTGACGGTTACCGCAACGTCTCGCATCGCGGTTATACCAATGCCATCCTTCAATTCGACAATTGTCGCTTGCCGAACGAACAGGTGCTGGGCGAGGTGCATAAAGGATTTGATGTAGCTAATGCGTGGCTTGGTGCTACCCGTTTGCAGGTCGGCGCAACCTGTCTTGGTCGCGCAGCCAGGGCGTTCGAGCATGCCGTCGATTATGCCGCCCAGAGAGAGCAGTTTGGTCAGAGCATCGGCCGGTTTCAGGGGGTTTCGTTCAAACTGGCTGATATGGCGATGGAGATGAAGGCTGCGCAGTTAATGATCATGGAAGCTGGCTGGCGTTATGATGAAGGCACCGCCAGTGACGCTGATATGGCAATGGCAAAGCTCAAGGCCACGGAGATGCTGGCAATGGTTGCGGATGAGGCCATACAGATTCATGGTGGTATGGGCTTAATGGATGATCTGCCGCTTGAGAGGATCTGGCGCGATGCGCGCATCGAGCGTATCTGGGAAGGCACCTCCGAGATACAGCGGCACATCATTTCCCGCTCGTTGTTGCGAGCCAGGGGAAGTTAGACACTCCCTCGATTTCTTGAGTAGAAACACATTGAGCGATACTGAATGAGCAATTCAACTCCGATCAGAACACGCACACAAGGTGCCATCCTGGAAGTTACTCTGGATCGGCCAAAAGCCAATGCGGTTGATCTGGCAACCAGTCGTGCAATGGGCGAAGTATTTCGGAATTTTCGTGATAATCCGGATCTGCGCGTGGCCATTCTTACAGCTGCTGGCGAAAAATTCTTCTGTCCCGGCTGGGATTTGAAAGCTGCTAACGATGGTGATGCCGTCGACGGTGACTATGGGGTGGGCGGCTTCGGTGGTTTGCAGGAGTTACCTAACCTGAACAAGCCGGTCATCGCTGCTGTAAACGGTATTTGTTGTGGTGGCGGACTTGAGATTGCCTTGTCGTGTGACATCATTCTGGCGGCAGAGCACGCAAGCTTTGCGTTGCCTGAAATTAACTCTGGCACCGTGGCAGATGCGGCCAGTATCAAGTTACCCAAGCGAATTCCTTATCACATTGCCATGGAGATGCTGTTCACCGGTCGATGGCTGGATTGCGCCGAGGCGGCTCGCTGGGGATTTGTCAATCATGTCTACCCCGCTGCTGATCTGATGGTGCACGCCTGGACAATGGCCGAACATCTGGCCGCAGGTCCACCCTTGGTGTTCGCTGCTATCAAGGAGATTGTGCGTAACGCGGAAGACAGCTCTTTTCAGGATGCGTTGAACCGTGTGACCACACGACAATTGCAAAGCGTCGACACGCTCTACGGGTCTGAGGACAATCTTGAGGGGTTTCGTGCATTTGCCGAAAAGCGCGATCCGGTCTGGAAAGGCAAGTAGTTCCTACCGTCGTCTCTTCTGGCACTACTCATGAAACACCTCTATCGCAGCTACTCGTGCACCGCCAGTTCAAGTGGCGTATTACTAGCACGCTAAAACCGCAATCAGCTCTCTGTAGACACTCATGGAAAAAAACGTAAGCGCGCGCTCCACCCTGAACAAGGCCTTGCGCCTTAATCTGGATGAAAAGAAATACGGCACGATTGCAGAAATCGGTGCAGGGCAGGAAGTGGCCAGACAGTTTTTTCTGGCGGGGGCGGCTGCTGGCACGGTGGCAAAAACCATTTCTGCTTACGATATGCAATTTTCAGATGCCATCTATGGCACTCAGGAGGGAGGACGCTACGTAAGTCGGGCGAGAGTGCAGGCTATGCTGGATAAGGAATTCAGCCTTGTCGTATCACGGCTTGGAACGTCCAGGCCTAAATCATCACGTTATTTTTCATACGCGGCGACTGTGTCAGCAAAGAGTTTTAATCGCAGCAATGAATGTCACGCCTGGTGTGGTATCCGCCTGCAGATGTACCCACAGGCCGAGGCCTCGGAAATTATCGTGCATGTGCGTATGCTTCAGGATACCGCTGAGCAGCAGCAGGATACCCTTGGAGTCATTGGTGTCAATCTTATCTATGGTGCCTATTACTATTTTGAAGATCCGCGCAAGCTGATAGATTCGCTAACCGACAATCTGGCGTCCGATGTTATCGAGATAGATTCCATTGAGTTCAAGGGACCGTATTTTGATGATCTGGACAATCGCGCGAAGAATCTTCACCTGATCAGGAGCTGGAAAACGCGTGCCATCATGTTCACCCCGGATGGTCAGGTAGCGGTACCTGCGGAGATGCTCTACAAGAAAAACGTGTTGACAACTCGTGGCTCGTTCAAGCCCGTGACACGACTCAATAGCGATATGATTGCTCAGGGCTTTGAAGCCTTCAAGGCGCTTGATGGTGTCGAGGAAGACAACACCATCGTGTTGGCAGAAATCTCTATCAATGACAGTTATGGAAAGGATCTGATGGTGCCCGAGGAGGATCTGATAACGCGGGTTGAGTTGTTGAATGAGCTGGGCTACAGCGTAATGATTTCTAGCTACACACGTTACTTTTCCCTGCGTGCCTACTTTCGTCAATACACTGCCAGGCAAATCGGCATTGTGTTGGGAATGGTCAATATCAAGGAGATATTTGACGAAAAGAAATACGTTGGCGTAGAGGGTGGAATCCTTGAAGGCTTCGGCAAGCTGTTTCCCGACAACACGCGTCTATTCGTCTATCCGGAGCTTGACAATGATGACAAGATGAAAGACTTTACCGATATAGAAGTCGCCAGCAATATGAATTTTCTGTATCAGCATTTACTGGAAAACCGGTTTATTTCCGGCATTGAGTGTCATGACCCATCGCTGTTGAAAATTTATTCTCGCGATGTACTTGCCCAACTGCCCGACGGGCGGGGAGACTGGGAGAATTCAGTGGCTGAGCCGACGGCTGAGCACATTATCAAGGATTGCTTGTTTGGTTATCGTGATTAAGGGCGGCCTGTCGATCAGGCCACCTGCTATCGGTGGCAATTCACGCCCATTAAATCACTCAGGCGTTTACATCCACCACTACGCGTCCACGCACCTGACCGTTCAGAATTTGCTTGCCCAGATCGGGCAGATCAGCAAGCGTGGCGTTGCTGGTCATGCTATCCAGCTTTTCCATTGGCAGGGCGTGAGTTAGTTGCTGCCAGGCGCGCTGACGATTTTCAAACGGCTGCATCACTGAATCGATGCCAAGGATATTGACCCCGCGTAGCAGGAAAGGAATAACGGTTGCAGGCAGTTGTGCACCACCTGCCAGCCCGAGTGAAGCCACTGATGCCCCGTATTTTAATTGCCCTAGTATGCGTGCGAGCATCTCTCCACCCACGGCATCGACACAGCCTGCCCAGGTTTCAGCTTCCAGTGGGCGCTTGACGGTCTCATTGATGTCCTCGCGCGCCACAATCGTGTGCGCGCCCAGCTCTTTGAGATAGTCGGTAGTCTCGGGGCGTCCTGTAACAGCCGCCACTTCATAGCCCAGGTTATCCAGAATGGCGATGGCGACAGAGCCGACACCACCTGCACCACCGGTGACGAGAACGGGCCCATTATCTTTTCGCAAGCCGTTGTCTTCAAGTGCCATGACGGCCAGCATCGCTGTGAATCCTGCTGTACCTACTGCCATGGCCTGCCGGGTGCTGATACCATCAGGCAAGGGCACCAGCCACTCGCTTTTTACTCGCGCCTTCTGGGAATAGCCACCCCACCAGGCTTCTCCTACCCGCCAGCCTGTCAGTACGACCTTGTCACCCGGTTGGTATTCGGTCGCGCCTGACTGTGTTACCGTTCCGGCCAGATCAATCCCCGGCACATGCGGATAATTGCGCACCAGGCCACCACCGGGACCGATGCACAAGCCGTCCTTGTAGTTTACGGTAGAGAATTCGACATCGACTGAGACATCTGCATCCGGCAAGCTTGCTTCCTCCAGGCTTTGCACCGATGCATGGGTCTTGCCATCGTCGTCTTTTTCTACCAGAAGCGCGTTGAAGCTCATAAGGGTTCTCTTTTTACCGTTGTGTCAGGAAAAGCTTTGTTTACCGGCACGGCATTGCAGGCAATTGCGTCTGCCTCATGATAAATAATCTGCGAGTAAGATGTACCGTTTATGACGAACAGTCTTCAGCCACCTAGGAGCCTGCGCGGCCGGAGGCGGCCCCGCAGAAATCAATCGGCTACGAGCAGCCCACTTTTGGCCAAATTTTGCGCTCATTTTCGTCACTTAGCCAGCTAAACTCCTCAAATGAGCACAAAATTTGACTCAAAATT
>JBGCGC010000007.1:0-69337 GCA_045110475.1 Granulosicoccus sp.
AATTTTGAGTCAAATTTTGTGCTCATTTGAGGAGTTTAGCTGGCTAAGTGACGAAAATGAGCGCAAAATTTGGCCAAAAGTGGGCTGCTCGTAGCCGATTGATTTCTGCGGGGCCGCCTCCGGCCGCGCAGGCTCCTAGGTCCGGATACCTCCTGGCCGTAATCGGATGTCATGAATTCGCCTGATGCTTGATCACGATTTTATAAATTACTTGATTTCTCACTTAGAGCAATACCATGAAAGTAAGAGAATTGATGCAGGTCGCCCCGGTCATTCCTGTACTGGTCATCGATGATGTCAGCAAGGCCCGACCTCTCGCTGAAGCCCTGGTTGCCGGTGGACTTAGAACACTGGAGGTCACCCTGCGAACGCCCCAGGCACTGGATGCCATGCAGGCAATGAGCGACGTGGAAGGCGCCATCGTCGGCGTTGGCACCGCGCTTGACGCCGACGACCTTAAACGGGCGCAGGATCATGGAGCAACGTTTGCGGTCAGTCCGGGATTTACCCAGGCGCTCGGCAAGGCTGCCAATGAAATTAATATGCCGCTGTTGCCTGGCATCATGACACCTGCTGACATCATGCGAGCCCGCGACGAAGGCTTCACTGCCCTTAAATTTTTCCCGGCATCGCAAGCGGGTGGACCGTCCTTACTCAGTGGGTTTGCCGGCCCCTTCATTGATACCGTCTTTTGCCCCACGGGCGGCATTAACGCCGAAAACGCACGTGACTACCTAAACTTGCCAAGCGTTTTATGCGTCGGCGGGAGCTGGGTGGCACCCAAAAGTCTGGTTGATGCCGGCGATTGGGAAGGCATTACGCGTCTGGCGCAGGAATGTCAGGGTCTTCGCGACTGACGAGCTATACCCGTTAGGAGGCTGGCCACTCAAAGGCATGCGTATCCCGCAGACGCTTGCAGCTGCAATTACCTGAAATCGTCTTTTCCGGCCAGATCTGCAAGGATAGGACATTCCGGCCGGCTATCACCTCGACAATGATCAGATAGCTGGGACAATGTTTTTCGCAACTCCTGCAGCTCGATAATTTTTTGATCAATATCGTGGAGTTTTTCCTGCACTACTTGCTTTACATCAGCGCTTGCCCGGTTGCGATCGTCATATAAGGACAACAAATGGCGACAATCATCAAGAGAAAATCCCAAACCGCGCGAGCGCGCTACAAATTGTAAACGGTGCACATCGGTCGATGAATATTCGCGGTATCCACTGGACGCCCGCCCCGGACTCACCAGCCCGATATCATCGTAGTAGCGAACGGTTTTCACCGGAAGCGAACAGAGCTTTGCCGCTTGCCCGATATTCAAGTGCCAATACACCTGCTATCGGTCATCACACCGTTATCCATTTGAATACACTGCAGGCAGCCCTGCATCTGCCCTCAACGGTATTCATAGACCGGAAGCAAGAGATTGTGCATTGTAAAAATCGTGATTGGCAACCACTGACGGCGGTGATAAGCGTCCGGATTCGAATGTTGATACCAGTACATGATCATTATGAACGACGGCGCTTGAATCCACCAGAATCATGCTTTGAGACACTGTAATTTCGACGCCAGAATAAATGCCCCACCACAAAAGTACCGACAATGTCAGCATGAGCACGTAGCCCATGTAATCGATAAGGTTGTTGATTTGCTGGTAAACAGCCTCAAGGTGAGTGAACATAAACCTTCTCCTCGTAATTGTACAGCTAACACTAGATTGCTCGTCGAACAATGAGGATAGTTTACTTAACGTCACAATTGCCTAATGTGATAAATACCACTTGGGATTCGGTATATTCACCATGATAGTCAACGGCAGAATAACTCCAATTTGCAGACTCGAAGGCTATCGGGCAACTGTCGTTACACGAAATTCGATCACCTGGTCAGCGCTATCGTCCGGGTTGAATCCCAGGCCGATGCTGCCGAAATTATCCAGCGATGTAGACTCACGCCGAATAAACTCAGGAGTAAAGCCACCGCGGACAAGAAATGTTCCATTGGTGCTGTGATCATTAATCAGGAAGCGTCCTCGTGCCATTTCGATTTTTGCATGTTTTCGCGATGCCGAATCGATATCGATCACCACATCATTGTCTTCGGCTCGTCCAACAGTGACGACTGGATTATCCGTATTGACTCGAATACGCTGCGCACCTATCAGCAAGTCGAGAACCAGATTCGTCTGATAGCGCTCGGTGTGACTAACCGCTGTGACAATCACCGTATGCGAACTATCTATGTCCCACTGGAGGCGATAAACCGGCATGGGGCTGGCAATACCTTTGAAGTCCACCTTGTCCAGATACAGGGCTTTAGCTCGATACTTGACAGATAATTGGGCTACTGCATCCTCTGTGGTGCAGATTTCATCGGCTTCGGCGAATGCCGCCACTCTCGCCGCCAGATTGACAGCATTGCCGTAAACGTCACCGCCATCAGGTATCACATCACCATGGTGAAATCCGACGCGAACCGACATGTTCATCGCCTGATGTGCTTTTTGAATATCAATAGCCGCAAGGCACGCAGCATCGGTCTCAGTGAAGCTTGCCAATACTGCATCACCAACGGTGCGCAGCAACGTACCTTGTCGATTTTCAACAATAGTGCGCATGCATTGCAGTGAATCGGTGACGCGTTGATGAGCTTCAACATCCCCTTCGGTTTGATAAAGACGCGTACTTCCGGCAAGGTCCGCGAACAATATAGTCAAAGTCTGGGAGGTCATATCGGCTACCAACGCTCAGGTAAGTCCTTATGGACATGGACACAGCGATTTTCTATCGATATATAGCCGCCGACACGGAGTTCCTTGAGTATCTTGCTGATCATTTCGCGGCTGGCACCGACGCGACTGGCTAATTCCTGATGGGTCATGCGCTCGGTAACGCGCAGCCCTGCATCGGTTTTCGTGGTGGCATTGTTCAGCACTCTGACAAGCCGCCCGTAGACATCCATCAATGCAAGACAACTGACGTCTTCAGTCATCCCCCTGATCCGACCCACGAGCATGCGGATGATCGCCTGCGCCACTTTGGCATCCTTCTGGATGACGTTATTGATTTCCACACTGGGTACAACCAGACACTGGCAGGCGCTGGTCGTAATGACATTAGCCGTTCGCGTGTGACCGTCCAGCAGGCCAAGTTCACCGAAACAATCGCCTTTGCCGAATGTACCTACGATGAATTCGTTGCCATCATCATCATCGGTGAAAGCATTGGCCGACCCCTCCAGCAGAACATAGGCTGCGTGGCTCTCTTCTCCCCATGCAATGATGTGTGCATTTTTTCGGAATTTTCGTAATGTCGCAGTTTGCTCCAGATGGGCAATTGCCTCTTCCGGAAAAACCCTGAAAAATTCGATGTCAGCCAGGGAGAGGGTGTCGACAGGAGTCTTCAGTTTAGCCATGGACTTAGCAATTACAGGACAATGCTGGCGGCGGGACCTCTACGATACAGGAACTAGCCGCGAATGCATAAGCGCCAGAGACCAAGCCGTCAACGTCTGGATAGGCTCAGACGCCTCATCCTGATGCAAGAACCTACAGCAGATTAGCAATCAGAACTGCACACATGAGCACGACCACCATGAACATCATGCTCGCGACGCTCCATCCACGCGCCAGGAGAGTACCCGGACGTGCCACCCGCTCGATAGCTGCTCCAAGACCGCCCACCAGCACCATCGCGGATCGACGCAATGCAGCGTTTGCACCGACAACGGCGGATACCAGCAATGGGAAAACGGAAGGAATTGCCTTGCGGTAGACCACATCAGTGTCGATATTGGTAGCCCTCACCTCATGTGGGTGAAGACCTGTCTTCATCAAAAACAGGAAGGCTAGCAGTGCAAAGATCAAAAGCTGCATCTGCACCAGTACATGATCCACCGTGTAAGGCTGGTAGTTGATCTCATACGGCAGCAGGCTGTACAGCAGGCCGGGAAATACACCGATGAGAACACAGAGAACAGCGGTGATAATCATCGCAATACGCATGTGTACAGGCGCTTCTGCCGGTCGCTTGCCACTGTCGTGGGCAAAGAACGTAAAGTACGGAATCTTGATTCCTGAATGACTCAAAACACCGGCAGAGGCAATCAGCAAAGCCAACCACACAAGGTAGTAGCCGTTGGTTGCGGAGGCGTCGAGTATTAAAGACTTTGATACAAACCCACTGAACAACGGAAATGCAGAGATCGAGGCGGCCCCGATCAGACAGCACACCATGGTCACTGGCATGGTTTTATACAGTCCTCCCAGCTCCGACGCCTTGGAAGTACCTGTCCGATACAAGACTGCGCCCACGCTCATGAAAAGCAGTGATTTGTAAAGTATGTGACAAAACGCGTGAGCGGCCGTGCCATTGAGTGCCAGCTCAGTTCCGATTCCCACACCCACAACCATAAAACCCAACTGATTGTTCAGGCTATACGCCAGGACCCGGCGAAGATCATTTTCGATCTCAGCAAAGAAAATCGGAAACAAGGTCATGATGGCGCCGATATAGATCAGAATTTCGGTACCGGCATAGCCTCGTGCCAGAGCATACACCGCCATTTTTGTGGTGAACGCTGATAATACGACGGTACCCGTAATCGTGGCCGCCGGATAGGCATCCTGTAACCAGTTATGCATTAATGGAAAGGCGCATTTGATACCAAATGACAGGAAAATCAACCACGTACCCACGCTGACAAGGCCAAGATGTTCAAACGCAATAGAGCCTGTATCGTGGTAGTGCACCAGCAGACCGGCAAGTAGCAATACGCCAGACAACACCTGGATGATCAAATAGCGCATGCCAGTGCTGTAGGCCGCAGCCGTCCTTCTCGCCCAGATCAGAAACACTGATGCCACCGCCGTGCCCTCCCACCAGAGAAACAGCGTGACGAGGTCACCAGCAAAGACGCCACCGATGGCGGAACCTGCATAGGCAAGCGTTGCAACCTGTTGAACCGTATCCCGAACATGCCATGCGTAGAGTCCGGATAGAAACGCCGCTATTGAAAATATGATGCCGAAGATCAGCGACAGCTTGTCCACTCGCATGAAAGTCAATTCAAAGCCGATCACCGAAACAACCGCGTGTTGCCCCACTGCGTAGCTGAGAATCACACTTAATCCGATGATGGGCGTACCCAGCAGGAGCAACGCTCGCCATCTTGGCGCGAGCAGCGGACAGAGTACAGCGGCAAACAGGTAGATAAACGGGGGTGCCAGCACGGTAGCCATTGTCAGACGTCCTCCTTGCCAATCATCTGATCCTTGAGATCGGACACCGAATCAGCTGACCAGTCTGAATGATCGACGCGCCGGGTATCGGCTTGCGGGTAGTCTTCTCCGTCAACGCTGCCTTCGCCATAGTAGGTTTCATCGCGGCGAATGAGCACACGCAGGGCCTTGGCCCCGAGAACAATGACGGTAAACGAAACAAAACCGGCTATGGCATGAAACCCATAGAATTCCTCTCCGGGCACCTTCACATGCCGATGCCACACAAAATCCATGGCAAAGAGAAAAATGCACAGTACGACAAGTCCAATGATCAGGCGGTTGAGCCCTGATGTCGTATCCACCCACAGAAAATGACGAGCCAGTGGAGCTACATCGTTTTTGGAATTTTTTACCGCCATTGGATCATCCCGATGAGTTCAGTCAGTGGCGCAGGGTATAGAAACAACACCAGGCAGGTGATTGCCGTGAGCACAATTGCCCACAGGCAGGCAAATGGTGCTTCTTGCATCGTTGCCTTCTCACCCGGTGCAAGCTCCGGGTCTGGCTTGAGAAAGGCTCTGACGGGTATGGGTAGCAGATAAGCGATATTGAGAAGTGTACTGAGCATGAGTACCAACACCCAGATAATCGTGCCGGTATCCAGCGATCCTCCAGCAATAAGTACTTTGCTCCATGAGCCACCTGCCGGGGGAAGACCAATAATGCTGACCGCACCGATGAAGAATGCCCCCATGGTAATAGGCATGCGCCGCCCTATTCCATCCAGTTTGGATATCTCGCTCTTGTGTAGCGCAACCAGAATGGCACCAGCACAAAAGAACAGGGTAATCTTGCCAAACGCATGCATGACAATATGCAGCACGCCCCCGCTGACAGACATGACTGTCGCCAGCAAGGCTGCCAGCACAATATACGCAAGTTGCCCGATCGTCGAATACGCTAATCGAGCCTTCAGGTTATCTTTAGTGAACGCCACAACGGATGCCGCAATTATCGTAAAACCTGCAATGGGCAATAGCCAGCCAGCCGCCCCGCTGATAGTGACCAGATCGATACCAAATGTGTAGGTGACAATTTTCAGAATGCTGAAAACACCCGTCTTCACTACAGCTACCGCGTGCAACAAGGCGCTGACAGGAGTGGGCGCAACCATCGCCGCCGGTAGCCAACGATGGAAAGGCATCAGGCCAGACTTGGCAACGCCAAAAACAAAAAGTCCCATAAGAACCGCCAGCGCTGAATTGCTCAAGCCAGCTTCCTTCAGAACGCCGCCAGGAATAAAATCCATGGTTCCGGATACCGTTGCCGTCCAGATAATTGCCGGTAGCAAAAACGCTATGGAGGTGGACATGAGTATGCCCAGATACACTCTGCCTGCCTTGCGCGCGGGCTCTCCCCCCGCATGAGTTACCAGCGGAAACGTGGATATCGTGATAACTTCATAAGCGACAAACAGCGTCAACAGGTTGTCCGCATACGCCGCCCCCATGACCGCCGCCAGAGCAATGGCAAAACACACATAAAAACGCGTCTGGTTGATTTCGTGATGTCCACGCATGTAGCCGATGCTGTAAACCGTGGTAACCACCCACAGGAAGCTGGCGAGCAAGCCAAAAATCACCCCCATGGGTTCAGCCGACAACTTGAGTGAGTAGTTGGCCATTAGCGCCAACTCACCACTTTGCGGTGTGCCGCCTGCAACCAGATCGTTGTATATAAGATTATTTATCAGTAACAACAATAAACCGGCGACGATTATCGAGCCTTCGCGCAGATTCCTGCGTTTTTCACCAAAGAACAGGATGAAAGGGATGACCGCAAGCGGCGGTAGCAATGTCCATAGTGGATTCATCTAGAAGCCACCCAATAGTTGTCTGGCAGCATCGCCAGCCAGAGACAGTGTCGCATTACCGTTGATTCCAAAGTAAAGTCCAATGGCGACAAGAAGGTACATGGGCACGAGCATGCTCACCGGCGCTTCTGATAGCCCCGAAGACTCAGGTGTCGCTTGACGGGATTGCCTGAAAAGCATCACCTCAACGACGCGACCTACGTAGACCACGGCCATTAACGAGCTGATCAGAATCAGAGCACTGATCAGCCACCAGCCTCGCTCCATGGATGCCTCGATAAGAGCAAACTTGCTGATAAATCCCACTGTTAAAGGAACACCAACTAGCCCTAGCCCGGCGATGACGAAAGCAACACAGGTGAATGGCATTCGCTTGAAAAGATTGTCAAATGAGGGGCAATGCGCATGACCGATTTGGTAGATGATACAACCGACAGCCATAAATAAAGCCGATTTGACCAAGGCATGATTGAGAATATGCACGATCCCGGCGGTTAATCCCGCCTGAGTTGCCAGTGATATTCCCGCCACGATGTAACCCAGTTGCGCAACACTTGAGTAAGCCAGCATGCGCCTGAGATCAGTTTGGAAGATGGCGACCAGAGACATCAGAATGAATCCGGCAACAGCCGCCGGTAACAACACACCAGTCAGTAGTAATTGACCGAAACTGTACTCAAAACCAAACACACTGAAGAAGAAGCGCAACAACACGTATAGGGAGACTTTGGTGGCTGTTCCGGAAAGAAATGCGGTGACGGCAATGGGGCCATACGTGTAGGCGTTGGGTAGCCAGGCGTGCAATGGAAAGATGGCCGCCTTGATCATGACGCCAATGCAGATAAAGCTGAACGCGACCAGCACCGCTCGTTGTGATTCGCTGTCGGGGATACGCTCAGACAAATCAATCATGTTGAGTGTTCCGGTAGCGGCATACAGAAAACCGATCCCAATCAATATGAAGGAAGCGCCGACACTCCCCATGATGAGATAGCGAAACGTGGCCGTCAGCGCGCGCTTGTCCTTGCCGAACGATATCAGCATGTAGGTGGCAAGTGATGACACTTCAAGGAATACAAACACATTGAACGCATCACCCGTCACAACGATACCCATCAAACCGGTAAGACACATCAGCCATGCTGCATAAAAGAGATGGTGCTTGGCCAGTGGCACTGATTTGATCGTGCTCCTGTACCCATACATGAGTACGATGAGGCTAATTACCGATACCAGCAGCACCACCGATGCATTTAGGGTGTCGATGTAGTACTCGATTCCTGCCGGCGCAACCCAGCCTCCCACCTTGTAGCGGATGACACCTTCGTTGCGGACATGTTCAAGTACTTGCCATGCTGCTACCACGCTGAACAGATTGGCTGCAAAAGCGATGACCCAGCTAGCGAGTGCGTGCCGGAACAACACACAAACAGGTGCCGCCGTGAACGGCACAAGAATCATCAGGGCAGGAATTTGGGCATGCATCAGGCTTCAGGCTCCTGCGCTTCAATCGCCTTTATTTCGTCTTCCTCGATGGTGCCATACTCTTCAAAAATCCGAACAATCAAGGCTAATGCCACCGCACTGGTAGCAACACCGACAACAATGGCTGTGAGAATGAGCACGTGAGGCACCGGATTGGAAAAAACCGGCTGTTCACCTTCTACCAATATGGGCGCCGTGCCACCAGAGACTTTCCCCATGGTGATATACAAATAAAAGATAGAGGTCTGGAACAATCCAAGACCAATGATTTTCTTGATCAGGTTATAGCGCGCGATCATGATGTAGAGACCAGCCATCATCAGGACCACGACTACCCAGTAACTATAAAGTCCGGCAATCGTGTCCATCAGTCTGATCGCCTGCTGGCAAAGTTGTAGAACAGGCTGATCATGACACCGGTAACGGTGATGCCGACACCCAGCTCAATCGTAAAGATACCCCAGTGCTGACCATGTAACGGATCATGCGCAAGCACGTCGTAATCCAGCAGATTTCCACCAAGAAGCAAGGTGGCTATGCCAGTGCCGCAGTACAGCAGTATTCCGGTACACATAAGGATACGGACAGCGCTCGGAGGCAAAACAGCGCGTGTTCGCTGCAAACCGAAAATCAAGCCATGCAGAATGAAGCCGGTTGCGAATATCACACCCGCCTGAAAACCGCCTCCAGGACCGTAGTCGCCGTGGAACTGGACATAAAGGCCAAACATGAGCACAAACGGTATGATCAGTTTGGTGACGACCTGAAGAACGCGGTGGCGCTGTCGTGGATAAATTTTCATGGTTATGTCACTGATTTGCCCGAAGTGCCATCCGATTCATCGGCCGAGTCGCCAGGGGTATCACCCGGAGCATCGTCTGAGGTCTCCAGTTCGGGGCGTCGCCGCTTGATTCCCAGCAAGCTCAGTACCGCAATGCCAGCGGCAAACACCACCATGGTTTCACCCAGTGTGTCGTAACCCCGGTAGCTGGCCAATACCGATGTCACGATATTCGGCGGCCCGACTTCACTGCCAGACTCTTCCAGAAATCGAACGGTCAGACCCGGGTGGGTCTGTGCAGCGGACGTCGCACTCCCGTAATGCGGCATATCCAGCGTTCCGTAGATCAGCAGCCCACCTGTCACAACCACAAAAAGAAGGGCCACCCAGCTGTCATTCCCGCGCGGTTTTTGCGTGTGCCTGGTAAACGACAATGCACCAAGAAAAAGGATGGTAGAAATTCCAGAGCCGACCGCGGCTTCGGTAAACGCCACATCCACAGCGTCCATGACCACAAAGGCACCGGCGGCTATTAGACTGTAGACACCCAATAAAATGACGGCAGCCAATAAATCACGCAACACAATGATACCAATGGCAGTGACTGCAAGAAACGTCAATAGAACGTTGGCAACCAGCGTCTCCATCAGGATTTACCTTTGTGCTGGTCGTCCAGCTCTTTCAACTCGCGTGCTATCAATTCTGCATCCTGACCATGCTGATAATCTGCCGGGCGTGAACGGGCCATGAGCGTTGCCTCATCGGGTGAATCCAGAACGGGCTTGCCATCAGAATCAAGCGGTACCTGACCGCAAAGTAAAGCGGTTTTGGCCAGTGCATGCGAGGCTGTTGGCGAAGTAAACAACGTAAAAAAGAGAATCAACCCCATCTTTATGGCGGCCATATTATTGTCAAACACGAAAAGCGCCTGAACAATCAAAGCCAAGCCGATAAAAATGGTTCCGCCGGTATCCGTCAAACTCGCGGCATGCAATCGCGTGTACAGATCGGGCATCCGCACAAGCCCGACGGCACCTGACACCACAAACACACAGCCCGCCAGCATCAGTATCCAGCTAAGCAGTTGTACAAGGATATCTACCATCAGTAGTCATCCTCCTGGTACTCGCCACTACCCAGATCGTCGTACTCAAAAAACTTGAGAACAGCAATAGTGCCAACGAAATTGATCAGTGAGTAAACCAGTGCAATATCGAGAAACTCCGGCCGACCCGTCATAAACCCGTAAACGGCAATCAGCAGGACTGTCTTGGTACCAATTGAATTGACGGCTAACAGCCTGTCAAACAATGTGGGTCCCAGAAGAGTTCGCCAAAGTGTGAGCGCCATTGTTACCAACAGCGCCAGTATTCCAGCTATGAACATCTGTCAGGTTCTCTGTTTTTTTCGCAAGTGCGGTTCAACATCGCGGATCCGCTCCGCCATTTCACCATCCTCAAGCTCTTGCAGGCTGTCCTCATGCAAGGCGTGAACGAGAATGTCACCTTCGGGGGTAAAGTTGATCGTTGTGGTTCCCGGCGTCAAGGTGATTGAATTAGCGTAGACCACTCTGCCCATTTCGGTATTTGGCGTCGCAGACACTCGACGCAAGGTAGGTTTTATATTGAGATCAGCTGACCAGACCCGTTTGGTCACGTCGATATTACTTAAGACTATTTGCCACAACAGCCATGCCCAATAGCCAAGAATATTCAAGAATCTGAAATAAATGGGCTGGCCGCGATGTTCCAGGACACGCATGCGGTATGCCAGCGAGATCACAAGAACGACTGAAATCACACCCAGTACAAGCATCTGGGTTTTGAAATAGCCTGACAATAACAACCACAGGCAAGCCATGGTCACAATGAGTCTGAATGTCTGCATCATGGGTCCCTAGCGGTCTGAAGTCGCAAAAATGAAAAATAATACGGTAACTCTAGCATGACGCTGCGGAAAAACTTTCATAGCTTCCATGCATTAGTGCGTATCAAGTGTAGTCATGATCCTTGATGTATCGGGATTTCCTTAGGTTGCATTGCCGTTAGTCCGGTAACTTACCCACAAAAATTTGCCGCCCCCTCTGCTAGACTCGCGTCGATCTTTTGTCTTATTAGAGTCATTGTCAGTCCACCATGAAACGTACAGTACCTCATCCAACTTTTATTGCCGTCTGTTTGATGGCAGCACTGTTTGTGTCTGCGTGTGACAGCAACCTTGACGATGGGCTTGACGATGACGTTCAGCCCCCTGAAACCAATGGCCAGACCGAAGGCGGCGAACCCGGTGTCGGTGCAGAAGGTGGTGAATCAGGCGAAGAAGGCAATGAAACCGGCGAAGAAGGTGGTGAAACCGGAGAAGGTGAAGAAACCGGCGAAGAAGGTGAAGAAACCGGAGAAGGTGAAGAAACCGAGCCGCCAGAGGTTATCGAGACCGGAAGTTTTTCCCTGGATCTTGAGACGTTGACTATCGATATGACAGAGGGTGGTGGCCTTGAGGAAGTGTCGCTAACGCTTGAAAGAACCGGAAATCATCGAGGGGATGTGTCGCTCAGCGCAATCGGTGCAAGCGCTGGAGATGAGCTGTTGCTGACACGACAATTTTCTGACGACACCTTGAGCGACGACGAGCAACAATCAACGCTGTTGCTTGACCTGGCAATTGGTGCGCGTCCGATTCTGGCTCAAGAGCGAACTCTGCTAGTCAGCGGAACCGATGCGGAAGGGACAATAGAGACTGTGCAGCTCACAGTGCAAGTTCAGCCCACTGACAGACCCGATATTTATCTGCTCGTTGGTCAGAGCAACATGATCGGTGTCAGCGAAAATAACGCGAAGCGAGCAGGGCCCGGCGAGCCAGATGAGCCGGTAGCAAGAATCCGTCAATTGAATGTGACTGGTAACGACGATCAGAACTTTTCAAATGCCGCTGATTTCACCCGCTCAAGAAATATTCATAATCAGGACAATCCACTAACCGTAGCCGTTGATCCCCTGCACTCGGGTCTTGAAAGTAACGGCGGCAAATCTGGCACTCTTATTGGCATGGGACTCTCGTTTGCCAAACGAGCCTCGCAAGACACAATAGCAGAAATATTTCTTGTACCCGCTGCTTGGTCCGATACCGGTTTTTGTCGCCGAAACAGCAACCGGGTGGAAGGCATTGGCTGGAACGCCACAGAGAAAGATGTCCCGGAACTTAGCGGGACATTGCTGCATGATCGTGCCATAGCAAGGGCTGATATTGCCATCGACCGGACTGGTGGCATTCTGCGTGGAATTATCTGGCATCAGGGGGAAGCCGACTCGTCTGTTCGCGCTTGCTCGGAGCTCTATGCACAAAACCTGGCTGAGATGGCACAGTCTTTCAGAACCAATATCAGGCAGGACGCTCGCGGCTCTGTCGCTCGTGGCCCGGATGTCGCCATTCCCTTTATCGTAGGCACCATGGCAATGGGGGGTTCGCAGGCGCCATTCTCCGAGACCAAATCCATGGTTGATGCCGCCCACAGAAATGTATCCAATACTCTCAGTTTCGCCGATTTTGTTAACGCTGATGATCTCGTTCCGCCAGCTTTCGCATGTGGGGGCGGCTCTTGCATACATTTTGGTGCGGACGCTTTACGAGAATTGGGTGTCCGATACTATGAACGTCTGATTTCTGTTCTGCCCTGATCCAAGATGCCTGTTATTTCAGATACTGCACTGCGCATGATACCTACGAGACGGACACATCACTTCACTTTCCAGATAGGCCTACTAGGCTTGCTGTCAGCCCATTAACTGCATGAACTACGTGACATTCAACACTTATCAATTGCGCCCGGGTTTGCGGGTTATCATGCTGGCCTTGCTGGGGCTGATAGGCGCCTGCAGCAGCGACACACAGGAACCCGCGTCAGGCGATTCGTTGCCAACTGCCGACTTCAACGATCCACCACCAACGGGTGATTTTGAAATACGGTCATCATTTCCCGAGCTGATACTCACAGAGGGCGATGAACAGGGATTGCGAATTCCGCTCAGCTTACTGCGCACCAACGGTCACAGCAGGGATGTAACCCTTGAGGTTCGGGGACGAACGACTCAAGACGTTGCTTTTGTGACAAGCAGCTTTTCCCGCCTGACCCTGACACCCAGCACTGACGAAAGCGAAGCGTTTCTGAAACTGGCAATCAGCGCCACACCGATATTGCCACAGCAACGGGACTTCATCATCACCGCTAGCGATGGCCTTGACACCGACAGTATGTCGATAAGCGTCACAGTAGAACCCACCAGTGCACCCGATGTGTACTTGCTCGTCGGTCAGAGCAATATGGAGGGTTTCAGTGGCGACGGTACAAGACGCTCAGCGCCGGGCGGTGCGGATGAACCCAATCCACGCATCAAACAACTCAACGTTTCGAAAAATGATGATTTCGAGGTTTTCCGTACCGACGAAGACTTCACATCACCGCTGGTCAATGTGGTGGAGCCTGATATCGTCATCGCGCTCGATCCCCTGCATCTGCCTCAGGATCCATCCAATGAAAGCGGCAAGGAGCAAGAATTTATCGGATTGGGGTTGAGCTTCGCCAAACGCGCATTGCAAGACACATCAGCTGAGGTGTTGCTGGTTCCTGCAGCCTGGTCGGGCTCATCTTTTTGCAATAACGATAATGGCCCGCGTGGTAACTGGATGTCATCACCGTCAACCAACGCCGATTTGGGTAATACACTGTTATTTGATCGAGCTGTAGCCCGCGCCAATCTGGCTCTTGAAAAGTCAGGCGGTGTTTTCAGAGGCATTCTCTGGCACCAGGGTGAATCGGACGCCAACGAAAAGTGCGCACCGTTGTATCAGGGCAATCTGCAGCAGATGGTCTCTCAATTCCGTGCCCGAATCGCACCGGTTGGCAACAGCGCCCTGCGTCGTGTAGAAAGCACCATCCCTTTCGTGGCAGGAACCATGTCACGCGGTGTTGATGAGCGTGGCGATCTGTCAGTGTACCTTGCCTCAAAGCAGATGATCGATGACGTTCACCGAAGTGTAGACAGCACTATTGAAGCGGCAGCCTGGTCAAACCATGACGATCTGATCCCCGCTAATGGTTTCCCTTGCGGGAACTCATCGTGCATTCATTTTGGACCAGATGCCTTGCGTGAAATGGGTAGGCGCTACTACGATGGCGTGTTGAGAGCGGTAAATCGCTAGTGCAGGCAGGCCAGACCGATTGGCATTTTTTGCTCTCTTGAGTACCAGTCCATAAATCAGGCAAAAATCGTCACCGCCAGAGTGGATTGGGAAAGATCAACGAGTAGCAAACTGCTATAACTCCAGTACTTACATGGTCCCGTCGATATACATTTAATGAGACTGCACGCCCTGCAATACCTGCGGGCTGTCGCTGCGCTAGCCGTGGTGTACAGCCACTCGGTCATACAGGTAGAAAGCTACGAACAATTCCTCGGACACGCAGGAAGCTTTGGGGTTGACATTTTCTTTGTCATCTCTGGCTTCATCATGGTCTACATTGCCAAACCGAACGACACGCCCGGCGCTTTCTTTGCCAACCGTCTTCGTCGCGTCGTGCCGCTTTACTGGTTCTTCACCTTCCTTATGGCGGCAATCCTGCTGGCTATGCCGTCGGTGTTCAAGGCCACTGTGTTTGAGTGGAACACCTTCGTCAAGAGCCTGACGTTCATCCCGCACTGGAGTGGTGCCTACGACGGTTATGTGTGGCCCATTGTCGCACCAGGCTGGTCACTGATCTTCGAGATGTATTTCTATCTGGTGTTTGCACTTTCGTTATTTCTTGCTAATCGATTTCGGGTTTTATTCATCACGCTGGTTATCTCGGCTGTATTTATCATCGGCACTATCAACAACACCGGTGAATCGGCAGCAGCTCAGTTTTTCGCAAAATCCATGGTCTTCGAGTTCATTCTCGGCATGCTACTGGCTGTCGCCTGGAAAAGTGGATTTCGACTACCCTCATCAACCAGCTGGTATTTGTTACTGTTTGCATCCTGTCTATTGTTCCTCAATTTGCCCGGCCCTCGCATTGTCGAGTTCGGTATCCCGTCAACGCTCATTGTCATGGCGTGCCTTTTTATCCGCATCAAACACTATGATTGGGCGGTTCTGCTGGGCGATGCTTCCTATGCGCTTTATCTAAGCCATATTTTTACGTTGGGAGTTATGCGTAAATTCGTTGCACCCTTACTCGGTGAAGGACAGCTGGCAGCTTACCTGTTTGTCGCCCTCTCCCTGATCGTTTGTACCTTCGTCAGTATCCTTGTTCACCAGTATGTGGATAACTGGTTACTGCGTCATGAGCGGTTGCGATTTAACGTTGGCCGGGGACACTCGGTACAAACGGGCAAGGCATGACAACACTTATAAAACAGGATGGTTTGACCCGAGCAGACCTGACAACATGACTCGTAACTCAACATCGCCAGACTACGCACAGCTTTTCAATCTGCCTGAAACGCACACTCTTCGCCTCTCCAGCGTTCATCGAGAGGAGAAGAACAGCACGCTGTGCGAAACCCGCTGGCTTGCAGAACACGACGATAAGCAGAAATTAATTGCACGTTTTCGCACATGGACTAACCGGTCGTTAACACCACCCTACCGCAGGCAACTGGGCTGGGAGCGTTTTTCATTGTCCGGAAATCTCCTGGATCGCGAAGTCCGTTATTCGAAACGCGACAACCAGGAGTACTTGCACTGACTCGCTAGCTATGCTCGCGTATCACCTCGAGAAAATCATCGCCATACTGCTCAAGCTTGTGACTGCCCACACCACTGACGTTGGCCATCTCACCCGTACTGCGGGGTTTGAGTGCAATCATATCGGCTAGCGTACTGTCATTGAAAACAATATAAGCGGGAACGCCTGCCATATCACTGAGTTGTTTTCTCAGTTTTCGCAATGCTTCCCATAGAGGAAGGTCAGAATCGTTGATGTTGATCGCCGCCTTCTTGCTACGGCGACTGCCACTACTGGCTCCATTGCCAGCTGCTGCTCCCTTGTCCAGTTTACGAAAATGCAGGTTTTTTTCGCCACGCAAAACAGGCCTGGATTCTTCGGTAAGCATGACTGATCCATGCCCATCAACATCCACAGCCAGCAGTCCGCAAGCAATAAGTTGCCGGTAAAGATTGCGCCACTCACTGACTGACAAATCGCCGCCAATACCAAACGTGGACTGCTCATCATGACCAAAACGCACGATGCGTTCCGATGATTTACCCAGCAGAACATCAATCAGATAAGTAACGCCAAACCGTTGACCGGTACGATATACGCAAGACAGCGCCTTGCGCGCCGCCTCCGTTGCATCCCAGGTCTGTGGCGGATTAAGACAATTGTCGCAGTTACCACAGGGTTGCTCTAGCGTGTCGCCAAAATAGCTGAGTAATGACTGTCGACGACAGGTCGTGAGTTCTGCCAGACCCAGCATTGTTTCCAGTTTGTGGTTCTCCAGACGCTTGTGCTTTTCATCGGCATCCGATTGCGCCATCATCGACCGCAGGTTGATGACATCCTGAAGCCCATAGGCCATCCAGGCGTTCGAAGGTAATCCGTCCCGACCGGCACGCCCGGTCTCCTGGTAATAAGCCTCGACACTTTTGGGGAGATTAAGGTGCGCAACAAAGCGCACATCAGGCTTGTCGATTCCCATGCCGAACGCAATCGTGGCAACCACGATAAGGCCGTCCTCACGCAAGAAACGTTTCTGGTTTTTTTCACGCTCAGTGGCTGCTAGACCCGCGTGATAGGCCACTGCTGATCTGCCATTGTCGTTTAGCCACTGAGCCGTTTGTTCAACTTTTTTTCTTGACAGGCAATAGACGATGCCAGCATCGCCGCGGTGATGCTCATCGAGAAACGCAAGCATTGCCTGCCGTGCATTAGCCGGATCGCCAATGCTGTAACGTATATTGGGCCGATCAAAACTGCTGACAAACTTCGCCGCATTGCCAAGCTGAAGGTTGTTGGCAATCTCGACACGGGTGCGCTCGTCAGCGGTTGCCGTCAATGCGATGCGCGGTACCGTCGGGAAGCGTTCTGCCAGTACGGACAAGCCCATATACTCCTTGCGAAAATCATGTCCCCATTGTGAAACGCAATGCGCCTCGTCAATCGCGAACAAGGCGATATCAGCCTGATCCAGCAGCGCTAGCATGTTGGGCATAAGCAATCGCTCTGGCGCTACATACAACATATCCAGTTCGCCTGCCAGCAACGCTCGCTCGGTTTGCTGTACGGCACGCGAATCCATTGATGAATTGATAAAAGCGGCGTTCAGATTCAAGGCATTGAGTGCATCGACCTGATCTTGCATCAATGCGATCAGCGGCGAGACAATAACGCCAGTGCCGGCTCGCACTAACGATGGCACCTGATAGCACAGCGACTTGCCGCCACCGGTGGGCATAAGCACGAGCGCATCATCACCGGCTATAACGGTACTGACGATTTCGTGCTGTTGACCACGAAATTGTTCGTAGCCATAAATGGATTGAAGGATATCCAGCGCTTCCTGGGACATGATGGTATGTGTCGACATTTCGCCTCCTTGCGAATGGTGATATCGGTGAAAACACGGTGTGTTTCCGCTGCTCTGGCCAGAGTCATCTATGACCACCCGGCTCGAGCACAGAGTTTATCTGAACGCTGCCGGTTTAGTGGTAAATATCATGGAATATCACACTCGCCTGCCAGTGCAGCATTAGCTTTCAGACGCTGTGAATCCTCGCGGCGTAGGCGTCTCGCCATTGAGTGTACTGGTCCACGATCGACTGCATTGAAGATGCCTCGAAGTCACGCAAGCCACTGAGTACCATGTTCTTCTCGCCTGATCCGATGACATCATCTGCCAGTTGGATGTCAAATTGGAGCCGCACCGCCCCCTTGCGTCCATTGACACTGATATCGGTATCAGACAGCTGTAGCGTCACATCGGTAGATTTTTCATCAAATTGAGCCGGCAAACACCAGTCCGCGTTCAGATCAATGGCCATATCCTTGTAGATAACCAGCGGTCTGTCCGGGTTGATCATGACATTGGCACTGCGCATCAGAGGAACCAGAATGTCAGGGAAAGTCTGTCCCGAGAACCTCACGTAGGCCTCACTCAAGGCGGAGACGAACCCGGCGTGAGTCAGTCGCTCACCTTTGAGGTACAGACTCAGCAATGCGCGATCCCGATCATCAACGATATGCGCCTGCTCGGTGATGGTCTCCTGCAGACGTATGCGAGTCTCACCCCCAAGCATGCCTGAAAACTGAACCGCTGTTGTGTGAGCTACCCCATACTGTCGAAGCAGTACACAGAACAGAAGATCACCCGGTACGCAAAAACGCTTACTGCCCGGATCATGTATGGGATTGAAGTCCTGTGCAATGCCTTTGGCGAACGCGCTGCCCTGATTTTCAGTAAACGATACTGTGCCATCCTGTTGCGAGAAGTACTGAGCGAGATCCATGATTGGGCCTAAGCGGTCGGAGTTACGTGTATGGTCGCAAACCGCCGGCGCGGTAGCAACTGTTTCACGCATGAGCAACTGTTTCACACAGGCGTGGATAAAAAGTGGCAGCAGCTTGCTGACAAGCGCGTGCGGCCTGATTCAGCGCCAGGCAGCCAGAAGCCTATCGAAGTGCTGATACCGTGCGTCCGACAACGAGACGTGGCGTGGGTAGGTAGGTTCTCCCCGGTCCGGCAAGGTTGGCAGATTCCAGCCGCGGGTTGAGCGCAACAGTTGCTGCAGACCCTCCTCTCCAAAACGCCTAAGATACCCGGCCATGACGCAGTCCACATAACTTTGTGCGATGGGATGCTCGTCATCAGCGAGCAGCCTGTTCACTTCAAGACTGCGATAGATATAGATTGTTTCAGCACTGACGCCGTTGGGCAACACAAAATCTGTCGCTGACAGTCCCATTCTCTCGTACCCGTATTCACGGGCATCGAGGCCGTCGAGCTCACTCAATGGAATACGCACCAGCACACCATCGATACTGCCCTGTGCAGGTTCAACACTGAGCGATGTACACGCCAGGCGGGCGTCAGTATTGGTTACGCGATGGTTCCATACTCGTCGCCAGCCTTTGAGTGTGACGTTAATGGCCTCTTCACCCTTGGGGCGGGTATCACGATTTACCAGAGAGCCGTAGCCGAAATAGTTAATCCACTGCGAGGACATAGTCAAGGTGTGCAAGTTGTGCTTGTTTGATCCGCATAAGGGGGCCTGTTCTGACCCTTTTTTATCTCACGCAAGGCTTGAAATTGCGACGTCGATTGTACACATGCCTGGCGAAAGGGCCGTATCATGGGGTATATGATCGAATTACCATCCATTATCGCAAGGAGTAGCGTCCGAATGGTCACGCACTCACGCTTTCGCGTGCTTGCCATGTGCGTATCATTTTGCATGCCGGTATCCGCAAGCCTGGCCTCCACGCTCGATCCGCAAGCACAAGTCAAAGCTCGGCAAATTGCTGATCAGACGCTTTGGCAGCAGCCTCGATCCAATAATGAAAACAGGCATCCACTAGGCGTACAGACGCTCTCCATTGAAGCGCTGGAGAGCAAACATCGTTCGGCTGCGTCAGTACTGACGGTTTATCAGTATCACTACGATTTGAAGCAGGCGCGCAAGCTCACTGTCGACACCGGGCATGCTCAATTACTAAAATCCCAGGCGGTCAATTCAGTGCACCTGCCGCTTAATCAGACAGAGATCAATTACGCCACCCGACTGCTTCAGGCGCGGGCTGAAATTATCGAGCAACTACGCAATGAGCAGATAAAACGCGGACGCACCGCCTTCTCATCGTTATCAGAGCTCGATGTCAAAGCCAGCATCCATGAACCACTTGACGCATCAGACCCATGCTACCGGCAACGTTGTGCCTTACTCTCCCTGTTTGACAACACGCGTACCGTATTTTCTGCGGAGCCTGTTGTCAATTTGGAGACTCAGCAGATCAAACGCCTCGGTGTGCCATGAACAGAAGGCGATTGCCATGGGTTTTGGTCGTTGTTGTGCTGGTGGCTACGTTGAAAATACAGGCCGCCAATGCCGTTGTCGACAATTGCGGTGAAGCCACTCGACTGGAACAGTCCTTCAGTTCGGGGGCCGCTTGGGCGATTTGTGTCAGCGTTGATGAAAAGCATGCTCTGGAACTCAGTTCGGTGCACTACCGCGCCCCCGGAGATACCATGCGCTCGGTGCTGGAACAAATGCATCTGGGGCAGATCCTCGTGCACCATCACCATGAAACCGAATCTCGCGCGCAGATAGTCGACGACTCTCAGAGCCGACTGCTGGCAATGAACAACCGCACCTGCGAAGGTTCGTCAATGCTCGACTATCGTGGAAACATGACGCTATGCAGCCATGTGCGCGATAATAGAATTCTGGCAAAGTACGCACAGCGACCCGCGGTACACAGTCAACGCTGGGAACTGTTCAGTGCCCTGCAGCGTGACGGTCTTGTTTATACCGTATCAGTAAGTCTGACCGAAGATGGACAGATCGTGCCGGCTGTTTCTCTCTCCGGACGCGCCCCGGAGTCTTTGACTAACCCTTCATTCAGTGAAGCCCTGCCAGCCAGTGGACAAAATCTGGTGCGTGCGACGGTTCTGGTGACCTGGCGAATGGTGTTTAATCTGGATAACAGCGACTACGATCAGGTGCAGCAATTTGACTTTCCATTAAATACAACACAGAACAACACGCGCCCCATGCAAGTCAGCGCACTTGACACCGAACAGTTTTCCAATGTTGATCGAGGCAGTTTTCGCGGCTGGCGCATCAGTGACACAAGCGGTAGCGGCTACTATCTGGATCCGTCGAACAATGGATTCAGTTTCGGAAGCCGGGAGCACAACTGGACGCAATTTGATCTTGCACTTACCCGATATCGTCCTTGCGAACGTTATGCCTTAAAGAATCCATCCTTGTATGAAGGAGACGCACGCTGCGGAACCAATCTGGACGATTTTGTCAGCGATGAAATCATGACAGATACCCACCCGGTTTTATGGTTTAGCCAGTCAAGAACCCTGCATCCGAGTAACGAAGACTGGCCTGCCATCAGTAATTTTTATCAATCGTTTACGCTATTCCCCCATGACTGGACATCAACATCACCTTTTGAGGTGATTCAGTGACGATGACAACACGGGTCAGACGGTTCAGCGTGCCATTGCTGATGTTGTGCATGGCTCTGCTCAGCGTAGACGTCGCAGCTCAAGCCAATTGCCCCGCGCTGTCTCGCATCACTCATGACTTTGATAATGGCGCACGCTGGGATCTTTGTTGGGAATCTCGCATTCGTGAAAATCTGGTGCTCAGTGATATTCACTACACCCCGCCTGGTAAAGAGGCTGTGCGCATCATGGGCTCTGCCAGGTTGAGCCAGTTGCATGTAGCCTATGATGACAGCAACGTGACGTACAACGACGTTACACAGTACGGGCTTGGCGGAAGCTACCTGCAAAGTCTGACGCAGGCCGATTGTCCCGATGGCAAACTTCTGGAAATCCAGACAAGACCCTCGTTATGCTTGTGGCAGACTCAGGCTGATAATGGGTATCGGACGCCAACACAAGCCGTACGCGCCGACAGTATCAATCTTTTTTCTGTCTCTCAGGTAGGCGCCTATGCATACATTACAAGCTGGACGTTTTACGACAATGGATCGTTCCAACCGGAAGTTGGTGCCACCGGAGCACTGCAACGAGGCACTGACGACGTCACCGTGCCTTTCGGGCGAGTGTTACGAGGCGATCCAGAAAAATTATGGTTATCGCATACTCACAATTACTACTGGCGACTGGATTTCGATATTGGTGAATCGGCCACTGATGACTACGTCTCTGAGCTGCGCTACGTTACTGATGCACTCGGACGCCGGGCGTTGAGTAACCAGGTATTCACGACTGAGCAGGCTCGGCGTATTAGTCCCGCGGCCCAGCAGGTCTGGCGTATCATCGATGAAAAAACCTCATCAGGTTATCAACTTTCGCCTGAGCGCAATGGCCATCGTTTTGAACGTGCGGATATCGAGCCTTACACCAACTTTGATTTCTTTGTAACCGTCGGTAACGATTGCGAACGCTTTGCCAGCCAGAACGCACGCTTTAATCCGGACTGCCTCAATCATGTCCTGCAATTTGTCGACGGGCAATCCGTGCAGGGCGCAGACATCGTTGTGTGGAATCGTGTGTCATTTCATCATGTGCCTCGTAGTGAAGATCAACGGCATATGCACACGCATTGGGACGGCTTTATGATCACGCCAGTGAATCTGCTGGCAGGCACCAGCGAACTGGCTGGACGCCCAAACACCAGCCCCATATTTGCCTCATTACCGAACAGACAATCGGCGTTGGGGACACTGATTCATGAAGATACAGTCCGCGCCTTTGATGCTGACGGAGACATGCTGACTTACTCCGCCAGCGGACTACCCATCGGTGTCGGGATTCGTCCTGATGGTCACCTTCACGGTTACCCGCTGGTTGAGGGAAGTTATCTGGTTAACGTTACCGCATACGACGATCAGTCTAAAAGCGATACCAGCTTCACCTGGACCATAGGCAACCCATCAACTCTTGCCACTACCGGTTCGGGTGGCTTGTCCGTCCCGGTTCTACTCAGCGGTGCGGTGCTGACAATCATGTTCATTGGCGCAGGCCGATTTAAACGACCCGCATGATCAGACACGGCTCACGCCGCAAAAAGTTTTTCGTCAACAACCTTGCCCTCCTCATCAATGCTATGCAGATGTACATCAAAGCCCCACAAATTCTGCAAGTGCTTGAGCACGGCATCCGAATCATCTGACAAGGGTCGGTTGCGATGCTGGCGGTGGCAGATTGTCAGGGAACGATCACCGTCCTGATCAAAACCGGTAATTTGTAAATCGGGTAGCTGACCATCACGATTGTACTGCTCGGATAGCAAATACCGAACACGGCGATAGCCCTCTTCATTGTGGATGCTGTCAACCTCAAGAAACTGCTGCTCCTGTAAGTCGGAAATGGCAAACAACCTGAACTCCCTTATCAGTCTTGGCGACAGATATTGCCCGATAAACGACTCATCCTTGTAGTTTCTCATCGCAAAATCCAGTACCGGCTGCCACTCTTTTCCGGCAATGTCCGGAAACCAGTAACGGTCTTCCTCTGTGGGCGTTTCACAAATGCGCTTGATATCCGTGAACATGGCAAACCCCAATGCGTAAGGATTAAACCCCCCGTAACCCTGTTCATCAAAACCACGCTGGCTGATGACGTTTGCATGCGAGGCAAGAACCTCCAACATGAAGCCATCATCGACCAGTCCCTTGTCATACATTCTGTTCAGAATCGTGTAGTGCCAGAAGGTTGCCCAGCCTTCATTCATTACTTTTGTTTGACCTTGCGGATAAAAGTACTGACCCATCTTGCGAACGATTCGAACAATTTCACGTTGCCATCCTTGTAATTTGGGTGAGAATTTTTCGATGAAGTACAACAGATTTTCCTGAGGCTCTTCAATGTTGCCGGACGGACGCTCTGGAATATCGTCTGAGTTGCCCTGTGGCAAGGTACTCCAGATCTCATCATATTGCTGCCAGTCGTACTCAGCCCGTTCGCGTTGCCGTGCTATCTCTTCATCCAGCGAAAGCTGGCGAGGTCGGTGATAGCGCGATACGCCAAAATCCCGCAATGCGTGGCAAGCATCAAACATGTCTTCTACCGCTTGTAAACCGTACCGCTCTTCGCAACGATTGACAAAGTTTCTGGCAAAAACCATATAGTCGATAATGCCATCCGCATTAGTCCACTGACGAAACAGGTAGTTTCCCTTAAAAAACGAATTGTGCCCATAGCAGGCATGGGCAATAACCAGCCCCTGCAGCGGCATCGAGTTCTCTTCCATCAAATACGAGATGCACGGATCTGAATTAATCACAATCTCATACGCCAGTCCTTGTGCACCTCTGCGATAAGACTCCTGTTGTATGATGAATTGCTTTCCAAATGACCAGTGAGGATAGGAAATGGGCAAACCCACCGATGCATAGGCATCGAGCATCTGCTCGGATGCAATTATTTCTATCTGGTTGGGATAGCAGTCAAGACCAAATTCACCAACGGCGATTTCTTTAATGGCCTTGTCGTAGCTATCTATCAATTCGAAATTCCAGTCCGGACCACAGGACAATGGCTCTCGACGCGTCACGGGCTTACACCTGCTGTTTCCGAGGAAAACAATTCACGAAACACCGGATAAATATCCCGGTGCTGGTGCACTTTTGCCATGGCAAAATGCTTGCTCTCCAGACGCTGATAGGTTGCCGCCAGTGGCGAAGGACGAACCGACACACGATCACTGACTTCGATATACGCATAATAGCGTGTCAATTGCAGAAGGCTTTCGTCCATGAACGCTCGACTACGCTCTGGATCTACACCGAAGGCATCACCATCTGATGCCTGCGCCCCGTAGATATTCCACTGCTCTGACGGATAGCGTGCACTGATGATCTCATGCATCAAGTGCAGAGCAGACAACACAATCGTGCCACCGGTTTTACGATCATTGAAAAACGTTTCTTCGTCGACTTCATCAGCGTCATCCGTATGGCGAATGAAAACAATTTCCACGCGTTCGTACTTGCGTGACAGGAAAAGGTGTAACAAGGTGTAAAAGCGTTTGGCCAGATCCTTTCTGTGTTCGTCCATGGAAGCCGATACATCCATCAGACAGAACATAACGGCCTGGCTCATCGGTTTTGGGACCATGATCCGATTTCTGAACCGCAGGTCTATGTCATCCAGAAAGGGCACACGTTCGATTCGCTCGCGAAGCAGTGCAAGCTCCTTCTGACTGTCTTCACTCAAAACCCTTGGCGATTCATCGTCTTCCTGCTCGGATTCAAGTTCCTGCAAGCGACGTTTAGCAGCGCTTTTCAGCGCTATGCGCCTGCCCAGAGCCTGACGCATGGTCCGCACTACAGACAGATTGACTGGGCTCCCCTGCGATGTATAACCCGCTCGCTGTGGTTTCAGCTCCTTGATATCACCAACCTGGGTACGAATCAGATGTGGTAACTCCAAATCATCGAAGAAAAGGTTCATAAACTCTTCCTGCGACAAGGCAAACGTAAAGCTGTCTTCGCCGTCGCCCCCTCCCCCTTCGCCAGAACCATCGCCCTGACCTTCGCTCTGCGGGCGCTTCAGCCTGTCGCCGACATGGAACTCCCTGTTACCGGGCAAAACCATTTCCCGATCCCCACCTGAACCGTGTCTCAGCTGAGGCTCGGAGACATCACGCGCTGGAAGATCAACCTTGCCACCCTGGCGCATGTCTTTTATGGAACGCTGGGAGACCATGTCTGACACCGCCCGTTTGATCTGCTGTTTGTAACGGCGCAGAAAACGTGCGCGATTGGCTGCGTTCTTGTTACGGTCGTTCAGGCGTCTGTCGATGATTACGGACATGACATGGCACTCCGGCTACTGCGATTTCCTGACCCGCAGGTACCACTCGCACAGCAGGCGCACCTGCTTTTCTGTGTATCCCTTTTCCACCATACGCTCTACGAAACTATCGTGTTTATTACGTTCATCTGACGACGACTTGGCATTGAAAGATATCACTGGAAGCAGTTCTTCGGTGTTGGAGAACATTTTTTTCTCAATGACCTGGCGTAATTTTTCATAGCTTGTCCACGAGGGATTACTACCCGCATTGTTGGCCCGCGCTCTTAGCACGAAGTTGACAATTTCGTTACGAAAGTCCTTCGGATTGGCAATACCTGCAGGCTTTTCAATTTTTTCCAGTTCGTCGTTCAGTTGGGCTCTGTCAAAACTTTCACCGGTTTCAGGATCACGGTAGTCTTCATCCTGTATCCAGTAATCTGCATAGGTAACATAGCGATCAAAAATATTCTGACCATATTCGGAATATGACTCAAGATAGGCAGTCTGAATTTCCTTACCGACAAATTCTGCATAACGGGGTGAAAGATAGCCTTTGATAAATTCAACGTAGCGCCTTTGCACTTCATCGGGTAATTGCTCACGCAGCAATCGCTGCTCAAGGACGTACATTAGATGAACAGGATTGGCAGCGACTTCGCACTGATCATAATTGAATACGCTTGAAAGCACCTTGTAGGCAAAACGCGTCGAAATCCCGCTCATGCCTTCGTCTATTCCCGCAAAGTCACGGTACTCCTGCACTGACTTGGCACTCGGCTCAACATCTTTCAGGTTTTCGCCGTCGTATACTCGCATCTTAGTAAAAATATTGGAGTTTTCCGGCTCCACCAGACGCGAGAGTACGGAAAATTGAGCCATCATCGTCAGAGTGCCGGGAGCGCAGGGTGCTTCGGCCAGCGAACTGTTGGCAAGCAGCTTTTCGTAGATGGATACTTCTTCCGAGACCTGCAGGCAGTAAGGAACTTTTACGATATAGATTCGATCAAGAAACGCTTCGTTGTTACGGTTGTTGCGAAACGAGCGCCATTCTGACTCATTGGAGTGCGCCAGAATGACACCTTGAAATGGCATAGCCGAAAAACCTTCGGTGCCTTTGTAGTTCCCCTCCTGAGTCGCCGTCAGCAATGGGTGCAGCATTTTGATGGGCGCCTTGAACATCTCCACAAATTCCAGCAAACCCTGATTGGACAGACACAATCCCCCCGAATAACTGTAAGCATCGGGATCGTCCTGTGAAAAGGACTCGAGTTGACGAATATCTACCTTGCCGACCAGAGACGAAATGTCCTGATTGTTTTCATCACCCGGCTCCGTCTTTGCGATGGCAACCTGCCGAAGCACAGAAGGTTGAACGCGCACTACTTTGAATTTGGTTAGATCACCGTCGAATTCAGCAAGGCGCTTTAACGCCCAAGGGCTCATGATGCCGGTCAGATACCTTCTGGGTATATTATATTCTTTCTCCAATGCGTCCGCTTCACGCTCTGGATTGAACAAGCCCAATGGCGATTCATTAACCGGCGAATCCTTTAGTGCGTAGATGGGATAAGACTCCATCAAGCTCTTGAGTCTTTCAGCAATAGACGACTTTCCACCTCCCACAGGTCCCAGCAAATAGAGTACTTGCTTGCGCTCCTCCAGGCCCTGAGCGGCGTGAGTAAAGTAGGAGACTATCTGCGATATGGCCTCCTCCATTCCGTAGAACTCGCGAAACGCGGGATAACGGCGGATAACCCGATTAGAGTGTATTCGCGATAGTCGCGGATCGTTACGCGTGTCGACAGTTTCAGGCTCTCCGATGGCTGCGAGCATTCGCTCGGCAGCGCTAGCGTAGGCCATTGGATCGTCACGACACAGTTCGAGATAATCGAGTAGTGACATCTCTTCATCGCGAGCCTTGGCATAGGTCTCGCGGTAGGCTTCAAACAAGCTCACTATAAAGAACCTCCGTTACTATCGGATGAACCCGCTACATTAGCGTACCGTTCAGTCGATAGTCATTGATTAATGACGCAGATGATCAGTATTACGTTGCAATCACGCAGAGTGCTCACAGTCACTAATAATTTCAACTTGACTCGTTAAAAAAACCTTTTGTTATTTGCCTGAACCTGAAGGAAAGATAGCAGCCGGAGCAACGGCGACTAGTCTGAGGTTCAACGCAACTATTTAATGACGATCTCGGCAATCATGCAGCAAGAAACAGTCCGGTAACGCACGGTTTCACTACACAGTGGCCAAAGACCGCTTGTAGGCGCTATTTGCGCCCTGAACCTCACCATGTAGCCTTGTGATTTGCACCACGACGTTGACAGGTTCTGCTTGCGACCCACTCCTTTTGATATTCACAGATGTCTGCCATGACCACACTGATACATCTTGTAGCAAAGTCAGGCTCAACGGCACTCTGGTTGTGCAGGAACAGTTGAGCAACGACCCTGATCTCATTCTTCTTACACGTATTACCCATAGGTATACTATGAAGGCAAGAGGTGTCACTGCAGCCTGGATTACTCATGAACTCAGACGTCATTACAGCCGAAGGTTTTGCAGCGTTACAGCAAGAACTCGACGAGCTGTGGCGTAAGGAGAGACCAGCGACGACCAAAATAGTTCAATGGGCGGCCAGCCTCGGCGATCGTTCCGAAAACGCAGATTATCAATATAATAAAAAGCGGCTTCGCGAGATTGATCGCCGCGTGAGATTTCTGAGAAAACGACTGGAGATCCTGAAGGTTGTGGAATACAGTCCGGTTCAGGAAGGAAAAGCGTTTTTCGGTGCCTGGGTAACACTGATCGATGAACACGGGAAAACCCTGTCTTTCCGAATCGTCGGGCCGGATGAAATTTATGGCAAGAACGACTATGTCTCTGTTAATTCGCCGGTCGCCAAAGTCTGTATTGGTAAATCAGTTGGCGATGAGGTCAGCGTTACCATCATGGATGCGCGCAAGGATTGGGAGATTCATGCAATAACTTATCGAGTGAATACGTGCCAGTAGCGATAGTGAGATAGCGCAGGTCAAAGCAGCCGTGGCGATTGCTCCAACTTCATCAAGTGAATGCTCAACCAGCCTGACTTGTGTTTGCAGGCCAAACGAGCTTTTTCAGTCAAATCTGGACCTGCACGACATTAACCGGAATCACAACACAAAAGGCTTACCCAACAATGGCTTCAGCCTCGATTTCAACACGATAGTCTCCCACCAGATTACTCACTTCAAGCAATGTATTGGCTGGCAAGGTATCCGCAAAGTACCTGCCGTGCACACGTGATACCACCTCCCAGTCAGAGACGTTTTTCAGATAAATGCGTGTCCTGATGACATCGTTCATCGATGCTCCGAGCGCTGCAAGACTGGCAGATATCTTGTCCAGCACATAAACCGTTTGTGCTTGCAAATCGTTGATGCCGATAATCCGGTCTACCCCGTGGGTTGCGGTCGTGCCGCTCACCATGACCCTATCTGCATCACGTACAGCTCTACTGTATCCGCAGACAGGCTCATACTCACTGCCGCTGCTGATTCGAAAGCGGTGCGGCTTGCCAGCTACTGCCTTTTTTTCAAATACCGGCGGCAGTGAGTCAAGATGATCACTGAGATCGCCAGATGCCGTCAGGTACGGTGGACGTCGATACTCCGAACCACAATCGCCGGCTATCCTGTGCAATTGCTGACTACATTGACTTATCTGCGCGTGATCAGCATCGGTGAGTGTGAACGTTAACGGTACCTTGTTGTTATGGCGATGCTGACGCTCGGTTAGCCGCGCACCTACGATGACACCCGCCACCGCTGCTTGCTCCAACACCCAACGCGTCGCAATATTGGAGATTGAGACCTTGTGTCTGAGCGCCACCTCATTCAACGTACACAACATGCTCTGAAAAACAGACCACCCCCCGACTGCCTGAATAAACCGTTGGTACTTCATCTTGCTCCAGTCAGGCACTGCATCAGGTTCTGGTGCATCAAGCCATTTGTCGCTCAGAAATCCACCAGCCAACGTGCCATAGGCCAGTAGGCGAACATCAGTCTGCGCGCACAACTCGCTCATATCGGCAAGTGCACGTGGATCCAGAACCGATAAACACACTTGATTTGTCGCTATTTCATGACCACAACTCAACAGCACCTTCAGATGATCGGTGTCGAAGTTGGTCAATCCGATATGCCGAATCCAGCCTTCGTGCTTCAAGCTCATAAGTGTATCCATGACATCAATGTAGCCGGGATGATCAAAGTTCCACCAGTGCAGTTGTAGTAGATCTATGCAATCCACCCCGAGACGTTCCTTGCGCTCCTTGATGCCACTTCGTACCGCGTCAGGGGTGCACTCGAAAGGTTGTGGACACCACTTTGTCAATAAAACAGGGGGAGGCTGATCGCCACTCTCCGCCATTATGGTTTTGCGCGCTAATCCCGCTATCAGCTCTGCACTGCCGTAATGATCAGCCATGTCAAAGCAGCTAAATCCATCACTGGCATATCCAACCAGCTCATCTGCCGCAATTTTTCGATCCAATGGCGTACCAATGCGCTCTAGATCAGCAACCTGCCAGAGGCCGGTGATGATCGGATTGCTCTCCAGTCCAAAGCAACTCAATGAGTGAGGCAGTGGTAATTTTTTCATTGGCTCAGCGTGGCAATGAAGGCATCAACGTCGGCGAGAGGAAAATAGGAAACCTCTTGTGTTCCCTCTTCTGTGAATGACCACGCCAGAGCTGGCGCAGATACATCGCCGTTTTCATCAAATACAACAGCCCCGGTGGCACCCTGATAGGAGACCGCCTCACCGCTTGCCAACAACTTGCGAGCCTCCGACAGACTTTGCACTGTGGGAAAAACAGGCGTTCCTTCTGGATCGGTGACAGTTGAAACCTGCGCTGCGATAGCCGCACCTGTCAGTTCTGGGGCAGCTTGCATGGCAAGCAAGGAAATCATGACCGCGTCAAAGCTGTTTGGCAGTCCCGGGCCATTGGGCTCAGAGTCAAATTTTTCCTTGTACATATCGACAAACGAATTAGCGGATTCGGTTCTGGGAGGTGCCGAATCATGACCCACAGCATCTTTCAGATATTGCATGCCAACACCATCGCGAAACTCATCAGACTTAAGCGCATTGGCAAGTACCATTTTTTGCGTTCCACCCAGAGATACCCATTCCCTGACAACCGAGATGCCTTCCGTCGGATAGATTGCCATGTATACAGCTTCTGGCTTGGTTTTCAATACTTCTGTTACCTCTGCCCGGTACGAAGGCTGTGCGTCATTGATGGCTGCCGATGTGGTGACCTCAATACCCAATGATTTCAGATCGGCTGCAACCAGCTTTCCAATATCCTGTCCCCAGTCATCGTTCTTATAGAAGATACCAACACTTTTATAGCCACGCTCCTGGATAAGCTTTACTGCAACTGCCGCCTGATTTCGAGTGGTCGCAAACGTTCGAAACCATAAGCCGTCCGTCTTGCCTTCCGCGGCTACATCAGTAAATGCAGTGGATGAGGAGCAGCAGGACATTTGCATCACACCTGCCGGGACAGTGACCGACGTCAGGATTGGCATGGACACACCACTGGACACCGCACCCAGCAAAACCGGGACCTTATCCAGATCGACCAGTGCTTTTGCTGCATCCACACCAATCTTGGGATCGACCTGCGTGTCACGCAACACCATATCGATGTCACAGCCTTTGACTCCACCCGACTCATTGAAAATGTCAACCGCGAACTGTGCGGTTTCGGCGATAGGCCGGCCCCAGTCAACCGAGGTTGGCAGCACGGCACCAATCCTGGTCGTGCAGTCTGCAGCGTGTGCGGCAGTCAACGGCATCATACTGGACATCAGCAGTCCGAGCGCAAGAGTAAGCGCTGCGTATCCTCTGGTCGTGATTGTATTACTGCGTTTCATGTTGCCTCCCGGGCATCGTGTGTTATGAAGTGGTGTAGTCCATCTGTGTCAGTTTTTCGGGTAGCAAGCCTCGAGGGCGTGCCAGCAAGCTCAGCACGATAATGCAACCTATCAAAATGTACTGAATGGACCCAGCATACAACTGCCAGTGCTGCGGCGCAAAGGAGGTTAGAAGCCAACCGCTACCAACCCAGCCACCCCACACCACCAGCGTACCTAAAATGGCACCTTGATTGTTGCCGGCACCGCCTACAATGAGCATCGCCCAAATCTGGAATGTCAGAATCGGGGCCAGATCCTGCGGGCTGATAAACGCATAAAATGTTGCATACAGAGCACCCGAAAGGCCCATGATCATGGCACCCAGAACAAAAGAGACTAATCTGATGACTGGCGGTGATTTCCCCAGCGATCGCGCAGCACGTTCATTCTCACGCACGGCACGCAGCAGTCTGCCAAAGGGTGAACGCACCAGATTCTCAAGAAAGGCATAGACTGCAATAAGACATACAACCACAACGAAAAGAAACAGAATGTTGTATGTCAGCGGATTGTCTATTGCAGACTCAAATGGTCGTGCAAACCCGCGCAGCCCTTTTGCACCACCGGTAAGATACTCAGCATTGCGAACAACCGATTCCAGGGCAACCGCGACACCGAACGTTGCGATAGCCAGATAGTCGTGCCGCAGACGCGTGGTGGCAAGACCCACCAGCACTGCCAGAGCACCGGCCAGCAAAATACCTCCGATGAAAGCTATGGGATAGGATAAGGCAAAGCCGCCGAAGCCATCGACTCTGTTCGGACCTCCCAATATCACCATGCCGTAGGCACCAGCGCCAAAGAAAGCAACAATGCCTCCATTAAACAACCCGGTAAAGCCCCACTGCAAATTAAGACCGAGAACAGCGATAGCCAGAATCAGTGCAATAGTGAGAAAGAAGGTCAGATACGAGACGATACCGATCATCTTACTTCACCAAATAGCCCGTTGGGCCGGATGTATAACGCAAGTATGATAATGAGAAACGGTATTGCTGGCTTGTAGCCCGTTGGTATGAACACTAAGGCAAGGCTGGAAGCCAGACCGACAAGCAAGCCACCGAGTGCCGCACCGTAGATGCTACCAATACCACCAACGATGGCGGCCGCAAACAGAGAGAGCACCAAATCGCGACCCATGACAGGACTTAACTGATTATTCAGCGCGTAGCAAACGCCAGCAACAGCCGCAAGGCCACCACCGATAAGCCATGCCAGCCTTATCATGGCAGCAAGGTTGATCCCATTGATCTGGGCAAGTGAGGGATTTTCAGACACGGCAAGCAGTGCATAGCCTACAGAGGTTTTTGTGATGAATAGATGCAGAAGCACCATAACCACAAGCGTAATAGCGAGTATAAAAAGCTGATCCGCCTTGACCAGAAGCAAAGGATCTGAACTTATCATCATTGCAAAGGCAATATCGTTGTTGTAATGCGTGGATTTCAAACCGTAGACCAGGCCAATCACATTACGAATAATCAGGGCTATACCGAATGAGGCAAACACCATGGTCAAGGGGCCTGCGTTGTCTCGCAGTCGCTTGAATATCAGCCTGTCAATAATGGCTGCCACAGCACCGGTAATGAGCAAGGCCATCACCATGGACAACATCAGGGACACACTGATACTGAGAGCTGGCAACTTGCTGGCGAGTACAGACGATACTGCAACTATGGTTTGATCCAGCGTCAGGGTGAAATAGGCGCCGAGCGATATCAGCTCCGCGTGTGAGAAGTTGGCAAATCGCAAAATGTGCATGATCAATGTCAGGCCGATAGCACCCAACGATAATATTGATCCGACAAGAATGCCGTCAAAGAGACTTTGCAGCATATGACTCCTTGCGACTTGCGCCCAGATAGATCTCCCCCAATACCGGATCGTCCAGCAAGGCTCTGGCATCACCTTCATGCTGGTTACGCCCTTCCGCCAGCACGTAAGCTCTATCGGATACTCGTAGCGCAGCTTTTACGTTTTGCTCCACCATGAGTATTGTCACACCACTTCCGGCGATAGCCTTCAACATGCCCAGGACGTCCACGGCCGCCTTGGGCGACAATCCGGCACTGGGTTCGTCCAGCAGCAACAACGAAGGTTCGGCAATCAGGGCCATGGCAATTGCCAGCAGCTGCCGCTGCCCTCCAGACAGCGAGCCCGCCCTGCTCTTGAACTTGTCATCCAGTACAGGAAATGTCTGCTTCATCGCGTGCATGCGCGCACTCTTGTTACCACGACAACGTCTCGCCGCGAGCAACAGATTTTGCTCGATCGTCATGCTACGAAAAATGTTGTCCAGTTGCGGCACAAAAGCGACACCGGATTGTGACAATGTATCTGGCCGTATCCCCGTAATCACCGACTCTCCAAAACAAATTCTGCCACTTTCAATTCGGAGTAGCCCGGCAATTGATTTCAATAAAGTGGACTTACCTGCACCGTTGGGTCCCACGATACAGACGATTTCTGCTGTATTGGCAGTCACGCAAACATCCTGAATGATGGGCATACCACGAACGTAACCGGCACTGAGTGAATCGACAACAAGCGTTGATCTACTCACTGGACTAATTGACTCGCATCACCGAGATAGCTATCCAGCAGCTCGTTACACTCAATAACCTGTGAGGCATCTCCCTCAAAGATCACGCGGCCATTGGCCATCGCAATAATCGGATTACAGTGTTGCATCACCAGATCCATATTGTGCTCAATGATAATAAAGGTGATGCCGTCATCGTTTAAGGCATGAACTTTTTCCAGTAAAAGTGCAGTCAATGCGGGGTTAACGCCAGCGGCAGGTTCATCGAGTAAAATCAACTCCGGATTCCCCATCAGCACGCGAGCCAACTCAAGCAATTTTTGCTGCCCACCCGACAAGTTACCTGCGGCAATCTGCGCCACTGTACCAAGTGTTGTGAATTCGAGAACATCTAAGGCGCGTTGCAGGTGCGCCGCCTCCTGACGCTGAATGGCAGCTCGCCTGAACACCGTTGCCCAGACCGTCTCACCCAACTGATCTGGGGCTGCGAGCATGAGGTTGTCCAGTACCGTCATGTCAGGAAAGGGCTGCGGAATCTGGAACGTCCTGGCAAGCCCCTGCCTGAATACCTTGTCAGCAGAACAGCCTCCAAGAGGGACGCCATTGAAAATGATGTTACCGCTGTCAGCCTGCGTTTCTCCAGCGAGCGTATCGAATAGTGTGGACTTACCCGCCCCATTGGGGCCAATCAATCCCGTTATCGAACCTCTTTTGATATCCAGTGATACCTTGTCGACTGCTGTGAGTGGACCAAAGTGCTTGCTTAGCGACTCAATACGTAAATGGGTTGCGTGGGTGCTCATGTACGATTGAGGTTGTACTTCATGATGCTGCCATGCGGACCGGTTCTGTCGCGTTCAAGCTCGTACACGGTACCGTTTGGGCCGGTGCGCGATGCCAATACAGTCTCGATGGCTCGCCTGTTATCATCGCTTAGATCAAAATTGACCGCTGCAAGCGTATCGCTGATATTAGCGGCTGTTCTGGCGCCGATGATGATAGCCGCAACGTCAGATTGATTCAGCATATACCGTGCAGCTACGGCCGATAGCGGCACCGAATGCTCCTGACCGATGATATTCAGGGTTTGCATGAGTTCCTGAAAAAGATCCCAGCCCCCGAAGTCTTCGATGATTAATCGATATTTGATCAACGAGCGATTCTCAAACTGAAAGCCTGGATCACTCTCCCCCAACCAGCGCACAGTGAGAAAGCCACCTGCCAGCACACCGTAACAAAAAATCTTGAGTCGGTTAGTGCGACACCACTGACTGAACTCTCCCCTGGGACGTTGGTCCAGCAAGGAATACTGAACCTGCGCTGACACCATATCGAACTCATGATCGACAAACCCTTGCATGTCATGCTGATTCCAGTTGGTACAGCCAAGATAGCGAATTTTCCCCTTACGCTGTAGATCCTTGAGAACACGCAGACTCTCCAGCGGGTCACCCAGCGACAGATCCCACCAGTAGAATTGCACCAGATGCAGACGTTCAAGATTCAGCCGCTTGAGCGAACGGTCCACAATAGACTCAAGTTCTTTATGCGTAACCGTTGAAAGCCTTTCAAGATCTGGAACCAGCTTGGTATGCACCTGAATGTGCTCATCAACATCAAACGCCTGACGCAACCTGAGCGCGTTGATTGCCTCGCCAATCATTTCCTCGACACCAGTATAGATATCGGCACAATCAAATGTCGTAATCCCATTATCGACAAAGGTAAGCATGTCGGCAATTGCCTTGCGTCGATCAAACGCTCCATGTCCACCGGCCAATTGCCATCCACCTTTAATAATGCGGCTGATGGAATAGCCAGGCCTCAGTTCTGTTTGTGGCGATGTCATAAGTGAGTCAGGCTGATCTATCTTTCAGGTTTGTCCCAATGCGCCGTGCCACGAAATTCGGGTAAACCTGTGGTTTGAGCGTGCGTAAAGGCTCGTTTGCCTGTACGGGTTATGAGGAATCGGCCACCACAATGCGGATCCGGACAGGCAATTTCAGTATCCGTCGTCATCCAGTCATGCTCACTGGTCTGTCGTTGCCTTGCCGGGAGCAGTGGCAATAGCGCTGCCAATGGATACAACGGAAATTTACCGCTCGGGCCAAATATCAGGTTCTCGCCCTGCATTAAAAAATACTGACCCGGCTGGTGATCACAGACCATGGGTTTACTGGTGCCCACAACCTCAACCTTGAGATCATAGAGCCAGAATGTATCGTCAGTATTCATACCGTTTGGTCCAGCATAATACACTTTAATGTCTCACAGTATTCACCAACAATCCACTGCCCGATAGTAAACCCTTAACACCGATTTTCAGACAGGCGACACATCGTTTCCCACAGCCTCCTCAAAATTGGCGAAAAATTTCTTGGCCAGTCGCTTGGTTGTACCTTCCATCAGCCGGCTTCCCACCTGTGCAAGCTTACCCGTCACATCAATGGTCACCACATAGGCAAGCAAGGTTCCACCGTCTTGTTCGGTCAGGGTCACGTTGGCGCCACCGTTGGCAAAACCTGCTATGCCTGCATCGCCCTTACCGCTGAGGTTGAACTTTGCCGGACCTTCACTGGGATCCAGCGTCACATCACTTTGAAAGCTCGCCTTAACCGGTCCGAACTTTACCACCACGGTTGCCTCCATCTGCGTGTCACTGTGCTTGATCAGTTCTTCGCAACCCGGAATGCTTTGCTGCAGAATATCAGGATCATTCAAGGCCTTGAAAACGATGTCTACAGGCAGTGGAATCACTACTTCTTCGTGGAGTTCCATAATATTGCTCTTCAGTTTGTGAGAGTAAGTTGTCAGGGTGTTTGTACTTTTGCAAGGCGTCTGATTTGCACTAGTTCAGCCATGATGGACAGTGCAATTTCGTCCGGTGTCACACCGCCAATATCCAGCCCTGCGGGTCCTTTGATACGTTCCAGCGTGTCACTGGCATGCGCTTGCTCTTTTAGCTTGTTTTTTAAATGGGCTGTTTTTCGATGGCTACCAACAAAACCGATGTATCGAGACTGCACAGCCAGCGAAGCGTTCAGCGCTTTCAGATCGCCTGCGCCCTGCGTGGCAACCACGATATATCGATGCGCGTGTTCCACAGGCACCTCGTTCCATTGTCGATAGCAATTAAGCGATGCCTCAACCATCGCTTGCTCGTTACTGCCAACGCGCGATACCGTGAAATTGAAAAGCGCGGCCAATGTGCAAACGGATGCCGCTACCGGACTGGCACCGATGACAATCAGCTCCGGATTGGCCAAATAGGGTTCGATAAACAGCTCCATCGAGCCCTTGCTGGGGCACAGATTCGCGGCTAGCCATCGTCCATCGACTTCGTCACCTGCGTTTATTCCCTGCTCCATCAAGACCTCTTCAGGCTGTATGGATACCAGACGCGGCTGCCCGTCGGCAATCGAATCAACCGCCGCCTTGATCACGGCACTGCGTGTACAGCCACCACCGATCCACCCGTCAACAATAGCGCCATCTTGATCAATAATCGCCTTAGCGCCGGGCTTGGCAGCAGTCACTGATAAGGTTCTGACTACGGTGGCAACCGCAAACGAATTGCCATCGTGTTGCATACGATGAACGATATCGTTGATGTCAGTGCTTGAGTTCATGACATTTCTGATAATGGCGGGCTACAGTGAAGCCAGATGCGGCTCGAGTGCTGCAAGGCTCTCAAGCGTATTAGCCGCGGCAAACAAATCCAGATAAGGCAAAGCCGTAGCCATACCCTGTGCAACGGGTTCGTAGTCTTTCCAGCCTTTAAGTGGATTGAGCCAGATTATGCGACATCCGCGTTTTTTCAGACGGGCCAGAGCGTTGCCAATCAGCTCGGGAGGGTCGGTGTCATAGCCGTCTGAAAAGATAATAACCACGCTACGTCCGTTTACGCTGTTAGCCGCGTACTGCTGATTGAAAAGCTGCAAGCTTGCCCCGATGCGGGTGCCTCCACCAAATCCCTGCGCCATGAGAGAGAGCCGGTTTATCGCACGCAAGGTGTCAGAATCGCGCATGACATCGCTAACTTGCATGAGGCTGGTATGGAATAAATAGGCCTCGGTGCGTTGATCTCGACTTACCAGTCCTTTGAGGAAAGCCAGAAACACCCGTGAATACACCATCATGGAACCTGAGACATCAAGCAAGGCCACAATATTTACTGGCCGTGTTGGTCGCTGTTGCCGAAACAGATGCAGAGGGTCGCCACCGGTGGCAATACTGGCACGCATGACCTTGCGCATATTCAATGCAGAACCACGCTGAGCTGCGCGTCGCCGGCGTGAGCGTTTGTCACGCATGGATTCAGCCAGCACTTTAGCCACCTTCTCTGCTCGTTCCAGCGCCTCCGGTGTCATCATCTCGCGCAAATCCACCTTGTCGATATTGCGAATGCGTGAGCCTGTCAATTTACCTTCACCGCCGTGTGAGGCATCGTCACCTTCACCGTTATCGGCTTCGTCCAGCTCACCAGCACCGGTGCTGGCACTTTCACCGTTCGTCGCCTGACCCATCGACTTTTGCAAAGCATGCGACTCTGGCTCATGCCGGCGACGAACGCTGAATTTTTCATGGCCTCCATTCAGCCAGTACGCCTCGAATAGATCATCAAACTGAATGAACGCATCGGCATCACTGACGCACACCGCCTTGCAAGCCATCCGGACGTCATCGGGATTCAATACATCGAGCGAGCACAACGCACTCAGGGTATAACGAAACTCATCAGCACCCACCGGCACACCATTGTCACGCAAATGCGCCATAAAACCTTGCATTCGCTCGCTGATACTGTCAGCAGCCTGGATGAATCTCGTGCTTTTCATCTATACCAGTTTTCCAGCCAGACGCTGCACAACCTCGGTGGGCATCTGGCCGTTATCGGCTTGCGTTTTTAACAGGCACACTAATGATGCCTGCAATACTTGCGGATCGTCGGTGATGTCCGCAACACCCAGCCCACACAGTGCGGCAGCCCAGTCAAGCATCTCCGCAATACCCGGTTTTTTTTCCAGATCCTCTTTGCGCAATGCCTGAACGAAGCCCACAATCTGCGTTGCAAGCCGTGCGTCGATGTTCGGTTCGCGCTTGTTGAGGATGGCAAGCTCCATGGCCTTGTCCGGATAACCGACAAAACTGTATAGACAGCGCCTGCGCAGCGCATCTGATAGATCACGCGTACCGTTGGATGTGAGAATCACCTGCGGTACCGATGTCGCCTTGATCGTACCAAGCTCCGGTATGGTTATCTGAAAATCAGACAGCAGCTCAAGCAGATAGGCCTCAAACTCTTCGTCGGCACGATCGACCTCGTCAATAAGCAGTACCGGTGCCGTTTGCTGTGTGATGGCCTCAAGCAACGGGCGTTGAAGCAGGTATTTATCCGAGAATATGTGCGCATCTGCCTCATCAATTGACAAACCACGATCGCTTGCTGCACGCACACTTAGCAGTTGTCTCTGGTAATTCCACTCATAGATTGCGGCACTGGCATCAAGCCCTTCATAGCATTGCAGACGAATCAAGCGGCTGTTTTGCCACTGCGACAGCGTCTTGGCAATTTCTGTCTTGCCGACCCCGGCGGCGCCTTCAAGCAGCAGAGGCCGACCGAGCTTCAAAGACAGATGCAATGCCATTGCCAGCTCATCACTGGCAATGTACGCATGCTGCGCCAGATCACTCTGCAGTGACTGCCACGTTATATCAGCTTGCATCGTTGAGCATGCTCGCCCTTAAGTCAGCTAATCATCCATGCAGTCCGAGATTATTAGCCGTCTGCCAGATACGCCAATGATCATGCGGCATGTGGGTATGTGTCAATCCGAATGCCTTGAACGCATCATTTACGGCGTTTGAAAAAGCCGGCACTCCACCGACGTTAGGACTTTCACCGACGCCTTTGGCTCCGATCGGGTGATGCGGGCTAGGTGTTTCAGTAAAGTCGGTGGTGTAGTTCGGCGTCTCTACCGCTGTAGGAATGTAAAAATCCATGAGTGATCCGGTCTTTAGATTTCCGAGATCGTCGTACGCTAACTCCTGACCCAGTGCAATCGCCAGTGCCTCGGTCAGTCCACCGTGTACCTGTCCTTCGATAATCATGGGATTGATGCGAGTGCCACAATCATCCAGCGCATAAAAGCTGCGAATCTCGGTAACACCGGTATCCACATCAATGTCCATGACACAGATGTATGCACCGAACGGGTAGGTCATGTTTGGAGGATCATAGTAGCTGACAGCTTCCAGTCCCGGCTCAACCCCTGGTATGGCCTGATTGTAGGAGGCATACGCTATGTCTTTCATGGTTTTAAAACGCTCTGGCGCACCTTTGACCACAAACCGGTCAATCTCCCATTCAATATCGTTGTCGTGAACTTCCAGCAGGTAGGCTGCGATCATCTGCGCCTTGGCTCGAATTTTTCGTCCTGCCATGGCGGTTGCTGCACCGGCAACCGGCGTTGAGCGTGACCCGTACGTGCCAAGTCCATACGGTGCTGTATCGGTGTCTCCTTCTTCGATAGTTATGTCATCTGCCGAGATACCTATTTCGGAGGCCAGTATCTGCGCGAAGGTAGTGGCATGGCCCTGCCCTTGAGAGATCGTGCCAAGACGGGCAACCGCAGAACCCGTCGGGTGGATTCTGATCTCGCAACTGTCGAACATGCCCATTCCAAGGATATCGCAGTTTTTCATCGGGCCAGCTCCGACAATCTCTGTGAAATGGCATAAACCAATACCCATCAGGCTGCGTGTGTCGCCTGCCTTGAAGGATTCAACACGCGCGGCCTGCTCTGCTCGAAGGCCTTTATAATCAACCGCCTCCAACGCCTTGTTCCACGCAGTATGGTAGTCGCCGGAGTCGTATTCCCAGCCAAGCGCCGAGTTGTAGGGGAACTGCTCCTTCGTGATGAAGTTCTTCAGACGCAGCTCGGCAGCGTCCATATCAAGTTTGATTGCCAGCACTTCAATCATGCGCTCGATGAAGTAGGCAGCTTCGGTTACCCTGAAAGAGCATCGATAGGCAACTCCACCCGGGGCCTTGTTGGTATAGATGCCATCAACCGCCAGATAGGCACTCTGGATGTCGTAGGAGCCGGTGCAGATGTTCATGAAACCCGCCGGAAATTTGGTGGGATCGGCGCAGGCATCAAAAGCGCCGTGATCGGCGGTGGTGTGACACCACAAACCGAGAATCTTGCCTTCGGCCGTAGCGGCGATCTTACCCTGCATCCAGTAGTCACGCGCGAAAGCGGTCGATGCGAGATTTTCCATCCGATCCTCGACCCACTTGACCGGTAAGCCGGTGACTATGGAGGCAACAATTGAGCAGACATAGCCGGGATACACACCCACCTTGTTGCCAAAGCCTCCACCGATATCTGGCGAGACAACCCGAATATTGTGCTCTGCAATACCCGACAACAGCGAGGCAACGGTGCGCACAACGTGCGGTGCCTGAAACGTACCGTAAAGCGTCAGCTTGCCATTGACTTTGTCCATGGACGCGACACTGCCACAGGGCTCAAGCGGGCAAGGATGTGTGCGATGGTAATAAACCATTTCCTCAGCCACGACAGGAGCTTGTGCAAGAACGCTCTCTACAGCATCCTTGTCGCCCTGTTCCCAGGTGAAAATGTGATTGGGATGACGTCTCGCGCCGTGTGCGCCTTCGGTGGCATCGGCGATGTCTTCACGCAGTACAGGGGCACCGGGTACTTCAGCCTTGAATGGATCGACCAGTACCGGTAACTCCTCGTACTCCACTTTGACCAGATCAACTGCATCAGCGGCGATGTATCTGTCCTCGGCAACGACAAAAGCAACCTCCTGCCCCTGAAACAGAACCTTGCCATCAGCGAGTACCATCTGCTTGTCACCGGCGAGTGTCGGCATCCAATGAAGGTTCAGCGGCTCCAGATCAGCAGCCGTCAGCACCGCTACTACACCGGGCAAGGCCAGCGCTGCAGAGGTATCAATGGACTTGACGTAGGCGTGTGCATGCTGTGATCGCACCATATCGCCATAGAGCATTCCGGGCAACTTGATGTCGTCTATGTAGTTGCCCTTGCCTTGTGTAAATCGTGCATCCTCGACACGTTTGCGCGATGTGCCAAGGCCTTTGAGTGATGCCTGACGTTCTTTCATCGACGGTGCGGTAGCACTCATGCTGCGGACTCCTGTTTGGCATTGTTGATGATGTCCGCGGCCGATAAGACGGCCTTGACGATATTCTGATAGCCAGTACAGCGACACAAGTTACCAGAGATCCCGAAACGTACATCGTCCTCGGTAGGTGTCGGGTTTTCCTGAAGCAAGCGGTGCGCTCGAGTAATCATGCCCGGTGTGCAAAAACCGCACTGCAGGCCATGATGCTCCTTGAACTGTTCCTGCAGCACATGCAATGTATCCGGATTACCCAAGCCCTCGATAGTGGTGATCTCAGTGCCTTCAGCCTGTACGGCAAACACGGTGCAGGACTTGACCGAGCGACCATCGATTTCGATGGTGCATGCGCCGCAATGTGACGTCTCACAGCCAACATGCGGGCCGGTAATATCCATGTGATCACGCAATACGTGAATCAGCAGCTCACGCGGCTCGACACAAGCTTCACGCGGCTGACCATTGACGTTCAAGGTAATGTTTGTCTTGCTCATGATCTTAATTCCTCTGATGGTTCAGGCGCGTGACCAGGCGCGATCGATAGCGCGCTTGAGTACAATTGATGCAGCGTGCTTCTTGAAAGCCACAGGCCCGCGGTTGTCATCAACGGGGTCAATAACGTCGATGCAGGCAGCTACCGCTTTGGCAATCGCCTCTTCATCGAGTGAACTACCCACAAGCTGCGCACATCCTGCTTCACAAAAGATGGGTGTGTCAGCCAGGTTGGTCATGGCAATAGAGGCGGAGGAACACGTACCATCCGCTGCCTTGCGCAACAGCACTGCTGATGCAGCCGTTGCGTAATCACCAATCTTGCGCTTCTGTTTTTCGTAGGCATATCCGCCCTCACAAACGGGAAACGAAATGACGCTGAGTATTTCAAGGTCGTCGCGTGCGGTGAAATAGGCAGCCTCATAAAACTCACGGGCCGCCACTTCTCGCTCGCCATCTGGCCCCACGAGTGTGAAGGTGGCGTCCAGGCATTGCATGAGCCCCGGGAAATCATTACCCGGATCACCATTGGCAACGTTGCCACCAATCGTGCCTTGATAACGAATTTGCGGATCCGCGACCTGCAGGGAAGTTTCCGCGACAATGGGGGCCGCATTTGTTAGCGCCTCATTGTTGATGAGTTCGTGTTGGGTCGTCATCGCACCTATTGAAACAGTAGGGCCGTCTACCCGGATAAACGATAGCTCGTTGATCTTGCGCAGATCGATGAGATGTTCAGGCATGGCAAGCCGCAGCTTCATCATCGGGATCAAGCTGTGGCCACCGGCGATCACACGGGCATCATCGCCGAGTTGGTCGAGCAAACCAACGGCTGCTGGAAGGCTCTCCGGCGCGTGGTATTCAAAATTGCCTGGAATCATCGCTGGTCCTCATGGGTCGGTTGCACACGAGGTGCATCTGTGAACGATCTTCACATGACTATACCCAAGGTTAGGCAGCGTGGAAAGCGAATTCACTAACGGCGCAGCTTAGAAACCTCTTATAGCCGTAGCCAATTAGCCGTAGCCAATAAGAAATGACCCACTTACCGATGAGAGGAAAACTAACGCAATAACGCCGTTTTCGACAATCTGTCTATACTCAACCCAATGAATTGTTCCACGCTTATGTCAAACAGCGCATGATTTTCGACATGGTAGACATACGCCATTGCGAAGGCTGCTACCTCGCTCATTCTCTGCAGGGTACCAATGGACGCATAGCCAAGGGCACCTACATAACAGCAGAGCTAGCCGATCAACTCGCCGGAAGTGGTCTTGCGCAGGTACTGGTTGCACAACTGGAGGACGATGACACCCACGAGAACGATGCGGCACTTGCAGTCGCATCCGTGCTGGGCGGCTCCGGAGTAAAACTGACAAAAGCGCGCACCGGCAGGGTCAACCTTCTGTCCACAATTGATGGGCTTTGCCACTTTAGTGCGCAATCAATCATTGCAGCCAACGCGATCGATGAAGGTATAACGATTGCTACTCTTCCTGAGAACCAGTGGGTGGCAAAGGGTCGGATGGTGGCAACCGTAAAGATCATCCCCTATGCCGTGAACAAGGTAAACGTACAGCGCGTACTTGCTGTGCTTGATGCGCATGGATTGTCAGTCGCAGGAGCAATGTCTCACAGGGCAGAATTGATACAAACAAGGCTCAGTTCGGTCAAGGAGGCAGTGCTGGACAAGACGCGTCGCATCACCGAAAACAGGCTTACCCCTAGAGCCGTAACATTAATCTGCGAATCGCGCTGCGATCACAACGAAGTATCCTTGCAATGCGCTCTCGAACAATCCTTGCAGCGAAATCCACACTGGATACTGATTGTCGGTGCATCAGCGATCAGTGATCGTGGCGACGTTATTCCAAAGGCGATCATCGCAGCCGGTGGTGTCGTCCATCGATATGGAATACCCGTCGATCCAGGCAATTTACTACTACTGGCGAGCATCAATGACACTCACATCATCGGATTACCGGGCTGCGCACGATCACCTCGCTATAACGGCCTGGACATGATTCTTGACAGGATGGCCTGCCAGGTACCTGTCACCAATTCATGGCTTAGCTCGCTGTCGGTCGGTGGCTTGCTCGAAGAAATTGCGGATCGCCCAACGCCAAGAACCAACTCCGGTGACCAACAGGAAATCGCTGCGCTGATACTCGCGGCAGGTTCCTCATCGCGAGCAGGCAAGATGAACAAACTGCTGGCCCCTTACAATGGGGGTACGATGATTTCTCACATTGCCGGCGTTATCGAGAAAAGCCAGGTTTGCAGTATCGTTGCAGTCACTGGATATGAAGAGAAACTGGTTGTTAATGCCCTTGCCTCAAACGCACTGACGTTTCAACATAACGCTGCACACCAGACGGGCATGGCAAGTTCCGTCATTGCGGGCATATCGCAACTGACAGATTACGATGGTGTGCTGGTGTGTCTTGGTGATATGCCGCATATCACCACTGAGATTCTTGATCAGTTGATTAACGCCTTCAGGAAACATCAGGACAAAACTATCATTCAGCCGGTTTACGATAACAAGCGTGGCAACCCTGTACTGTTCGGCAAAGTATTTTTCGACACATTGCTAACCCTTGAAGGAGACGTAGGCGCAAGAAAACTGGTAGATCAATACCCGGATGAAGTCCTTGAGGTTGTGGTGGAAAGTCACGCTGTACTCACAGACTATGACACGCCACAGGAACTGTCGTCGCTGAGCTGACATTCAAAAAAAACTATCACCGCACGCTTGCCGCTCTTCTGCCCTGCCCCCTATTGCACCGGTCAGCGGAGTTCGTCTTGGATAACCACAGATGTCAAAACTGGACAGGGGAGCTGCAAACATATGTGGAGTGATCGCATCCAGCACTGTCAACGGAGTGGGAAACTCAGCCCGGCTGCGCAATACATTCGCTTCGTTCTGAACAACCTGACCCCCTTGACGTTCCCTGATGTTTCCATCAACCAGAATATTGGCAACAATTTGCGCCGTACTGGTTTATGCAATCCGATCATTGGGTTCAAGGCGTGTTGCTGCGGTTTGGTAATGCAGGCTTGATCAGCCCACGCGCTTGTATCGTCTTGCCATCAGAAACGTCAACGCGCCGGCTAATTTCAATGACTCAGCAGCGACGACTTTTTCGTGTGTGTAATGACCAGCCACATGCAAACAGTTGAGCGTACCCTCCACTTGACCGCCAATCACAATCGGAATGTTCAGGCAGCTTTCACAACCCAGGGATTGAATCAGTTCGTAATCGGGAAATACGTCAGCGATTTCACTGATGGAATTCGCTACAAACAGATTCTGTCCAACCTCGACATGCTCTGTCCAGCGATTGTGCTCCAGGGGTTTCTCACCGCTTACCGGATAAGCGTCCGGACTGTTTGTGTAGCTCCTTCGCGCAACATTTCTTTCACGGTCTATCTCCATCAGTGTGAACAATTTTACACCAATGGTCTCTTCCACCAGCCTTTGCATACCAACATAAGTCGCAAGTGGCTGTTTCGCGGACGCAAGCGCGTTGCTCATCAGACTATTCATGTTTAGCTATGTGCCCCGGTTTACCCATCTGCCTTGCGTTTGAATCTGACCTGTAATTGAACCGTCACCATTTAAACACTTGCGGCGCCGGAACAGAAGCGAACGGACTCTGCAGGTCGCTACTGACCTTGCGATGTCATCAGTGATTTTCACTGTGGCTTGACTCAAGTTTCTACCTCGGCGGGCGACGTAATCTGGCCGCCTCCAGTTTTCCCGGACTTAAGCGGCGCAGCACGTATCCTGCAATATATTTTTGCCATGAAATTTGGCCGCAGAAGTTTGCGGCGACCATTGCCATGGGCCTAAAGTATGACGGGTGTGCTGAATTAGTCGTGACAAGACCTGAGGGACATCAAAAATGCATCGATTCGCGCTTTTAGACCAAGACTCTTCTGCAAAATGACACTCAACTGCCACGAGCGAGCGCAACAATTCGCCGCTGCAGTTGGGGTTCAACACATTTCAATAACCAAAGACGCGATGTCGCTTATACAAACGAATTTCTTGCCTCGGCAAGGTTCACCCGGTGACAAGAGTTTTCAAAACTGTGATGGGCCGAAAAGTCAAGGCACTATCCACAACATAAGTTAATTAATTTCCGCTTATAATACGAAGGATAACCGTTTTGTCATTTCGTGGTGAATTGACAACTGCCCAACGACCTTCAATCAGACCCTGCGACACTCTGTGCAATTGCAGAAAAAACAAAGGACGTCAGACATGTCATCTTCAGGATCCCAATCAAATATTGGTGCTTCTCCACACCGAAGCACCTCTTCACTGTGCAACAAGAGGCACTGCAGAGCATTTAGTGCGCCCCTTCGCACAAAAACAGGATATATCGCAGCCTTGTTTCTGGTCGGCGCAACCAGTTCTTTTCAGGTCAATGCCGATGCGGGACACAACCATGGCAGTGTTGATCCCAACGGACGCTTCACGCCCAACGTAGAAGGTGCTGTGTTCCCTCCGCAACCGCGCAATGTTACTAACGTCCGCTCGCATTCACCGCGACCCATGCTGACGACAACCGCTCAGGAACAAGCCGTCGGTACAACCAGTTCTCGGCTGGAAGTCGGAACGGCAGGGGACTTGGCCGCACGAGCCGCACAACAACACCCGCAAGTGCAAGCTCTCTTAGGCGATCGCTACACACTACTGCAGAGCGCTCGCGTAAGAGACAAGGCGATAGTGAACAAAAATACCTACCGGGTCGAGTTTTTCAGTCTCAGTGAAAACAGAACCGTAGTCGCCACATCCGTTGATGGCGTAATTACCGACGTGTCTGGTATTGCTGCCTCAGAACGACAGCCTGCTCTGGGAGTAAATGAGAAAGCCATGGCCATTGACATAGCTCGACGCTACTGGAGAGAACGTAACGACTCTCGCATAGAACAACTGACGGGCTACGCAATCCAGACATTTCAACCTGACGGCTCACCCTATGACACCCGTGTGGTCTACGTGTCATTCCACGCACAGTCTCCCGAACCACCCGAGCTGCTTACCTGGGTAGACCTCACGGAAGGACAAGTATTTCGTGCCGAGGTGGAGCGATGAAAATCTCAAATTCATGGCTGACCATGCAGCGCTTGCTACCGCTGGTGGCGCTTACTGTGTTTTGTGCACCAATCGGGGCACAAACGGTTGATGCCGAGATTTCCACCGGAAACTCAGTAAACGGTTCGCTGGAGCAAGGTGAATGGAGCTACTATCGACTCGACAACACCGACGACGCAGCTTCGACCGTTGCGAGACTTGACAACCTGACTGGCGACATCGATCTGTACGTTCAATACGGGGAGCTGCCAACACTTGAAGATTTTATCTGCAGGTCATGGGAAGGTGGAATCGCGGATGAAACCTGCCCCATTGATTTAACGGCTTCTGGTGAAATCTACATTGGCGTTTACGGATACGGTGATGGTAACTACACCTATACACTGCTTGTGGACGGTGCTACCCCAGACGTGGACCCCATTCCGGGCACCTCAATCGGCCAGCGCAGTGGTCGCATCGAATGGAATGGCTGGACCCTCGACTACGACACGTTTGCACTAAGCGATGGACTCACCCTGCATGATGTCAGTTTCGACGGTACGCCGATACTAAATCACGCCAGTTTTCCAATAATGTCGGTCTACTACGACAACGATGTTTGTGGTCCTTACGCTGACAAACTCAATGGACCTCAGTCGCCTGTCGAGTGGGCAGACAATGCCCTGCTGGTAGCCAGAGAATATACCCAGAACGGAGAGCAATGGTTCGAGTTGGGCATCCGTGAATTCATCGGTTCCTACGATATCTACCAGGCGTGGTACTTCGGCGCCGACGGATCGCTTGATGGCCACGTATTTAGTCGTGGACTTCAATGCGATATAGCGCATATTCATTACCCCATGTGGCGATTTGATTTCGACATCGATGGCGCTGGTGAGGATCAGATACTGAGCGAAACAGCATCGGGGACATTCAACCGGTATACCACTGAGTTTGAAGCCAGCGCTACCGATGCCTTCGAACACCGTTGGTATGTCCAGGATGCACAGTCTGGTTATCGCGTTCGTATCGACTTCGATGACGGTGCCTGGAACCTGCCAGGCGATGTCGTGCCCGCTTCGGCGTATGAGAATAATCGCATTGGCGGCATGGTTTACCGTGAGAGCGAAAAAGGCTGGAACGAAGGCCCTTCGCCCAATTTCCTGTACGTCGATGATGAAAGTCTCGAGGGCGACGATATCGTGATGTGGTATCGCGGCTACCTGCCCCACTCCCCTGAAGAAGGCAGCGAGCTCTGGCATTCCACCGGTGTTCGCCTGAGAACCGATGTCCAGTTAGATACTGACACTGACACCGATGGTGACGGCATACCTGATTACCTTGATCCGGACGACGACAACGATGGTATACCCGATGAGCTTGATCCTGAGCCATTGATACCTAATGAAGAGGTCGTAGGATCAGTGACCATTGAATCGGTCATCCAGACGGGTAATGACGATGTTGAGCAGCGGGCTCGTGGCCGCGTTGATTTTGACAGTAGCGATCTAGAGCTGATCTTCGATGCCAACGTTGATCAGATTGTCGGCTTGCGCTTCAACGACCTTGACATCCCGCAGGGTGCAAACATCGTTCAGGCCTATCTGCAGTTTCAGACAGACGAACGCAGCTCCAGACCCACGACAGTGACAATTCATGGCGTGGCAAGCGATGATGCGGACGCCTGGTCCAGCACACGATATGACGTTAGCGGTCGCTCACGCACAAGTGCGTCGGTATCGTGGACGCCAGCTGAATGGAACGCGATCGGTGAAGCCGACAGTGCCCAGAGAACACCCGACCTTTCCTCCATGATCGAAGAAATAGTCGGTCGTAGCGGCTGGCAACAAGGAAACTCAGCATCGTTTGTTATCGAAGGCAGCGGTGAACGAGTCGCAGAGGCTTATGAAGGCAGCCGCTCCGGCGCTGCCCGACTAGTCGTCGAATACGAGTCAGCCGACGGTAATACCGCGCCTGATGTCGACGCCGGACCTGACCTGACACTGTCAGTTGCCGCTGCAGCAACCCTTGCTGGTGTGGTGCTTGATGACGGCTTGCCTGTACCTCCGGGCGAAGTGTCACTAAGATGGATTAAGGTATCAGGCCCCGGCAACGTCAGTTTTGACAATGACTCCACAGAAACTACCGAAGCGGTTTTCTCTGAGCCAGGCGACTACGTGCTCCGACTGACTGCCAACGACGGCCAGTTCTCGGGCAGTGATTCCCTAAACGTGTCGGTTCAGGACGAGAGCGGTAACACGGTTATAGAGCGACGCGTATCCTCCAGCACCGATGACGCCGAAGAAAATACCAGTGGCGCCATAGCATTGCGCAGCTCCGACCTGGAATTGGGGGTCGCCGCTGTCGCTCAGACTGTCGGGATACGCTTTACGGGTGTCGACATTCCGGAAGGTGCCACGATTGCTGCGGCCTACATACAGTTCACTGTTGACGAGCCGAATCGCGCTTCCGCATCACTGACGCTGTCTGGTGAAGCCAGTGGTAACGCTGACGCTTTCGCTGTCACCAACAGGAATGTCTCCAGTCGATCGCAAACTGCAGCCACTGTGAACTGGTCACCTGCTCCGTGGCCAACGGTGGGCGAAGCTGGAAGCGCTCAACGAACGCCAGATCTATCGCAGATCGTTCAGGAAATTATTGATCGAGATGACTGGAGCGACGGCAATGCACTTGTGGTGCTGGTTACCGGAAGCGGACAAAGAACCGCCGAGTCGTTCAATGGCGATAATACAAGAGCGCCGATATTGCACATTGAATATCAGTGAGAAAGGCTCAGTGGCCATCGTGTTGGCCACTGAGTTATAAGCATATGGTACAGCGCTAATTTTGTAGTGAACATTGATACAAAAGCCCTGCGGGGGCCGTTACCCCGCGGGGAAAAGCCATGTGATTTCATCAAGCCGGTTTGCCAATATCAGGGCTGTGTTTAACGATAGACTGCAACGACTCGCCGTCTACGTCCAGTGAATTGCCAAGACTACCCACAATGGGTAGTGGATCAACAAATCGCCACGCGGGCAATGAGCTCAGCATACTACTCATAATTGCCCCTCCTCTCAGCAAGTAAAGAACATAGCCAATCGACAAGCCAGATGTCGTTGTAACGGCGGTGCTAACCACTCCGCGTGATTGGGCGAATTGGGCCTCCATTTCTTCCCGACGTTTCTCAGAACTTTCAGACAGGGACGCAAACATCTCTGGATCTTGCTGCCTCACCATGGCAAAGAGATTCGCGATATCAACGGTTCCGTCGAAAATGTTTGCGCCTGACTCTGAATCCGCCGCATTTTCCCAGCCTACGCGTTGTCCGGAAAGGTATTCCGATATAACGTTGTCCTGCGACGTGGTACGTGACGACGAATCTCTGCTGTCACTTTCTGCGGAGTTGAAAAACCGGTTACCCAGCAACCCACTCGTGACATCCACCGACACGGACGCCACCTCCAGAACAGCATCGTCTGCAAGATCGCTATCCTCTTCTACCGCATAGCTACTGGCAGAACCTACTGTTGATTTTCCGGTATCAACAGGTTTAAAAGAGGGACTCACAGGATTGGCTCTTTCAAACTCAGATAAAAATGAAATTGCCTGTGGTTGTGGGGCTGCGGCTTGAAGTTGCGGCTCCTCGATAAAAACGTAGCCTACCTCGAATAACATTTCCGCAACGCCGCCTCGACCATCACTCACCGACAACAGGACGATTTCATTAACACTCTCAGACGGAGGTAAGCCTAGTTGCAACTCAGCACTCTGTTGATCGAAAACAATCCAGTCGGGCAGAGGCTGACCGTTTCTTAAAGTCATTGAAAAGCTCAGATCATCATCGTCCTGGTCGATGAAATTGTCGGGACCTACCACGATGGTCTGCTCAGAATCAAGAACCTGATCTTGCACTTGTCCATTGAAAGCAATCTCGGGGGCATCATTTTGATCGACTACACGTATGGATACCTCGCTTGTATCTCTGTTGCCCTGTCCATCCGCAACTTGCAATGTGGCGACGTAGATGTTGTTTCTGGCAGCATCGGCAGGCATTTCAAAGTTCGGGGCGGACTGAAAAGAAAGCTCACCACTCACACTGTCAATAACAAACAAGGCGGCATCTGCCCCTTCGCTGATTGAGTAAATAGGCTTATCACCATCCTCATCAATACTACTCGCCGTCAAAACAGCAGTTTGATTCTCAGCAATATCCACCAAAGCAGGTACGACAATGTCTGGTGGCTCGTTAACATCGGTTACCGTGATTTTCACATCCCGCGAATCTGCACCGCTATTTTCATCCTTTACATAGACAGTCACTCGATACACGTTGTCAGCATCGCTATCTATCGGATTCTCTCGATCCGGTGCGCTAAGAAAACTCAGTACACCCGATGAACTGTCAATCGCAAACAATGCAGCATCTTCACCACCGCCCAATGAATAGGTTAAGGTCTCATCGTCGACATCTGTGCTACTCGCCACTGCAACTGCCGTCTGATTCTCAGCAACGTTAACCGTATTAGGTAAGAGGATATCCGGGAGTTCATTGATATTGGTCACTGTCACTTCCAAAGCCTGTGACGAGGTGTTGTTACTGTCATTGCCGTCGCTGACCGTGACAATTATCTGATAATTATTATCCTCATCGCTATCCGCTGGCGCTTCTCGATCGGGTACTGTATTGAAGGTTATGACACCGGACGTGCTATCAATTTTAAATGCCTCGGCATCCTCTCCACTGATAGAGTACGTCGGCGTATCATCGCCTTCATCGATATCAGTGCTACTCGCTGTTATCACAGCCGTCTGATTTTCCGCAGCTTCAACACGCTCTGGCAGATTCAGAACGGGTGGCTCATTGATATTGGTCACCGTCACTTCTAAAGTCTGTGACGAGGTGTTGTTACTGTCATTGCCGTCGCTGACCGTGACAACTAACTGATAACTATTATCCTCATCGCTATCTGCTGGTGCTTCTCGATCGGGTGCCGTATTGAAGGTTATGACACCAGATGTGCTATCAATTTCAAATACCTCCGCATCCTCTCCACTAATAGAGTATGTCGGCGCATCATCACCTTCATCGATATCAGAGCTACTCGCTGTAATCACAGCCATCTGATTTTCAGCAGCTTCAATACGCTCTGGCAAATTCAGAACGGGTGGCTCGTTGATATTGGTCACTGTCACCTCTAATGCCTGTGACGAGGTGTTGTTACTGTCATTGACGTCGCTGACCGTGACAACTAACTGATAATTATTATCTTCATCGCTATCTGCTGGCGCTTCTCGATCGGGTGTCGTATTGAAGGTTATAACACCGGACGTGCTATCAATTTCAAAGGCCTCGGCATCTTCTCCACTGATGGAGTACGTCGGCATATCATCGCCATCGTCGATATCAGTTCTACTCGCTGTTATAACCGTCGTTTGGTTTTCAGCAGCTTCAATACGCTCTGGCAAATTCAGAACGGGTGGCTCATTGATATTGGTCACCGTTACAGAAATATTTTTTGAAACTGTAAGTTCTTCGTTGATGTCCCCATCTGACAAGCCAATGATTAGATCATAAATACCATTTCCGTTGGCATCAAGCGGTGCCTCGTAGTCTGGAATAAAATTAAAACTCAGTTGACCGCTAGTACTATCAATATGGAACCTTGAGGCGTCTGCACCACCTCTAATGGAATAACTCAGCGACTCACTATCCACATCAGAACCACTAATTGCAGTCACCAGCGTACTATTTTCTGCTACATCAAGTGTTTCAGACACATTGAGCACTGGTGTTTCGTTAATATTTTCGACCGTTATTGCTGCACTTTTTATACTTGCAGCACCGTTCCCATCATCTACACGGACAAGCACGTTATAAGTGTTATCACCATTAACGTCCCCTGGGGCCTCTCGATCAGGAGCAGTTGTAAACGTCAGAACACCTGTTGAAGGAACAATGGTAAACATATCAGCATCATCCCCACCGTCAATAGAATAAGCAGGCTCCCCACCGTCGACGTCAATACTCTCTACGTCAAATACCTCAAGTTGATTTTCAAAAACACTAATTGATGGAGGCACGATAATTTCAGGCATCTCATTTTGATTAAGTACTTCTACCTCAACTCCTTGAGAATCTTTCGCACCTGCACTATCTGCAACTTGCAGCATCAAACGATAAACGTTATCAGAGCCAACATCTTGTGGGGCTTCTCTATCAGGCGTTGTATTGAACATCACAACACCACTGGTTGGATCTACAGAAAATAGAGCCCCATCAGCACCACCGACAATAGCGTAAACCAATTGACCTCCATCCACATCTGAGCCACTAGCCGTAAACACGTTTGTCTGATTCTCATATACTTCTATTCTAGGTATTGGATCAAGTACGGGTGATTCGTTTTTATCGGTTACCAGCACATTAACTGACTCAGTAACAGAGACGTTACTTCCATCAGTCACTGTTATATCAAACGTATAGGAATCGTTGGTTTCGAAATCAAGAGATACAAATTCTTTCAATTTTAATACGTTATTATCAAATTCAAAGGGGTTCTCAGTGTCATCAACTGTGTAAGTTAACGAATCATTCTCATCAGGGTCACTTGCTTCAATCACGCCAATAGGCTCACCTGACATATTTTCAGAAACAGAGAGTTCAGGAATATCATCAATATGAATAATTGGTTGCTGATTAATGTCTATGACTTCTAAACTGAATTCCAAGGGTGATGAATTTCGACCATTGCTATCAGTAACGAGTACCTCCATCAACAACGTACCTGTATCTGCGTCGCCCGGATTACCTGTCAAGCTTCTGGTTTCAGCATCGAAAACGAGCCAATCCGGAACAGATCCAACCGTATTGGTTACTTGCCACGTAAACGGATAGGCGTTGTCAGCACTACTGAAAAGCGTCTCTGAAAATGTATATTCAAGCGTACCCAGTTCCTCAACACTTATGTTAGCAACAGTCTCTACCGCCAACGGGGCCTGCTCTCCAATGACGTTAATTACTAAGTCGACACTATCGTTTTCAGTTCCATCGCTAAGTACGACATTAAGTTCAACGAACTGATCCACGTCGTAGTCGAGCTGCACATCACTTTTGAGTCGTAACTTATTATTGACGATTTCAAATCGTGAATCACTAAACGTAACATCCAGATCACTAGCTACATCCTGATCAAAGATGGTTAACGAACCAGCTTCATCACCGAGCGTATTTTCTTTAACGCTATAATAGGTGACTGGGGTTATCTTAGGAGCATCATTTACATTGTTGACGTCAACGTTGACTAGTAGTTCATCATATAAACCCGCGGGATCACGCGCTTGTATCGTAACCTCTATGATGCTGTTTTCCTCATAGTCCAGCGAATCTCCCGACTTCAACTTAAGTACATTACCATCAAACGTAAACGGACTGTCAGCAGAAACAACATGATAGGTAAGTACGTCGTTTTCATCAGGATCGCTGGCACCAATGTTTCCGACAACCGCTAGCGGGTCATTTTCATCCACCGCAAATACTTCAGCGGATACGATAACTGGTGCTTGATTGACATCATCCACGGTAATATCAAATGTAATAGGAGCTGACACCAGTCCATTTGTATCGATCACTTTGACTTCAAGATTAACAAGACCAGTATCACTATCATCCGGTACACCAGACAAGGTTCTTGTATCTGCATCAAACGTGAGCCAATCTGGCAGACTAACAGCAGATGTTTGAGATATATCTGCCACTTTCCAAACGAACGGTAGCGCATCTTCCGATGTGCTAAACAATGTCTCTGGAAAGCTCACACTGAATCCCTGCAGTTCAGATATTGTTTCATCACTAATCTCGCCGTTGACAACCGGAGCTTGCAAAGCCTGGACAGTAATTTCAACGTTAGCTTGATTAGAAACATTGTCAGCGCTATCACGAATCACATAGTCAAATGATGCAATATAATCGACATCTACTTGATCTTCTGGCGGTGTATAGATAAAGCTGCCATCCGGGTTGCTGCTCAATATTCCTTTCGCTGGAAAAGACAATATTTCAATCAAAAATGTGTCTGATTGCCCCTCGTCTATATCAGTCATACCAAAAAGCAAGGAACCCTCTGTATCAGGTTCAGTCTCCAATGGGACTTTATATTTTGTGGCAAATGAATGGTCAATAGCAACTGGTGGATTATCATTTACGGCTTGTACATCGAAATCGATACGAGGCATCGATAACGTTACCTGCCCATCAGAAACATCCAGACTAAGTGATGCGTCAACGGTAGGCTCAGCTCCTGAGTGTCTAAATTCAACCTTGTTAACCGTTTGCAGCTCTTCGTCAACAGATTCCAGCTCTTCGAGAGTGAAAAAACTTCGTTTGACGTTATCAACGTAGAGCTCTCCCTCCACCTCCCCGTTTCCAGCAAGCGTAAAAACAACCTGATCCGGCGCTGTATCGGAATCTACAACGCCTAGAACACTATTAGTAAGCACCACTTGACCACCCTCGGCAAGGTCAAATGCAGGGTTAGGTGAAAATACAGGATCAACTAGCGCAGCAGTGATAACAACCGTCATCTCCTGAGATACCGACTGAGTTGTAGCATCCCGCACCTCAATACCTGCAATTGTGTAGGTTCCAGCGGGCTGATTTCCAGACTGCCTGAACGTTACAAGCTCATTTTCGATATCCTTTTTAGTGAACTCACTAACCGGACTACCGTCACGTAAAAACTCGCCAAAAGGTATCGTTTCGGGTAAAGGCACCGAAAACACAAGTTCTTCAAAATCGGAGTCCGGGTCAGTGGCGTCAAGGTTTTCAAAGGTAACATCAACCTCTGCGCCTTGCTGAACGGTCAGAGCTTCAGCCTCCGACAGGATTAGTACAGGTGCATCATCCACATTGGTTACGGTCACATTAAGAACAACGGTTGATGTCGTGTCCTCTTCAGTACTAATGGTGAATTCCAATGGCACAATCCAGCTATCTTGCAGACCGATATGCTCACCAACGTGATGAAACGTGATTCGGCCCTTGTCTATATCGTGCTGAGTAAAGCTGGTTTTTTGCTCGGAATTTCTGAAGATAATAATTTCACTCGGGTCGTTATCCAGTGTAAGCAGAATATGTTGTGCTTTCGTGCCACTTTGCTCCACCTTTAGATCGTCGTCTGTAAGCTCCCTTGTACCACCCTCCTGTAGAGTAAGACCGTTAGTCACAGCCTCTATTGACTCACTATCTGACACTGCGGTTTCATCAGCGACTATTTGAGCAAATGCCATATGAGTTAAATTCGAGGAAGGATCCGTTAAATAACCTTCATCTTGGGTCTCAAAGTTTACCCAGTGCATCTTAGTTTCGTCTATAGATACGAGCAAACGTTGATTAACGTCGTCGTAAGTCAGAGCCAATGGATCATCCTGGGTCCCGTATTCCAGATAATTGATTGACGATGTGTCGTCTGTCGATGTGTTGTCGTCTGTGTAACTTGCTGCCATATTCAGATCAGGTTCAGACCAGAAAAAATCGCTACTGACCTCATTGATAGCTAGCGAATGAGCTTCAATCAGCACTGACGCATTAACGACGACTAGCTGAACCTCAGAAGTGGTAGGATCTGCTCCTACCGGTACGGTTTCAAGCGATTTGATACTGGTTTCGATCTCTGATGTGCCTAATTCCGTCCAGTAAATCACTTCACGTATTGAGTTAAATTCAACGTCTGTGGGCGAACCAATGAGGGACTTTACCAGCTCACCGCTGCGATCTAATGTCTCTGGTGATTCCGGGTCATCGGTAATATATTGAACGATGGCGGGGTTAGTTCCCTCTACTGCGACAAACAAGCGTTGGCTATCCGAATCCACAGCGAAGGCAACAGAATTCTCATTGACCAGTTGCTCTATTACTATGTCAGTACCATCATAGTTGGCGCTTTTGATGGAATAATCAGAAGGATCAAGCCAGAATACTCGAAGTCGCTGGACATCAACCTCGATGTCCAGAGGCACAACGTCGACCTGAAGAATTTGTTGTGCTGCCAGAAAGTTTGAGTCAGACCGGAAAATCGCACCCCCATCATCACTCCAGAACACCATTCCGCTTGTCTCGGTAGTGGTATAACCCCCAATATTAGGGGTTTCACCAACCAGGGTTCCGGCGATAGTCAGATCTCCCGAACTATCACGCTTTCCACTATTGACAGTGACGTTTGTAGGCTCTGTTGATATTTTTACGGCGCCATCTTCTAACTCTACGGTGAAAATCCCAAGATCTGTTTCTACAATATCCGTCACCATTGGCTCAAATCTGACGGCATTGCCAACAAAATTGAAACCATCAGATAGAAACTGGTCCCCAGACCAACCGTACACGTCGAAGCCTTCGGCGGCTGTATCGTTAAAGTAGTTGTTGGCCGCAATGGTATTGGTCAGCGTCACAGTCGCTGCGACGTCATTTGCTGGACGTGTAGCAATACCCGCCGCCCCAAATGGAGCAATGTTGTTAACAACAATGCTATTGCTGATATTCGCACCACCGTCCAGCCCAATGCCACCTGAAAAATGAGTACTTGAATTAGCAGCTATGATGGAATAGTCGATGCTAAGATCCGCCCCTTCGTCAGAGTAAATTCCTCCCCCGTGTGCAAATACTTGCGATGTACCATTCACATTGTTGTTCATGATAACAACCCGATTCAGAGCTGCCTCACCCGTACTGTGCAAACCTGCCCCCCGTCGTTCGGCCGTATTGTCTAACAGATAACTATCGGTTACTGTCAAATCCCCATGGTTGTGAATAGCGCCACCATCGGATTTAGCAAAATTATCGGTGAACACACTATTTACAACGACAGTGATACTCGTCGTATCGACAAAAAGTGCACCACCGCGCGTATTGTCACTCGCGTCATCGGAATCCACTCGGTTAAGCGTCAACTCCGAATCGTACAATTCAAGGTTACCGTCAGCGACAATGCCCCCCCCATCATCTGTACCCTTGTTGCCAGTCAAAGTGCTTTCATGAATGACCGCCGCACCGGATTCAGCGATATAGATGCCTGCACCGCGCTTCGCTTCACTACCGGATATCGTCACGGTTTCCAGATCAATAGTACCTCCGGTATAAATGGCACCACCGTGATCATCCGCCTTGTTGTTTTCGAAGACCACATTTTCAAAGAACGCTGACCCGGACTCATGTATGTAAATCCCGCCACCCTCATTAAAGCCTGTCGATGCATCCCCCCCCTTTATCGTCAAATCTGAAAATGTCACCGTTCCGTCTTCAAGCTCGAACACTCTCCGATCATCTACACCCTGATCAATTACGGTGTCTTCACCCACAACCCCCCTAATGACATATGTGCGCGATAGATCCAGGTCGCCCGCCTGATTGGAATCATCGTCCCATTTTTCTCCTGTGTCTAACGTCAGCTTGTAGGTTTCATTCTCTAGCTGTATCACATCGACTGCAGGGTCTGCGTTAGCTACCATAATCGCTTCTCGAAGTGACATCTCATCGTCTTCACCTTTATCAGTGTTAAAAGCTGACAACGAACTCATATCAGAGGCATCGACAACATCGTCAGTAGTAGTTACCTGCAGCACGATGAATGGATTTGGATCATCAGCTAGCATTAAGTCCTGATCAGCACGACGCGTTGTCAAACCAGAAGCTGATACCGTTTCTTCGGTACCTGATTGTTCAATATCAGAAGGCAAGTGCGCATTTTTTGGACTACTCCCGGTGAAGTCTGTTGTCCGCAATGCCATGGCCTTCGCCATCTCACGCGCAGCGCTTGAGATCGCAGATTCTTCTGACTGTCTAACGAACTCATGAAGATCGTCTGCTCCCACTGAAAAACCCAGTGGATGATCGGCAGAAAACATCAATCGTGTTTCCAGAGTATCTATCAAGGTGCGATGCTGACACTTGAGCTCAGACTTCATGCTCTCTGGGTTCAGCTTATGAGGCACGTTCTCTGGTGCGCACCATTTCTTTACTAACCGAGAAATCACTTTTAAGGTCCTGCCCTGAAGATGAAACAGGATTTGCATTTAGCAGTCCAAATTGACTGACACAAATAGAACCTCTTCTCACTATTCTAAAGAAATAACGTCTCCGACCGTTCTTTACCCGGTCTCATTAAAGTTACATCACTTAATTTTTTACGCGATACAGGTAAAACACACATGATTAAAAAAGGTCGGGCTGAAATTACCTTTAAGTAACACAAGGTGGATAGGCAGACTAAATCATGACCACAGGTAGTTGGCGCCTTGTATAAAGACTAATGGACGCTGTGCGCCAGATCAGTTGTTCAAAACTGACTATAAACCGGTTACATCTTATCAGGCAGGACATACATTCACGGAGTAAAACACCCTCGCCCACAACATCTTTACCGCAGTCATACTAAAAATAGTTTTACGGTTTTTTAGATTATTAGGAATTTTTTGAATCGACTTCGCGTGATTGTGATCCTGACACCCGGCAAAAGTTGAAGAATTCTCTGGGCACAATGCAGGTTCGCTATGAGGCCGAAGACGAAGTATTGATTCAGTCAATGGTTATCGTTACCGCAATGCGTCAGCGCAACTCACATAACGGTGAAGGGCGCCGTGAAAATAATTTGATCACTCTCAGCAGGATTTATGCGGACTTGTGCCTCTGTCAGGTTGATCTGGTAAACAGCTAGCGACGAGTCGCTGTCAGAATTATAGATGGACAGCAGTACGTTTCGAAAGCCATTGCCAGGCACGACGTCAGGATCATCAGCACTGATGAACATCCCATCGTGTATTCGTTGAATAAGCTTGCCGTTACGGTTTACACCATTTATCTGGACACTGTTTGGTAGCGTTACCTCAACGCTGGCACTACCGGATACCGCCAGTGTAGAAGTTTGCAAACCACAGGGCTCTTCGTCGCCGCCATTAAGTTGATCGGTAGTGACGATATCTTCACGTGCCAGATTGCTTGCTCTCCATTTCAACGTTTGCGCCTCTGCAAAGTCCTGCCGCAACACATCTTCAATTTTCACAAATCCACAACTATCTACATCGGTCGTCGTGACCTGATGCTTTGAATCGCCTTGAAGTGAAATCATGAAAGTCCCGGTATCATCAGACAATGACAATGCTATGAAGTCCTCGTCCAGTTTATTTTTTACGACATTACCTGTTCTTTGTTCGTCAGCGATAACACTGTACTGGCCCGTCATTGTCAGGCTGTTCTGAACGCAATTGACGAAGGTGTACACGCTAATATCATCGGACACTTCAGCGCGCGCTGAGCCACTGTCACATTGTTTTTCGATAACACCCGGGTTCGGTGTTTGTAAAGGAAAAACACGCTCTACAAATTCTCGAATAGCCGATAGCTCAGAAAGGTTCATGGCCTCGTTGGACGCTATTGCCGTCAGCCTCCACCCATCTGTTGTGAACGATACAGCGTCGGACTCGTCGGGCGCTGGAACAACCGCGACTAAACCCACTTGTACGCTACCGAGCTCTTCTCCGGTGGTGAGATCGAAAAGGATATAACTCCCATCTGGCACAGTGATGACCGGATCTGTGCCTTCATACAGAACCACGGGCGGACCGCTTGTGGATTCGCTGGCAACCACTAGACGATAGAGATTGCCGGGTCGTGGCAAGGTAACGTTATTGCCATCAATTGCCAGTGGAACTTCCGTATCAAGCGGATTTGTCGTGACGGTTGGGGGTGCCTCGACAGCGGCAGGCGCTTCTGCAACGGGCGATGGATCTTCTGACTGCGTCGGGTTGTTGTCCGAACAGGCTGTAAGAAATGATAATGTCGCCAACGCTATAGCGGTTTTACAGTTCATGGTAACTTCCCTTGTCTGCATCTATTGTACTGTGTAACGCGCTTTACGATGATAGACGAAACAGTCAAAGGAAAAAAAATTAGAATTCAGTGAGCAATTTTTGACTATGCTTAGTGGATCGTCAGGAAAACATTTTCGGCTACATTACCGTGTTAATTCGTCGCCGCGCAGGATTTAGTCGGTGCAAACACTATCGTTACTGGCTGCACCGTGAGTTCTCACAAGGCTCGGGGCATTGTGTCTTTATCGGCCTTAATCCAAGCATTGGTGATGCGAGCAGCGATGATCCGACCATTCGTCGTTGCATGGGTTTTGTCAGCGATTGGGGCTATAGTCAGTTGACAGTGGTTAATCTGTTTGCATTCAGAACGCCCGATCCAACGATATTGAAGAGCGTATCCGCGCCGGAAGGTCCGGGCAACAGGGCTGCATTACGCAGAGCTTGTCGGGAATCAGACTGCATCGTTGCGGCATGGGGGACTCACGGTGTCTATCTTGAACAATCAAACAAGCTCAGCAGACTGTGGTCGGCCCATGCACTCAATTGTTTCGGCCAGACGAAAAATCGCCAACCTGTACACCCACTCTATCAGCCCAAGAACGCCAAACTGGAACCATTCACTCCAGAATAATAATTTTCGCTCAACGCAAACGGCCAGAACCCAGTATACTGGGCACACTCGACAAGCACGAGCCCGCGCGCCCGTAGCTCAGTTGGATAGAGTACCTGGCTTCGAACCAGGTGGTCGGAGGTTCGAATCCTTCCGGGCGCGCCATTTAAGAAGTAAAGTCAGGTGTAACTAAAGCAGCCCGACGAAGCATGCAGTTTGATTCGAACCGAAAAGAGGTTCGCAAATCGCGCCAGCGATTTGCAACAAGCGCCGCAGGCGCGCAGCCCGCAGGGGCTGATTGGCCTTAGCCAATCAGATTAATCCTTCCGGGCGCGCCATTTAATAAGTAAAATCAGGTGTAACGAAAGCAGCCCGACGAAGCATGCAGATTGATTCGAACCGAAAAGAGGTTCGCAAATCGCGCCAGCGATTTGCAACAAGCGCCGCAGGCGCGCTGCCCGAAGGGGCTGATTGGCCCTCCCAAAAACGCCAGAAAATTGACCAATCTCTCACATCCAGCACCGTAAAGCCATCCGGACACGTTCTCCCAACTCGTAATCGTTTTAGCAGGCGTACCCACAACAAAAACTCCGGTAACAGTCCACAAATACCGTTCTTCGCCCACAGAATCCGCAGATATTCAGCATATAGCTGCCGCTAGCCTACTGTGTGAGGAAGAATCGAACTTGTAAACTGACAATGACATCCCCGGACAAAGACTGGATCTACGAAAGCCGCAAGGAAGATCTCGCTCGGTACCTGAAGGACGGTATTGATCTAAGCTCCAGCATCAATGCTGGTCAAAGAATTTCTGATCTGCGCAACCTTGCGGATATTTCGGTTCAGGAACTTGCAGAGAGCTGTGGAATAAGCCCTCAGGAACTACTGGCACTGGAGTCTGGCATAATGAACCTGAACGCTAGTCTAGCCTCGCTGCTTGCCAGGAAACTGGGTGTGAGCGATGTAGATTTGTATGTCAGTGATGAGAGCATGGAGTAAGCTCTTACAACCCAGCGCAAGCGAACCATGAAACAATCGTGTCGCAAGCTGACCGCTTGCCTGATGTCTTAAGTGGTAAGGAAATTAACGCGCTGATCCGCGGCGAGTAATCAACTCCACTACTTGATTCGTATAAGAGTTCATCCAAATCACAATCCAACACAGCAAATAATCATGATTCGTATTTCAACAATACACAAAAGCGCACTTTTCAGTTCGATACTTGTCGGCTGCGTCCTGACGGCTGCAAACGCTGCCGATTTGTCAGCAGTCCCTTCCGGCGGTTATGAAGTGGACACCACACACGCCTACATCAACTTCCAGTACAACCATCTTGGGCTTTCCAATCCGACATTGAGCTTCGACGATTTTACTGTCGATCTGGATCTGGACAATTCTGACCCAACACAGTCATCACTTGCAGTCACTATTGATCCGGCCAGTATCATAACCGGCTCCGACATATGGAAAGATCATTTAACCGGCGGTGACTGGTTCAACGTTGCAGCGCATCCGCAGATAACTTTTCAGTCAACATCCATCGAGGGTGCTGGTGATGGCGCCTATGTTGTCACTGGCGACCTGACTATCAAGGAGATGAGTAAGCCCGTGACTTTGAATGTGGCTATCAATGCCGCCATGAATCACCCCATGAGTGGCAAGCCGGTTATCGGTCTTGATGCCTCTGGGTCGGTGCTTCGCTCAGACTTTGGTATGGGTAAATTTGCGCCTAACGTGAGCGACGAAGTGCTTCTGAACATTTCCGTCGAGCTGTTGAAAGCAGCCGAATAGGGTAACCTTGCCGTCCTTCTGAGGTTTTCAAGCACCAGACCATGCAACAAGCCGCCGAACGACGCTATGGCGATGTAGCCGTGATATTTCACTGGCTCATCGCCTTTTTCATTATTGGTCTTGTTGTGGTCGGCAAGTACATGGTGGGCCTTGAGCCAAACGATCCTGTGCGCTTTGAACTGACGCAATGGCACAAGAGTTTCGGTCTTACAGTACTCCTGCTATCTGTTTTAAGGCTAGTTTGGCGATTTACACATCGCCCACCGCCCGATCCCGACTCCGTACCCCAGTGGCAGCAACGAATCGCGGCTACCGTGCACGTGTTGCTTTATGGATTGTTGTTCGTCATTCCCATTACGGGCTGGATCATGTCATCCGCCTCACCGCTGAACATAGACACGGTCCTGTTCAACGTTATCACCATACCGCACCTTCCCCCTTTCGCCGATTTACCCAACAAGGCACAGATTGCTGAATCATTTCATGAATACCATGAACTGGCAGGCAATCTGCTGATTTTGCTTCTGCTGGCACACGTTGGTGCCGCGCTCAAACATCACTTCATCGATAAAGACACCATTTTGGTGCGAATGCTCCCCAACTGGGCATCCAATGCTTTTAAAGGCAAGTTGACGGTTTTGGGAATCTTGATCGTCAGTGCATCTACGACTCTCTACCTCTATGCAGGCACAAGCAATGAGGCCGCGCTACTGGCTGCAGGAGAAAGCGAAGTCAGCTTCATTGCCGATGTCACTGGTGATCAGACTCCAGGATCATTCGCCGACAGCACGGTCACAGCCAGCATAAACACACAGGCGCCGGATAACAGTTCCATTGTCGCGGTTGTCAATACAAGCACTCTATCCAGTGAGAATGCACAGGTCGAGGGCTCTCTGCCTGATCCGGAATGGTTTGATGTCGCCGCTTACCCAGAAGCCCGGTTCGACTCCACCGCCATAACCGCTAATGCAGACGGCACTTTTCAGGTGGACGGCAACCTGACCATAAAAGCCAACACGCAGACGATCAGTTTTCCTATGTCACTGACCGACGAAGATGACAAACAGGTTGCGCGCGGTGAATTCACGATTGATCGACGAGAATTCAACATCGGTATGGACAGTCAACCAACGGATGAATATGTCGGCTTCAACGTCACCATTCGTTTTCGCTTCGATATCAGCCAAACAGTAGAGTCGTGAGCGGAAAACAGTGTTGTGCCTGAGAGTTGTCAATGAGCGTGCCTGACGCGTAGGTCGTGAACGCGTAGAATCAACGTCTCTGTCATTGTCAGGAGCGCTGAGTTTTGTCGATCAAGAAAATCCTTGTTGCCAACCGCTCTGAGATCGCCATTCGCATCTTCAGGGCCGCCAACGAACTCAACATCAAGACGGTAGCTGTCTGGGCGCAGGAAGACAAACTGGCGCTGCACAGGTTCAAGGCCGACGAAGCCTATCAGGTCGGTGCTGGTCCCCATCTGGACGAAACCATGGGACCTATCGAATCCTACCTTTCCATTGATGAAATATTGCGGGTTGCCAGGCTCTCAGGGGCTGATGCGATCCATCCAGGCTATGGCCTGTTGTCGGAAAGCCCGGAATTTGTCGATGCTTGCGATGCCGCAGGAATTATATTTATCGGCCCCAAAGCTGACACCATGCGTCGCCTTGGAAACAAGGTGGCTGCTCGTAACCTGGCCGTTGAAGCAGGCGTGCCTGTTGTACCGGCAACCAAACCTCTACCCGACGACCTGCCTACCATCAAGAAAATGGCAGCTGAAATTGGTTATCCCATCATGCTCAAGGCCTCTTGGGGTGGTGGTGGACGTGGCATGCGCACCATTCGCAGCGAAGAGGATCTGGACAAGGAGGCTAACGAGGCCCGGCGAGAAGCACGCGCAGCGTTTGGCAAGGACGAAATCTATCTGGAGAAACTGGTTGAACGTGCCCGCCACGTTGAGGCCCAGATTCTGGGTGATGCGCATGGCAATGCCGTACACCTGTTCGAACGTGACTGTACGGTTCAGCGCCGCAACCAGAAGGTTGTCGAGCGTGCGCCTGCACCTTATCTAGACCAAAAGCAACGCGAAGAGCTCAGCAGCTATGCCCTGAAGATTGCCAACGCTACCTCTTATCTGGGTGCCGGTACCGTTGAGTTTCTGATGGACATGGATACCGGCTCGTTTTACTTCATCGAAGTCAATCCGCGCGTTCAGGTGGAACACACTGTGACCGAAGAGGTCACTGGGATAGACATCATCAAGGCTCAGATTCACTTGGTGGAAGGACATCCCATTGGTAGTCCGGAGTCTGGCGTACCGGCACAGGAAGACATTCACCTGAACGGTCATGCCATGCAATGTCGAATCACCACCGAAGATCCCGAACAGAATTTTGTACCTGACTACGGACGCATTACAGCCTACCGTGGTGCTTCAGGATTTGGTATTCGACTGGATGGTGGTACCGCCTACTCCGGTGCGGTTATCAACCGATTTTATGACCCCTTGCTTGAGAAGGTAACTGCGTGGGCGCCCACCTCGGATGAAGTTATCCGCCGTATGGATCGTGCTTTGCGCGAGTTCCGGATTCGTGGTGTGGCCACCAATCTGACTTTTCTGGAAAATGTGATCGGCCATCCAAGCTTTCTCAATAACAGTTATACCACGCGTTTCATCGATACGACCCCCGAACTCTTTGAGCAGGTTAAACGTAAGGATCGGGCCACCAAGCTACTGACCTACATTGCCGATGTCACGGTCAACGGTCATCCTGAAACACGCGAACGTCCGATGCCCCGTGCTGATGCACTGGAGCCAGTTGCTCCCTGGTTCGAAGGAGAGCTGCAACCCGGTACCAAAAACCGCCTCGATGACATAGGACCTGCAAAATTTGCACAATGGTTGCGCGATACACCGCATGTTCTGGTGACAGACACTACCATGCGTGATTCGCACCAGTCCCTGTTGGCAACGCGAATGCGTACTAACGACATTATCAACATTGGCGAATCCTACGCCAAGGGCTTGCCAGAACTACTCTCACTAGAGTGCTGGGGTGGTGCCACATTCGATGTCAGTATGCGTTTTCTGACCGAGGATCCGTGGGAGCGACTGGAGATGATTCGCGAACGCGTACCCAACATCCTGTTACAGATGCTGATACGTGGTGCCAATGGTGTTGGCTACACAAATTACCCTGACAACGTCGTCACGCACTTCATCAAGCAAGCGGCGACATCGGGTATTGATTTGTTTCGTGTATTCGACTGCTTCAACTGGGTGGATAACATGCGTGTATCAATGGATGCCATCCTTGCCGAAGACAAGCTGTGCGAAGCATCTATCTGCTACACCGGTGATATGCTTGATCCGGCGCGTAGTAAGTACAATCTCAAGTACTACATCGATCTGGCAAAGGAGCTTGAAAAGGCGGGTGCCCATATATTGTGTATCAAGGATATGGGAGGACTCATGAAACCCGCGGCAGCATCGGTGCTGTTCAAGGAGCTACGCAACGAGATAGGACTGCCAACTCACTTTCACACACATGATACGTCGGGAATCTCAGCAGCAACAACACTGGCAGCGGTAGAAGGGGGGGTTGATGCTATCGATGGAGCCATGGATGCTCTGTCCGGTCTCACCTCGCAGCCTTGCCTCGGTTCGCTGGTCGCCGCCATGCGTGGCACCCCTCGCGACTCGGGACTCAGTCGCGAAACCATTGAGCAAATCTCCTTTTACTGGGAGGCCGTGCGTAATCAGTATGCCGCGTTCGAAAGTGATCTCAAAGGTCCGGCTTCAGAGGTTTATCTGCATGAAATGCCAGGTGGACAATTCACCAATCTCAAGGAGCAGGCGCGATCCATGGGCCTTGACTCGCGCTGGCACGAAGTGGCAAAAGCCTATAGTGATGTCAATCAGATGTTTGGCGATATCGTAAAAGTCACGCCCTCCTCCAAAGTGGTTGGTGATATGGCACTGATGATGATCAGTCAGGATCTGAGTATTCAGGATGTGGAAAATCCGGATAAGGACATCTCTTTCCCGGATTCAGTTGTTGCCATGATGCGTGGAGAATTAAGCCAGACACCCGGTGGTTTCCCGGAGGGAATACGTAACAAGGTTCTCAAAGGCGAAACAGCAATGTCTGAACGCGCCAGCGCAGTCATGCCTGCCGCTGATCTGGCAGCTACCAGACAACAGCTTGCGGAGAAACTGGAACACGAAGTAAGCGAACAGGAACTTGCCTCCTACAATATGTACCCTAAAGTTTTTACCGACTTTGCGGCAACTCAGGAATTATATGGGCCCACCAGTGCCTTACCCACACCGGTTTACTTCTATGGCATGAAAACAGGCGATGAAGTTTTCATCGAGATTGAAAAGGGCAAAACACTGGTGGTGCGATGTCTGGCCGTTGGTGAGATAAACGACAAGGGCATGAAGCGCGTCTTCTTCGAACTTAATGGCCAGCCGCGATCCATTGCCGTACCCGATAGGCTGCTAGGTGCCAGTGCCGCCGCGGTGCGCCCCAAGGCAGAACTTGGTGATAACACGCAGGTGGGAGCACCAATGCCGGGCGTTGTCTCCACCGTTAATGTCTCCGCCGGGCAGACCGTGGAAACAGGCGACGTACTCTTGTCGATCGAAGCCATGAAAATGGAGACGGCTATTTACAGCGAGGTGGACGGCGTTGTCGAAGAACTGTTGGTCAAGGCAGGTGATCAGATCGATGCCAAGGATCTGATGGTGAAGCTGACCGTAGCTGAGACAGCCTAGGAGTCTGCGCGGCCGGAGGCGGCCCCGTAGAAAACGATCGAGCGAGAGTAGTCTAATTTTGTGCTCATTTGAGGAGTTTAGCTGGCTAAGTGACGAAAATGAGCGCAAAATTTGGCCAAAAGTGGGCTGCTCGTAGCCGATTGATTTCTGCGGGGCCGCCTCCGGCCGCGCAG
>JBGCGC010000008.1:0-10019 GCA_045110475.1 Granulosicoccus sp.
AAATCAATCGGCTACGAGCAGCCCACTTTTGGCCAAATTTTGCGCTCATTTTCGTCACTTAGCCAGCTAAACTCCTCAAATGAGCACAAAATTTGACTCAAAATTGGACTACTCTCGCTCGATCGCTTTCTACCGCGCAGACTCCTAACCCCCGGAAATCATGTCATGACCAGCCCACCTCAAGCACGTGGAATATGATTGAGATGGGTAGCTCGTTGCATGGTGTCCAGACCCTGGTCGCAACCGTTAGCCAAACTGATTCATGGTGTTGTCCTTACCGGATGCCTTGAGTGCTTGCGCACCTGAGAAGTACTCTTTGTGATCATCGCCAATATTTGAACCCGACATATCCTGATGCTTGACGCACGCCAGACCTTCACGAATCTCGCGGCGTTGTACTTCCCGCACATAAGCGAGCATGCCTTGATCGCCAAAATAGTCCTTGGCCAGCGTATCGGTGGATTGTGCTGCCGTGTGATACGTTGGCAGCGTTATCAGGTGGTGAAAAATACCGGCATGCTTTGAAGCATCTGCCTGAAATGCCTGAATACGCACATCAGCTTCAACTGAAAGCTCAGTGTCGTCGTAATCGACACTCATTAAATCATCGCGTGTGTACGCTGACAGATCCTTGCCTTCTTCCTGCCACGCGTCGAACACTTGCTGTCGGAAGTTCAGTGTCCAGTTGAAGGACGGGCTGTTGTTGTAGATCAGTTTGGCGTCCGGGACGTCTTCGCGAATACGATCAACCATGCTGGCAATCTGACCCACATGTGGCTTCTCGGTCTCGATCCACAGCATGTCAGCCCCATTGCGCAGTGCGGTGACACAATCGAGAACGCAGCGGTCAGCACCGGTGCCCTCACGGAACTGTACCAGTCCATTAGGCAAGCGGTTGGGTTTGATGAGTTTGTCACCCTGACGAATGGCTATTTCACCGGCCTGAATATCGTCCATTGATGCAATGGTTTCGCCAGCGATAAATGCGTTGTACTGATCGGCCAGATCGCCGGGTTGACGAGATACGGGAATCTTCTGGGTAAGTCCTGCACCCAGAGAATCGGTTCGTGCGACGATAAGCCCGTCTTCCACACCTAGTTCCAGAAATGCATAGCGAATGGCATTGATCTTTGCCAGGAAGTCCTCGTGCGGAACGGTAACCTTGCCATCCTGATGCCCGCATTGCTTGACGTCTGACACCTGATTCTCGATTTGCAGGCAACATGCACCGGCTTCAATCATTTTCTTGGCTAGCAGATAGGTTGCTTCCTCGTTACCGAAGCCTGCATCGATGTCGGCGATGATGGGTACGACATGCGTCTGGAAGTTGTCGATCTTGTCCATGGCCGCTTTTTCAGCAACCTGATTGCCCTGCTCACGTGCATTGTCCAGATCCACAAACAGATGACGAAGCTCTCGTGCATCGGCCTGCTTGAGGAAGGTATACAGCTCTTCGATGAGTGCAGGCACTGAGGTTTTTTCATGGATCGACTGATCCGGCAGAGGGCCGAACTCCGAGCGAAGCGCCGCGATCATCCAGCCGGACAGGTACAAATAGCAGCCCTTGGTCGTGCCGAAATGCTTTTTCATGGAAATCAGCTTTTGTTGGCCGATAAATCCGTGCCAGCAACCAAGAGACTGTGTGTACTGGCTTGGGTCCTTGTCGTAAGCGGCCATATCCTCGCGCATGATGGTCGCGGTGTAGCGCGCGATATCCAGACCTGTGCGGAAACGATTCTGCAGCTGCATTCGTGCGACTGATTCTGGATTGATGGCAGACCAGCTATCGCCGTGAGCCGCGATGGTATTGGCTGCGTCTGAGGAGAGGTTACGGTACTGATTCATTGAGTATTCCTTGACTGATTGTGAGGTCGACCGGGTGTTGCTGGCACCGTGAACAGTCGGTTGTCATGACCGTCAGGTTCTGCATGGGCAGTCTGTGTGGCTGCGAAGCGTTTCTGTGTGAGTGATCGCGCAGAAGCGAGCTGAAACGCAAAGAGAAACCTAAGGATAAGCAATTTAACGGCCCTTTCAAGAGGACGTTCACCCTCGGGACCGAATTGCACCCGAGGATTACGTCACAAATCGACGTATCTGACGTCTGCCCGATATGGTAAGCCCAAAAGCTTTAAAATTTTACATAGAAAATTACACAGTGTGAATTTTACAAAAATTGGATCTTTTCGACCAGAGCGTATCAGCGGCTGTGAAACTGGTTGAGGACAGCGGTAACGCGGTTGTCCAGCCAGCGCCTGTTGCCTGCCTCGTCACCGAGAAAACCCACGTGCCCCCCGGTCGCTGAAACTTCCAGTGTCGTATCCGCTGTCAGTTCATCTTCGCGTGGCAGCACATCGCGAGTGAAAAAGGGATCGTCGCGTGCACACAGAATGTGAGTGGGTACTGCAATTGATGGAAGAAACTGTCGGGCGCTGCACTTGGAGTAATAGTCGTGTACCCCGTCAAAACCATGCAATGGTCCGGTTATGGCATCGTCAAATTTCCAGAAATTATTCAGATGGTGGTCTGCTATCGGTAGATTCAAATGTGGAAGAGCGAGACGTTTGCGTTCATGCTGGGCTCGCATCAACGAGAGCAGATAGCGTTGGTAGATTCTTGCAAATCCCGAATTTAGCTTGTTTGCACCTTCAGACAAGACCAGAGGAGGGCATACCGCAACTGCCGCACTAACAGGGCTGGTCGACGCTGCTTCGCCAAGGTATTTCAGCAGAGCGTTGGCGCCCAGCGAATACCCCAACGCGAAAACACGTTTTCCTTCAAAGCGATTGGTCAGATAATCCAAGAACCATCGGATGTCATCGCTGGCGCCGGAATGATAGGCCTTTGCCAAACGGTTCGGCTCACCACTGCAGCCACGCCAATGCATGACAACAGGCTGGAACCCTGCCGTTTCAAGCGAACCGAACACGCCTTGAACGTAGCTGCTTTCGACACAACCGGCCAGCCCATGAAAGATCGCAACGATGTCACCCTGTGTGCGCAAGCTCAGATTGATGTCGATAAAGTCGCCATCTTCCAGCTCGATTCTTTCGCGTCTGGAGGTGATCCGCGCAGGCTTGTAGACCTTGCTGGCAAGAATTGTCTGCAAATGGGGGTTGCTTAACCACCAACTCGGACTAAATTTACTCTCAACGATCACAACCAGACTGTATTTTTCGCTCTATGCGTATTCTCATCGCCAATGACGACGGTTACCTTTCCCCGGGTATCCGAGCCTTGTACGAGGCGATGCAATTATTGGGGCAAGCAACCATTGTAGCTCCTGATCGTAATCGCAGTGGTGCCAGCAACTCTCTCACTTTGTCTCATCCTGTATTCGTGCGACAACGCGAGGAAACCATCTATTCGCTGGAAGGAACACCAACCGATTGTGTCAATATTGCCTTGAGTGGGCTGCTTCAACACGAACAGGATATGGTTGTCAGTGGTATCAACGACGGTCCGAACATGGGCGACGATGTGTTGTACTCGGGCACCGTCGCTGCAGCGATAGAAGGACGGCATCTGGGTCATCCTGCGCTGGCGGTTTCCATGGCGACTCATGAGCCTGTCCATTACGATACGGCCGCAAGTATCATGCACAATCTGGTCGCACACCTTCGCGAAGTCCCGCTGCCATCGGATACTATTTTGAATATTAACGTCCCCGATCTGCCACTCGCTAACATCAAGGGCATGAAAGCCACGCGACTTGGCACCCGTCATCCATCCAGAAACGCCATCCGGCAATCCAGTCCTCGCGGTGAGACGCTTTACTGGATAGGGGCTGCCGGGGATATTGCCGATGACGGGCCGGGAACCGATTTTGGTGCTGTGCAAGAAGGGTATGTGTCGGTAACGCCGCTGCAAATAGATCTAACGCGAATGGACAGCGTGTCGCCGGTCGCTGACTGGCTGGAGAGTCTGTCGTGATCGCTACCGCTGAACAGATTGCAGGCATCGGATTTACCTCGCAACGTACGCGCACTCGCATGGTATGTCGTTTGATGGAGCGAGGCATACGCAATGAGCAATTGTTGCAGGTGCTCAACACGGTGCCGCGGCATATGTTTGTCGATGAGGCCATTGCTTCTCGAGCCTACGAAGATGTTGCCTTGCCGATTGGCGAGGGTCAGACGATTTCGCAACCTTACGCCGTTGCCCGAATGAGCGAAATTCTGATTGACGAGGGGCCGCTTGAGCGCGTTCTTGAGGTCGGGACGGGTTCCGGTTATCAGGCTGCCGTATTGTCGCAACTTGCCGTTCAGGTGTTCAGTGTTGAGCGCATCCGAAGCTTGTTGGATAAGGCACGTCTGCGATTTCGCTCTTTGCAATACCGCAATATAAATACGCGGTATAGCGATGGAGGCTGGGGTTGGGCAAGCCATGGTCCCTTCGACGGCATCATGGTAACGGCGGCACCACGCAGCGTGCCGGAGCCATTGCTCGAACAGCTGGCTATCGGCGGACGCATGATTGTGCCGGTTGGCGAACAATCCAAAGTTCAGTCGCTCACCATCATTACCCGGACGGCAACCGGATTTACAACCCGCGAAGAAAGCGATGTCAATTTTGTTCCCTTTCTTTCTGGCAAGTCTTGAGATAACGACTACACTCCCTACTCGCGTAAGTTTATTGACGCGTCTGGCGTGTCCAGATGTGTTCGGGACCGGAATTGATCGATGAAGTCATTGTCGCCAACAAGTTGCCTGTGTGTTCTCTCCCTGGCGCTTGCTAGCTGTCAGTCGTTTTCTGTACCTGCTATTCAGAGCCGCCTCGGCTCGCTGGACTTTAACCTCGATTCTTCCGATTACATTGTCCGAGCGGGAGAGACTCTCGAGACCATCGCGTTCAGGTACAAAACAACCGTGAGTGCGCTCCGGCAGCTTAATCCCCATGCACGTGAGGGCGTCTACACCGGCATGCGTCTTAGTCTTCGGCAAGCCTCGGGCGTAGTGCCACAAGTGACACGCAACGCTGCGTGGTCCGATAATCAGAGGCCTGCCAACGATACTCCGCCGGTCATAGCGCCAGCACCCAGTCGTCAGGCTGTACCTCTCGTGGCAACAGCATCCGAACAATACCTGTTGGGCCGTGAGCGATTCAACAGTAACCGCACGCAATACCCTCCAGTCACCCAGCGTCCAACTCAGCTTCCTCAAGGGGCCTACACCGAACCGCGTGGTTTTCCGGTAGAAGAGGTCATTGATGATGAAAACTTTGTCTTGCCTGATGCCAGCGGTGATGATCAAGATGCAGAGCAAGGTTTTGTGGGAGGCTGGCAATGGCCTTTAAACGGCAAGCTGGCGCGTGAGTACGATCTTCGTCGTCCCAATGGACGTGGTATCGAAATTGTCGGCCTGCCGGGACAGGACGTCTATGCAACACGAGATGGTGTTGTCGACTGGGTAGCGCGTTCGCCCGATGGTGTGGGTAAAGTCATTATCGTTCGCCACGACGATGACTACCTCAGTATCTACTCCAACGCGCAGGAACTTAATGTCGGAATGAAAGAATCTGTACAGCAGGGCCAGTCCATTGCCATTCTTGGCGCTAATGCCAACGACGAGCCGCTACTTCGCTTTGAGATTAGTAAAGGTGGCAACATGCTGAATCCCATAGATTTTTTAACTCCCAGATAAGCCCTTTACGTTTTATGTAAGCAGCATCGAGTAACACATTGATGCAATAACAAGTGTTAAACTACGAAATTGGATTAGCAAGTTGCGCTAAGTTCCTTTAATATCTAAAAAAAATTGAAGAGAGCGCCGCCATGGCACAGCATTGGGGAAATTTTACGATGACCACCGACAACCGAGAAGGTTGGAGGGCGGGCAGCGAAGCAGAAGTGGCCGAAAATGCCGCGGCGGCCGAAGACGATGATGCCGGCGAGAAGATCACGGCAAGCAAGCTCAAGGATATGTCTCGCAAGGAGATGGATGCCACACGGCTGTATCTCAAGGAGATAGAACACTCAGAGTTACTCACAGCAGACGAAGAAAAAAAATATACCCGCTTGGCCCAGGCTGGCTGCGAAAAGTCAAGAGCCAAGATGATCGAATGCAATCTGCGGCTGGTTGTCAAGATTGCGCGGCGGTACATGAATCGTGGTCTGGCACTGCTCGATCTTATCGAGGAGGGCAACCTCGGTCTTATTCATTCTGTCGAAAAATTCGATCCTGAGCGTGGTTTCCGATTCTCCACTTATGCAACCTGGTGGATTCGTCAAACTATTGAACGCGGCCTGATGAATCAGACGCGCACCATCCGCTTGCCCATACACGTCGTTAAGGAAATGAACGTGTACATCAAGGCGGAAAGACGTCTCCAGCAGTCTCTGGATAGAGACCCTACTGCGGAAGACATTGCAGCGCTGACAGAGCGTCCCGTAGAAGACGTCATCCGTTTGCTAGGCCTTCGTGATCGGGTCACATCAGTGGATGTCGCCATTGGCAAGGATGGTGAGCGACCGTTACTGGATATTATCCCGGACGAAAACAATCTCGATCCATCCATGGTGTTGCAGGATGAGAGTGTCAACTCGAACATCAATGACTGGCTTGAGAAGCTGGAATCCAAACAGCGCGAAGTGCTTGTTCGCCGCTTCGGCCTACATGGTCATGAAAAAAGCACGCTTGAAGAGGTTGGGCAGGAGCTGGGCGTGACTCGCGAACGTGTCAGACAAATCCAGATGGAGGCACTGAAGCGCCTGCGTCGAATTCTGGAAGGCAGCGGCTACTCCGCAGAAAATCTTTTTATGGCCTAGGAGCCTGCGCGGCAGAAAATCCCTGCCGTGAACCGGGGCCTGGAAACTTCCGCTGGTGGTTCAAACTGGTATTGCCACTGTCACAGGATTCAATTCAGGATTCAATCGCTGATCTGAATCAGTGCCGCTGCAACCGGCCGGTATTCATTGACGAGCACGCTATAGGTCCGGCACGCTGCGCGGGTATTCATCACTTCAAGAGCAATGCCCTTCTGTTTCAGGGCGGCCATGAGTGCAAAATCGGGAAATAAATGGGTAGAGCCTGAACCGAGCAGTACGATTTCCGGTTTTTCCAGTTCAACTTCGTCGAATAGTGGTTCGAAATGATCGAGCTTTAGTTCTGCCAGAGGGCCGCTAAACCAGTCCTCCACCACTCGGGTTTTAGTGATCAGGATGTTACTTCTGAAGTCTTGCCCGTTGACGCTCAAAACACCTGTGCCGTAATTGCTGATCAGGTTTTGATCAGAAGTCTCTAGATGCATTTTCATGTGGCTATAATAGCTGGCCTTGGGGCCGACTGAAAACTTGTTGGCACAGTTAATGGCAGGAGATTTACGTGAAACCGGTAACGATCGGCCTACTTGGGCTGGGCACAGTGGGTCAAGGAGTGGCAAACATCCTGTCGCGCAATGCTACCGAAATCGAGCGTCGCACGGGACGTTCAGTCAAGTTGCTTGCCGCCGCTGTGCGCAATCAAGGCAAGGCAGAAGCGCTTGATATGGATATCCGGATTACCACCGACGCTGCGTCACTGGTCGCTGATCCTGAGATTGATATCGTGTGTGAGGCAATGGGTGGTGATGATCCTGCACTATCACTTCTGCACGCGGCCATCGCTAATGGCAAGCATGTTATTACCGCCAACAAGGCGCTGATTGCGGTACATGGTAATGAGCTGTTGGCAGCGGCTGAGCAAAAAGGTGTGGTCGTGGCCTACGAATCTTCTGTGGCTGGTGGTATCCCTATCATCAAGGCTCTTCGAGAGGGGCTGGCGGCTAATCGTATCCAGTGGATCGCCGGAATCATCAACGGTACCGGTAATTTCATCCTCTCCGAAATGGCCGAAAAGGGGCGCAGTTTCGACGATGTACTGGCTGAGGCACAGGCGCTGGGTTATGCCGAAGCCGATCCAACCTTTGACGTGGAGGGCATTGATGCAGCTCACAAGCTCACCATCATGGCCTCGGTTGCCTTTGGTATGCGCCTGCAGTTCGATGCTGTCTATACTGAGGGTATCAGCCGGGTGACGCGTGAAGATGTCGAGTTCGCTGAAGAATTGGGTTATCGCATAAAACATCTGGGCGTAGCGCGACGCCGATCTGATGGTATCGAGATGCGTGTCCACCCCACTCTGATCCCTGAAAAGCGACTTCTTGCCAATGTCAACGGGGTGATGAACGCCGTGCTTGTGCAAGGTGATGCTGTAGGGCCTACCTTGTATTATGGTCCGGGAGCTGGCTCTGAGCCGACAGGCTCATCCCTGGTGGCAGACATCATCGACGTGGTACGTACCCTCGATGCCAGTCCCCGGCATCGGGTGCCGACTCTGGGCTTTCAGTACGACGCACTTGAATCCTATGAATTGCTGGACACCACCGATTACAAATCTGCTTACTATTTGCGTCTTCTGGCACTGGATCAACCCGGTGTCATGGCAGAGGTAACCAGTATCTTCGGAGATCTCGACATCAGTATCGTGGCCATTTTGCAAAAAGAGCCGGAGATTCCGGCAGATGCTGATGAAGACATGCTGAACACGCTGGTTGTGCCGATTATCCTGCTGACGCGTCGCGTTCGTGAAGGACTCATCGAGCAGGCTATTGAACGTATTCAGACGCTTGAAACGATTACTCAGCCGGTCATTCGGCTCAGGGTCGAGACGCTCTCCTGATCACTGACTGACATCAGCGTCCGACATCATTGCGCCAGACCAGTCGACCCTACTGCAACGGGCTGCGGGCCCTTTTAAGAAACCGAGTAACATGACAGACTTTGCCAGCTCTTCTGCCCACTATCAGGGGCTTATCCATCGCTATAGGGACCGGCTGCCGGTTGATGACAATACGCCGGTCGTATCGCTTAATGAAGGCGATACTCCGCTCATTCGATTACAGAACATACCGCGAGAGCTGGGCAAAGATGTCGATATCTACGTTAAATACGAGGGACTGAATCCTACCGCCTCGTTCAAGGATCGTGGTATGACGATGGCGGTTAGCAAAGCCGCAGAAGAAGGGGCTAAAGCTATTGTCTGTGCATCCACTGGCAATACCTCAGCCGCCGCTGCCGCCTACGCAGCACGAGCTGGCATGACCGCTTTCGTGCTTATTCCTGAAGGCAAGATTCCGATGGGCAAGCTGGCTCAAGCGATTGCCCACGGCGCGGTGGTCCTGCAGATAAAGGGAAATTTTGACGATGGCATGCGTCTGGTCAAGGAAGTTGCAGGCGAGGCGCCGGTTGCCATTGTAAATTCCATTAATCCATATCGACTTCAAGGACAGAAAACGGCTGCGTTTGAAATAGTCGAAGCTCTCGGCCGAGCACCGGACTATCACTGTATTCCTGTTGGCAACGCTGGCAACATTTCGGGCTACTGGATCGGGTACAGCGAAGCCTGCGGTCACAACACCGCATCGTGCACGCTGTGCAATGGACAATGCCCGTATCTGGGCAATCCATTGACAGACAAGCGCCCCATCATGGTTGGTTATCAGGCAGATGGTGCAGCTCCGTTTCTGCGCGATCAGCCAGTGACCGATCCCGAGACACTGGCTACTGCCATACGTATCGGCAATCCGCAAAGTTGGGATCTGGCCAAAGCGGCGGTGAATGAATCTGGTGGCTGGTTTGACGAGGTGAGTGACGATGAGCTACTGGCCACCCAGGCACTGCTTGCGCGTAAGGAAGGTGTTTTCTGTGAACCTGCTTCCGCTGTTTCCCTATGCGGTGCGCTGCGGGACATCAAGTCGGGATTGATACCCGAGGGTAGTCTGATTACCTGCACGCTCACGGGGCATGGCTTAAAAGATCCGGATATCGCTATCCGAGGGCAAGAGGCCGTACAAACGGTCAACGCTGAACTTGAGGATGTCAAGGCGGCGATACTGGCGCACATCTAGGAGCCTGCGCGGCCGGAGGCGGCCCCGCAGAAATCAATCGGCTACGAGCAGCCCACTTTTGGCCAAATTTTGCGCTCATTTTCGTCACTTAGCCAGCTAAACTCCTCAAATGAGCACAAAATTTGACTCAAAATTGG
>JBGCGC010000009.1:0-41715 GCA_045110475.1 Granulosicoccus sp.
GCTACGAGCAGCCCACTTTTGGCCAAATTTTGCGCTCATTTTCGTCACTTAGCCAGCTAAACTCCTCAAATGAGCACAAAATTTGACTCAAAATTGGACTACTCTCGCTCGATCGCTTTCTACCGCGCAGACTCCTAGGAGACTTTCTCCCTGATGAGCGACCGACACTGTTTGTCACTATTAGCCGTGTTGGTCGCTTTATTGTGCGTCGTCAGTTTATGTCTGGGCGAACAGTGGACCTCCTTGCACGACACGCTCACCCTGCCATTCACGCAACCAGATTCGGTCAGTGCGGTAATAACCCGCGAGATAAGGTTACCACGCACACTGATTGCCCTATTGGCGGGCATGTCGCTGGGTGTCGCCGGCGCGGCCATGCAAGGACTATTGCAAAACCCACTGGCAAGCCCTGGACTGGTAGGCAGCGCTAGCGGAGCTGCACTGGGAGCCGTGCTGGTCTTGTACTTTTTTTCGCAAGCATTGCACCCACAGGCTGTGCCGGTTGCGGGGATGCTTGGTGCCCTGCTCACCACCGGCTTGGTGTATCTGCTAGCCGGTCGTGATGCAACGGTGAGTACCTTGATTCTGGCCGGAGTCGCTATCAATGCGCTGGCGGCTGCTCTGCTTTCGTTGCTGCTCAACCTTGCTCCGAGTCCGTTCGCGGTTAGAGAACTGGTTTTGTGGACTTTGGGCGACATCGCGGATAGAAGTCTGGAGGACGTCTGGGTCATGCTGCCCTGCACCCTGATCGGGTGGATCATGCTGTTTGGCACAGGCCGTTCTCTGGATGCACTCACTTTGGGCCAACGCACAGCCAGAAGCATGGGTATCAATTTGCACCGACTGTCATGGCGCATTTTCATAGCCGTTTCATTTTGCGTCGGCGCGGCTGTGGCCACCACTGGCATGATTGGTTTTATCGGCCTTGTTGTTCCACATTTACTGAGACCCTTTGCAAATTATCAACCCTCTCGCCTGCTTCCCTTGGCCGCTATGGGCGGTGGCGTCATGCTGCTTGCGGCGGACATCAGTGTCCGCCTGATCACACTCTATTCGTCAGTGCCTGTGCCATTAAAAGTCGGTGTCCTGACTGCCCTTGTTGGCGCGCCTTTTTTTCTGGTACTAATCTTGAAAAGCCGCAGGGATTACTGGCAATGACTCGACCTAAGCCGACACACCCGGAAAGCGTTAAGGCTCAAGACACGCGCATCGACGTCCAGAATCTGGTAGTCCGACGCCAGCAAAAGAACATAGTGGATAGCGTGTCACTACATGTCAGGGCTGGGGAAGTGCTGGGCCTTATCGGGCCCAATGGCGCTGGCAAGTCCACAATACTGGCTGCCATGGCGGGCATTGAAACGCCTGATTCGGGCAGCATCCTGATTGACACTGACAACATCGGCGCCCTTCAACCCCATGAACGTGCGCAAAAACTGGGCTGGCTAGAGCAGCACGGCACAGTTCACTGGCCACTGACCGTTGAGAGACTGGTCATGCTCGGCCGTATTCCACACCTGCCCCCTTGGGGTAACCCTACCGAGACAGACTTACGCGCCGTCGATATCGCTATCGAAAAGGCAGATTGCGCAAGCATTCGACAGCGCAAGGTTCCTACGCTGTCAGGTGGCGAACGCGCCAGGGTATTGCTTGCCAGAGCATTGGCAGCCGAACCTTCAGTGCTGCTTGCGGACGAACCCGTATCGTCGCTGGATCTGGCTCATCAATTACAAACCATGCAGCTACTTCACGATTATGCGACAACTAGCCGCGCGGTCGTTGTCGTCATACATGATTTGTCGCTCGCAGTTCGCTATTGCCATCGTCTGGCACTCCTGCACAAAGGCAAGCTTGTAGCAACAGGTGAGCCCGCCGCAGTTTTGAGCAATCAGAATATCGCTGATGTATACGGCGTCAGTGTTGTAACCGGATGTGAAACCGTACCCTGGGTAGTGCCCGAACACTTACTTGACACCTAGGAGCCTGCGCGGTAGAAATCAATCGGCTACGAGCAGCCCACTTTTGGCCAAATTTTGCGCTCATTTTCGTCACTTAGCCAGCTAAACTCCTCAAATGAGCACAAAATTTGACTCAAAATTGGACCACTCTCGCTCGATCGCTTTCTACCGCGCAGACTCCTAGCCTGTGACGACGTTGCGCTTTTGTGAGTGCAGCACTGGAGCTTCTCTTTTTACACAAATATGAGCGAATACCCATTTCCGGAAGTAGCAAACCACAACCCGTGAATTGGTGGCAAATTTAACTAAGAATTAGCCACAGTAGAACCGCTAACCGCCTTGAATACCGGTAAAACCTGCTTACTTTCGTGGAAACTCACTGACACAATGTGCTCCCAAACCCCATTCACTGTGTTGATTGTCGATGATGAGCCCGCCATCAGTGATTTGCTGTCTTGCATACTGCATGAAGCCAGCATGCATGTCATTGTTGCGCAAGACGGGCAACGAGCCATACGGGTTCTCACTGAAGAGACCGTTGATGTGGTAGTCACCGATATCAGGATGAGTAGCTTGTCAGGCATCGACTTACTGGAAGAAATTGAAAAGACCGATGACACCGTAAAGCTCATAATGATGACAGGCTATGATAGTCACGATACGGTAAGAAAGGCCCTTCGGACAAATGCTTACGACTACCTTGAAAAGCCACTTACTGACCATGACGCAATAGTAAACGCCATAACTCGAGCCTGTGAAAGTGTACGACTGACACGAGAAAATATTGCCCTGATCCAGAGTCTGCAAATCAGTAACAAGAAGGTAAACGCTGCCAACAAACGGTTACTGCAACTGAATAAACAACTCAGACAAGTGGCTACCACCGACAGCGTAACCTCGCTTTACAATCGTCGGTACATTGACGACTGGATACAGAACTATGCGTTTTCCAACACCAGCCTTGATGTTACCTATTCTATTTTGTTGTTGAATATTGATGATTTCAAATCCATCAATGACGCGTTAGGGCATGATGGTGGTGACAAGGTTCTCAAGCATCTGGCAAGCGTATTGAAAAACGCGCACCGGGAAACAGACAGGGTGGGACGTTACGGAGTCAGGGAATTCATTGTCGTCATGCCCGGCACTGATGACGCCGAAGCGATGGAGGCGGCCGAAAAAATTCGCTCCATGGTCGAAAGTACCAGCATCAATGTCAGTTCTGGCCCCGTCCGGATCACCGTTAGTATCGGAGTATCAACCGATCTCACTGCCGTGAAATTATCGGGCAATTCCGAGAAGACATCTGCCGAGGCGTTTTTCTCCGGACGAGCTCTGATAACACAGGCTGACAAGGCCCTGTGTGCCGCAAAGGAACTGGGACGAAATCGTTGCGTGCATTACAACGAGTTGTTAGATTCAATCAACTTCAACGTGGAATCAACTGGTTAAAAATAGAGGCTTTGCGTCTGACTGAATTGGGCTGAACCGGAAGTACGAACAGCATGCATTGTCACGATGCAAAAAAGTCCACCCGACAGCGCACACCACCCGGTATTGACAGGTCAGCGTTCTCAAGTACCAGACGAACCCCATAAGTTGCGCTCGCTGCATCGGCAACCGAATCAATGCGATGCACAACAGCCTGCAACTGCCTGTCTTGAAATCCGGGAACATCCAGACTAATGGATGCTGTCGAGCCCGTTTGCAGACTCCCTAGAAATTCGATAGGTACTATCACCTCAACATGCAAGGGGTCAAGTTGGGCAATCTGATAAACCGGCTCGCTATCCACGTACTCTCCCGAGGACTTGTAACGCTGCATGACAGATCCACTCACCGGTGTGCGGATCTCACGGCGTTTCAGTAGTGCTTTTGCCCGCTCCACCTCCAGCATGGCGAGTCTAATGGATTCCTGCTCCTGCTCAACTTGCAGTGTCGCAATGGCAGCCTCAGTACTCACCTGATCCATAACCTGCCTGGAAATGCTTGAGCTCTTGAGTAATTTAGCGTTTCGCACTCGGGTTCTGTCACCAAACTCTGCGGTTACCTGCCGTAGCGCAACGGCGGTCGAACTGGCAGCAGCCTCCTCCGCGATTTTCAACGACACTCGCTCAACATCGCTCTCAAGCCGTGCCATCAGAGTACCTGCGCTGACAAAATCGCTGCGGTCGTAAAAACTGTCGGCCAGTAAGCCGGGAACTGCAGACCCCAGTTCCACTATCTGACTTGGCTCAATGACACAATCCATATCGGAGAGCATTTCCTCATTCGCAGCATTCGCCAATCCAGAGCCCAGGGCCAACATGCTCAAGCATGCCACAAGGGTGGCAGTCAGCCTATACGCAACAGCGATACGGTCAACACTGGCAGGCTTATCGATGCTGCATTTCACGGCTATTTCAGACTCTAGGTTCATCGTTTCATCGGTCCACTGATTGACTTGACAGATTGCCTGTGTCATGCGCCGGCTATCAGCCATGCCTTCAACGAATCCGGATAGTGTCATGTGGCAAGGCATGTAAAAACCAGGCGGTAACGCGAGTATTCGGAAGATTTGCAACATGTGGGCCAGTGCCATCGACACAGCCAAATGCATATTGCGCAACGGCAGCGAAACGGTAGCCGGCAGCAAGACTCACATCGCGAGGCTTTAATATCGATGCAGCGCCATTGCGAATCTGCCAGACTTGTTCCCGAAAGTTTCACATCAGGCGTTCTCTCATGGCATACGAATTACTGGATACTCTGCGTGGCATCGTCGGGGAAGCTCACGTGCTGGGCCCACATCAGGTTAAGGAACGGGCGACCCATTTCTGGGATTCAACCCCACTACAGGCAAGAGCTCTGGTTCGCCCAGCCAATACGCTGGAAACCTCGGCGGTACTGAAGGCCTGCCATACTGCTAATCAGGTCGTTGTTACGCATGGCGGCGTCACCGGCCTTGTCAACGGAAACCACAGCACTGAGAACGACATCATATTAAGTCTTGAACGGCAGCAATCCATAGAAAACGTCGATGCCATTGGAAGAACCATCAGCGTTCAGGCCGGTGCCATTTTGCAAAATGTCAGCGAAGCGGCTGAACAAGCTGGTTTGCAGCTGGGGCTGGATCTTGGCGCACGTGGTTCATGCACAGTCGGCGGCAATGTTGCGACAAACGCAGGCGGTCTGTCAGTCCTGCGCTACGGCATGGCACGAGAGCAAGTGCTGGGGCTTGAAGTGGTTCTTGCCGATGGGACCATTATTTCGTCCATGAACCGGATGATGAAAAACAACGCAGGCTATGATCTCAAACACCTGTTCATCGGCAGCGAAGGTACTCTGGGTGTTGTCACTCGCGTGGTATTTCGATTACGCTCCGAAACCCCGGTAGTCAGCACTGCGCTGCTGGCGTTCGATAACTTTGAAGGGGTAAGCACAACACTGCGCCAACTGGACACCTCACTGAACGGCACCCTCGATGCCTTCGAGGTTATCTGGCAGCGGTTCTATCAACTAAACACAAACCCCGAACGCAGCGACACGGCACGTTCACCGATGTCACCCCACTATCCTCTCTATGCCATTGCCGAATCGAGAAGCGCTGCAAGTGGGAACTCCGAAGACGTATTTGAACAAACACTGGCGCAGCTCATGGACGATGGTGTTGTCGTTGACGCTGTAATAGCCAAATCAGAACAGGAAGCTAAAAACATCTGGCACATTCGCGAACACATTGACATAGCACTGGAGCACGATCCTATGTTTGTCTATGACATCAGTTTGCCAATAGCCGACATGCAATCCTATGTTTCCCGACTGGAAAACGATGTTCAATCCATCTGGCCACAAGCCATAATTTATGTCTATGGCCACCTGGCAGATGGAAACCTGCATGTTCTGGTGGCCCCCCCACCGCTGGCCGATGCCAGCGAAGTCGCTGACGAGACGCAACAGCCCGACAGAGTTGCGTTGTACGAACAATGGCATGAACGTAGTAATCAGATGGTTTACGGCCCGTTACAGGAACTTGGTGGTTCCATCTCCGCCGAACACGGGATTGGATTGCATAAAAAACCCTATCTGTCTCTGTCAAGAAGCCCAACAGAGATCGAGTTGATGAAAGTGCTGAAGCAAACGTTGGACCCCAAAGCAATCCTTAATCGCGGGAAAATCGTGGATGCGTAAACGGTGCCCACACCAGACGTTTTCAAGCGCAACTGAAACACTGAAGACAGGCTAATCATGTTTCAGGTTGCAGAACTTGTTATTCCCTTGTTCGGATTAATACTGCTTGGCTATTTTGCTGGACGACTAAGGAAAATTCCCGAAGAAGGGCTTGCGTGGATGAATTTCTTTATCGTCTATATTGCACTGCCGGCATTGTTTTTTAATCTCCTGGCAAAAACACCCGTCAGCGAGTTTGCCAATGGACGCTTTCTACTCAGTACGACGCTAGGTACGTTGATGATCTTTGTCTTGTGTTTTTTCATTGCGAGAGTGCTTTGCAAATCCACGACGCAGGAATCTACGGTGCAAGGTTTTGCCGGTGCCTACGGCAATATTGGTTATATGGGACCACCGTTGGCCATAGCGGCATTCGGTCCGCAAGCGGGAGTTCCCGTAGCATTGATTTTCTGTCTGGACAACGCTATGCATTTCACGTTAGCACCCAGTCTAATGGCCATCGGTAGCAAGCGTCCGGGCAGCATCAGCCTACTTTTCGGTGGTATTGCCTACAAGATTTTCACTCATCCTTTCATCGTAGCCACCCTTGCCGGTATCGCGGCTGCCGTCTTTGACTATACGCCCCCGGCGCCAGCCCAGAGTCTATTAAATTCTCTGTCAAATGCAGCAGCGCCCTGTGCACTGTTTGTCATGGGTGTGACTGCCGCGCTGCGTCCGTTGAAGCGCGTACCTCTGGAGCTGACCTATCTGGTCCCTATCAAACTGCTGATTCATCCAGCGCTAATGTATTTTTTACTCATACAGATCCCCGGACTCGACCGGGTGTGGCTGCATGCTGCTGTGCTGCTTGCTGCGCTGCCCAGCGCAACCAATGTATTTGTCATCGCACAGCAATATGGGACGTGGGAAGAACGTGCGTCAAGCGCCGTGGTAATTTCTACCGGTTTGTCCATTATCAGTGTGACTACGTATCTGTATTTAACGTCCACCGGTTACCTTTGAGCATGACACCAGATCACACGGAATCGCAGCCTGATATCGGCTCGTCATCCCTGAAGCGCAAGCGAGTTAAAGCGGCACTTGCCAATCTGTTCATCGGCGATTCACTCTCCATGCCTGTTCACTGGTTTTATAATCCCGGTGATATCATCAAAGTATTCGGTAAACAGGGAGTTACCGGACTTGAAGCTGCGCCAGAGACGCACCCCAGTTCAATCATGTCTCTGCACTCTACCACAGGCGGTGGTAGAGCCAGAATACAAGGCAATCGTCAGCAAGAGATTGTTGGCGATGTCATTCTCAAGGGACGTGCCCATTTGTGGGGGCGCAACAATGGGCACTATCATCATGGCATGCAGGCTGGCGAAAACACGCTGAATGCCTGGTGGGCACGACTGCTAATCAACCACATGGTTTCTGCCGAACAGTATGTAGCTCAAGACTGGATAGCGGCCTACATAGACTTCATGACAGCCGACCCGCCAGACTACCCTGATACGTATGCCGAAAGCTGCCATCGGGGCTTCTTTGCCAATTGGTCTGCAGGAACACCGCCCATGCAATGTGGCGCTGTAACCCACGACACACCGTCCATGGGTGCGCTGGTCACTGTGGCACCGCTGGCTCTCGCATTACTCGGTAACGGCACCACTTTAACCGACACCTGTGAAGTTTGCCGAAATCACGTGTTCGTGACCCACCCTGACAAAGGACTGCTCAACGTTGTAGACGCTTACGTTACTCTCATGAACGCTTTGCTGTGTCGGGCAGAGGGTGACAAAGGTATAGAGCCCTTCGTCAATGGCGCAGCAGTGATTAACGGAACTCATCTGGAAAAGCTGCTGGCAAACAAGCGAGGTGATGCGTATGTCGTTGGTAGAACCTACTCACTGGCTTGCTACATCACTGATTCATGGCCAAGTGTGTGCTATCTGGCTGCCAGGTATCACAATGATGTCGGGCGTGCCTTACTAAGCAATACCAATCTGGGTGGCGAAAATGCCCATCGGGGATCAGTCCTGGGCACGCTTGTCGGTCTTGCCAATGCCAGTTTTTCAGCTCCTTGGTATGCCGATCTGAGCATCCAGCCTGTACTGGACAATGAACTTGAGCGTTATCTTGACAAATTTTATCCGCAGTAATCAACGCCGGGCAGAAGTGCACTATGGCGTCGAATCAGCAGACGGGACACCGGCACCTGCGCGACCGGAGGCGGCCGCGCAGAAATCAATCGGCTACGAGTAGCCCCGAGCACACCGCCCAGAAAGGGAAATCATGCAACACCTTAGCTCGCGTCCACTGATGCCCTCTTTCGAAATTGTCACGATCGCTGGACGACGGCTGGCGAGGCTTTGACAGCAACAGGTGATCCAGCGGCATCGCGATTATCAGTAATGCCCCTGCGGCACATAACCACAGTGAGCGCCAGCTCATGAACAACAATAAACCACCCACTACCATTGGCAGAAGCACTCCACCCAGTAACCAGCGGACGTTTTCGCTCAGGAACCTGATAAATGATGGAGTTTTCGCTCAGTAACCTGATAAATGATAGAGATGAATCACGCATCTTTACACAAATAGCACACAAGCCTGAAAGATATGGTTAAACACGGTATACTGGCTAGCTAAACAAGGGAGCATAGTTCTCTCTTTTTTCGCTGCTCGGCCGCTACCGTTGTGATAGAGCAAGTACCGACGGTAAAAGTCGCGTGTATCAGCAACCAGTTATCGATAAACCGCGAAAGCGACAGAGGTAAAGCGCCCCCACAGGTCGTATCAGTCTGCCAGGGCGATCAACACAATAGACAAGACACCCCGAAACACCAGGAAATGTCTTACACCCGCATAGTTTGAGTGTTCCACCAGTCATAACCAGTAGTTTTCCGGAAATGCCGGCAACTGCTATTTCATTCGTTCAAGAGATTATTACGTGAGTCAAGCCGACAGCGAACAGCAACTTAGAATTTGGAAAGACCTAGCCATCAGCAAGCAGATGCTGATGAATGAAGCGGCCTCCGCACTGAAACTGAAAGATGATTTCACCGCAGAAGACCTGCGCGCCGCCCTCGATATAGCAATCAAACGGTCAAAGGATGCCGATGCCGACATGGCAGAAGCACGCAACCGTGCCTCCGAAGAAATCGGCAACATGCAGGCTGAGGTCAAAAAGATCATCAAGTCCCGCACGGAGGCTGAATCGCAAAGAGACGCAGCCATCGCCGAAAAAGCGGCAGCGGAGCATGCGCTTGCCACCGGCCGAAAGGACAACGCTGACGCAATAAAGAAAGCCAAACGCTCAGTCGAAGATAAACAGAAAGAGCTAAAAGCGATCAACACTGCACTGGCAGACACGCCAGAAAACATCGTCAAGAAGCTCAAAACGCTGAAAAAACAAAAGCTTGATGAAGCCAACGCTCGCAAGACGGCTGAAGATGCAAACCGCAAGCTGAAGAAAGACAATAAACAACAAAAGGAAGAGCTTGAAACGTTGTCTGAGCTCAAAGAGCAAGCCGCTACGTTGTTAGCTGCTTATCGCGAGCTTAGAACCTGGGCGGATGAGGCTGAAGCTCGAGATCAGGACGCAGAGGCAGCTCCAAAAACTGATGCCAAACTGTTGTCTTCCATTGAGACCACAACCGCTGCGGCCGATGAAACCGAGGACACGCGAGAAGCAGCCACGGCTTGAAAACCGGGTACAGAGCATCCTGACAACACAGAAACCCTTCTCTACTGAGGTGAGCTTGCTGTCAGGAGCTCCATTGAATTGAGCGGCGTCGAGCGTCGGCTTACCCCGCACCTTCGCACTCGTGGTCAGGCGATGCCCCTACCTATTGGCTTGACATCATGACGGACGGTTGCAACGACGCGAACCGGGAGCCGACACAGGTTGCTGGATCAGGTAAACACTGGACAGCACTTTACGCAGGAGATTCCGGTTTAGTACTTCAGTTCGGTGAGACCATCGATCGCTCCATCGTAAATCAGGTAACCGCTCTTGACACGCTACTCCACTTAGCAATACAGCAAGGATCGTTGACGGGTGTATTGGAAACGGTACCCACGTTTCGTTCGCTCGCGATATTCTACGACCCCTGCGTCCTGTCACCAGACGCCCTGCTCGACGAGGTGCGTGCGCTTGAATCCCAACCCGCTACCCACAATGAACAAGCCTCTCGAAATCCGAGGCATTGGCAACTTCCCGTTCTATATGGGTCTGACCAAGGGCCAGACCTCGACAATGTTTCATCGCTAACAGGCCTCACACCTGATGAGGTCATCAGTTTGCACGCTAGCTGCGTATTCAGCGTATACATGCTCGGCTTTCTACCCGGCTATGCGTTCCTGGGTGATACGCCAAAAGAGCTTCATCTGCCCAGACGTAGCGAACCACGCTTGCGAGTACCCGCCGGCAGCGTCGCCATCGCCATGCAATTGACCGGGATATACCCATGGGAAAGCCCGGGTGGTTGGCATATCATCGGCAACTGCCCTGTTCCTATGTTTAATGCTCAGCAAGATCCTCCAGCCTTGTTGAGAGCAGGAGACCTGCTGTCTTTCAAACGAGTTGATCAACGTCAGTTTGAGCACATAAGCAACGAACTCCGGCAGCACTCCGTTACCGATCGCAGCCGTTGGCTGATGAAAGAATGATAGGCAGTAACCAAACATCGCTGGATGTCGTTAGTTCAGGATTGCTGTCCACGATTCAGGACAAGGGACGATTTGGGCTACGACATCTGGGTATCCCGTGGTCAGGGGCACTGTGCCCTGCCTGGCAGATTATTGCCAATGCGCTGGTGGGAAACTCCCCAAACTCACCTGTCATCGAATGTTTCGAGGGTGGTTTGCATCTGCAAGCACATGAACAGTCGGTACAACTTGCCATTGTTGGTAGCGATAGTGCGGCTATAAAATTAATTAGTGGTACTACTGAGTACCGATATTTACCCAACAGAACGCTCACGCTTGGCCCGGGTGACAGCCTCGTGCTGGTGTCCACCGGCAGCTCGAGACATGCGCTTGTCGCGGTCGCCGGCATTGACATCGCCCCGCACTTGGGAAGCACTGCGACGTATCACAAAGCGTCTCTGGGTGGACTTGATGGCAGCGCGCTCAAAGCGGGCGAACAAATACCGTTGCAACGAGCAAGCGCTGAAAAAGCCACGCCAAACAAGGAACGGCAGTGCCATTTGCCAACCGAACTGCGCTTTGAGGCAAACGAGCTTCGCGCAATTGCCGGGCCACAATTTGAACATTTTTCCGACGCTGGTACTAAAGCCTTTTTGTCGTCAAGCTACACATTAGGTGCCGAAGCAGATCGTATGGGCGTGAGACTGAGCGGACCGACGATTACACACCGTGATTCTGCAGCGAGGGATATCATCTCTGATGCCATTACGCCTGGCTCGATACAAGTGCCAGGAACAGGCCAGCCTATCGTGTTGCTCAATGACGCCCATACGGCTGGCGGTTACCCGAAAATTGCGACGGTCATATCCAACGATCTTCCTTTGCTGGGAATACAACGGGCGGGGGCAGTGTTTCAATTTCGACTTGTTACCATGGACGAAGCGATCTTGATCAGGCAAAAACTCCAAAATCTCATTGAAAACTGTACGTCAGCATTTACCCCGTGTATTCGCGATGAACTGGATACCCGTACACTACTGTCGTGCAATCTGATAGATGGTGTCACCGACGGATTCTGACCTGTCATCTGCTGCCAGGAGTCTCATTAATCAATAGGCGCAACACCAGCGTTTTCGTGTAAAGATAAACAGCATTCCATCAGGCGTATATGTGCTTCGCGCCAGGTGGCTCGTACACTAAATCGAGAGAATAATCGTGCGACTAAATCTCAATGCTGATCTGGGTGAATCCTTCGGAGCTTGGTCGATGGGCGATGATGAGCACCTGTTGCAAGTGGTCAATTCGGCCAATATCGCCTGCGGTTTTCATGCCGGAGATCCTCTGGTCATGAATCAGACGATAACACAAGCCAAAAAACAAGCTGTGAGCATCGGAGCACATCCGGGCTTTGCCGATCTTCAAGGATTTGGACGACGGCAAATGCTAATGAAAGACGCCGAGATCGGTGCTCTGGTGCTGTATCAACTGGCGGCTCTTGGTGGTATGGCACAAAGCTACGGTTACAAAATGACCCACGTGAAACCACACGGTGCCCTGAATAACATGGCCTGTGAAGATCGTCATCTGGCACAGCTTATTGTTGAAGCCGTGCGACAGTTTGATCCGAACTTGATCTTCCTTGCGCCAGTTCTCTCCGAGCTTGAGTCTTCCGCCACACAGGCAGGACTTTGCGTTGCAGGTGAGATATTTGCAGATCGTGCCTATGCGGAAGACGGAACTCTGGTATCCCGTAACCAGCCGGGAGCGGTTCTGGCAAGTGCATCCGAATGTATTGAACACGTCAGACAGATGATCTCGGCACGCGGTCTGGTAACGGTGTCTGGCAAGGTTTTGAGCACAGACTTTCAGAGTATCTGTGTCCACGGTGATAACGCCCACGCTGTAGACACCGCAAGGCAGATACGCGCGGCCTTGCTGGCCGATTCTCACGAGCTGGTTACATTACCGCAATTATTGGGTGGTTAACTGCCTGCAACGCACTTCAGGCAGCCACCTTAGTCACTACAGGTTGAAAATCGACCTACGCGCATGGAACCGTTAGTTGCCCTATTCGAGAAGCCATCACGCTATAAAGACATAGCATTCGAAAAACGATGGTCTATCTTTATGGATAAGGGAATAGTAGGGATCAATAATGACTAAAATCACTGGTAAAACACAGCTAGCCTGTGTGTTGGTGACTGTAATTGCGGGTTGCAGTACCGATGCAGACGAATCTAATACACCGAAGCTATCAGCAGCAAGTTCTGTGCTTTCTTCCGGTGGTAGCGCGGGTGATACGACTGAATCGGAACAGTGGTCAAACTCACCCGAGCTGGCTGCCGACGGCGCGAACGATCTGGCGGCTGTCCTCAACTCTGGGGAAATCCCCTACCCCTTGTACCCCAACGGCTCTAAATATCGCATAGGTGGCGAGGGCGATCTGAGGATCGTGCTTTTTCAGACTCAGGACTCGTTTGAAGAAGTCGATGCCTATTACCAGAAAGAGGCAAACATGCCGCGGCTAAGCGCCATGAGCGACTACGTAAGATACAGTATCGACAACGACGATATTGATCCCTGGGAAACCTCCAGACCGGGCATCGTTATTCACCAGTTCAACAATGAATCTGAACGTGAAGCGGTAGGTGCTGATGGCAACGCACGCACCAACATCATCATGAGTTTTTAGCCGGTACTGCCTGACAACCCCTGCCTTGATGGCAGGGAAAAAAACCTCTATTTCACAACTCAGATTCTGGAATCCGTTGTGGATTGGAATGACGAATGCCATCACGGGCGTAGGCTGTACGAGATGAGCTGCTCGTCGCCGGTGTGGTCACACCGTTGCCTGAGAAGGATTCTGCAGTGGATCCGAGTTCAGGTGTATCACCCGATAGCAAGGCGGCAAGTGACATTCCAATGGCCGTTGTTACCTTGCGCAACAGGGCAATCGACATGTTGCCTTGACCAGATTCGAGTTGTGCCAGATAACGCTCTGAAACCCCTGATACCTCAGCCAGACGCTTCCTTGACATACTCATGGTCGCCCGCTGGCTTCTGACTCGCAGTCCGACGATCCTGAGGAACTCCTCAGTAGGTAAAGAATCCAGCGAAGGGCTGGTAGATTCAACTGTACCGAACGTGTCGTGTCTGTCGGAAGGATTTATCATTGCCGCCACTCCATTAGTGATAAGGACTCACTTCTCCTTTTTCAGCGCCCACAGTATCACGTCAATCTAACGACGGAAAACCCGTGTGTGGATTGTTTACATTTGACGACAATCGGAATGACAAAAATGCGAATTGGTGGCGGGTTGCCTACAAAGCAATACAGTAGGAACAACGCGGCACTGATTGGCCCACTAGTCTTTAAGAAGTTCTCTAGCCTTGGCCAGGCTGTCAGCGGAATGGAGCTCAGCTGCCACCTCCGCACGCTGCTCAGAAGCAACGGCCTTCTCGGCCAGACGAGATCGGTTACGAACCATCAGCACTAGCGATGCCAGACCGATTAGCAATAAAACGAATGGGCCGATCCATAAAATTGCGGTCTTTGCCGTGAATCTGGGGCGATAAAGTACGAATTCGCCATACCTTGCCACCAGAAACTGATCAATCTCGGCCTTACTGTTACCCGCAACAATCTGCTCGCGAATCTCTCGTCTCAAATCACCTGCCAAGCTTGCATTAGAGTCCCACAGGTTCTGGTTTTGACATTTCAGACAACGGTACTCCCTGAGAAGCCCCTGATACATCTCCTTGTGTGCAGGGTTATCAAACTGCACCACCTCGTCTGCTGCGTGAATCGTCTTCGGCAAGACCAGACCGACAACGACAAACACCGCCAGCACAATCCAGAGGAACATCAACGCACGTGGCACAACACAGGCGTTGGCCACTGCCCTTTCGTAGACCGTGGTTGGGTTTACGATGCCTGTCTTCCTGCAATGATCTGAATGCCTTAACACTGTCATATTACTCACAATTGTGTTTCTCATCAGGAGCGACACCACCAACGGTTAATTCAAGCGGGCTCGAGTTTGAGCTGATCGATGATCGGTAGCACCGTGTTTTCAAGATCTTCAGGTCGCAATGGCCCTACGTGCTTGTAGCGCACACGCCCATCTCGATCGATAACGAAGGTCTCGGGAACACCATAAACTCCCCAATCAAGCCCCACGTCTCCGCGCTGGTCTCCCAGCAAATGTGTAAACGGATCACCAAAACGCCCAAGCCAACGCAGAGCATCAGCCGGGGCATCCTTATAATTCAACCCGACAATGGGAACGCCATTTCGTTGATCAGCCAGCGAAATAAGTACCGGGTGCTCCTCGATACACGGCCCACACCAGCTAGCCCAGACGTTCAATACCCAGACTTCACCTTTCATGGACTGGCTGTCAAACTCACCGTCCGACGCCGGCAGACGCTCCGACACAAAAACCGGCGCCTCTTTGTCAATGAGCGGCGACGGTAGTTTTGAAGGATCGAGAGTGAGCCCCTTGGCAAGAAAACCCGCCAGCGTGAGAAAAATCAACACCGGCAGCAATTTCACGATATTCATAGACGTATCAGCTAGCCTGTTGAATCACCGGTTGGACTCATGACAGAAGCACCCGCCGTGGACATTCCCGGACCACCCGCCGTCACAGCCGCAGGTTTTTTACCTCGCCCGGCTACCGCAGACTTTTCAGACACGCGTCTGTATCTGCGATCCATCGCCGCCATAAGCCCCCCAAGCCCCATAAAAATTGTTCCCAACCAGATCCAGCGGATGAAAGGTTTTGTCTGGACACGGACACTCCATGCTCTTCCATCATCCATAGGCTCGCCCAGCGCGACAAAGAGATCACGCGTAAACCCTGCATCAATTCCAGCTTCTGTCATGACATCACGGCGTACATCATAGATGCGCTTCTGAGCCACGATTTCTCCTATATCCCGATCGTTCCTGACAACGTTGAAGGTCGCTTCGGTAGCATCAAAGTTGGGACCACGAACATCCTCCAGAGATGCCAGGGTAAATGTGTAACCACCTGCCTGATGAGTATCATTTACGCCAAGTCGCACAGTTTCCTCGGTCGTGTAGATTGAAGTGAGAGCAACACCAACCGTGAACACCGCAATCCCCAGATGAGCAATACTCATACCCCAGAATGCCGCCGGAGTGTGCAGCACGGCTGACATTCGCTTGCGCTTGTTTCTGAAACGGTGAACGATTCCGTACACCGTAGACGCCATAATCCAAATGGCTACCGCAATCGATGCAGCCGCCGACACGGTAAAGTACTCTAGTTGCGTAGTCATGACTGCACCCAACGCGATACTGCCAACCGCCAGTACGATCAGCGTTGCACCGCGGCCGGTCAACTTGTCGCGTTTCCAGTTCAACACCGCGCCCACGCCAATAACCAGAAGAATGGGTAGCATCAACGGTACAAACACCGCATTGAAATACTGCTCACCCACTGAAATCTTGCCAATACCAAGAGCATCTACAAACAGCGGGTAGAGCGTTCCGAGCAATACCGCTGCGCAGGCGACCACCAACAAGACATTGTTAAGCAATAATCCGGACTCGCGCGACACTAGCTCATAAGAAGCAGTGGATTGGAGCTTGTGAGCCCTGAAAGCGTATAAAAGTAGCGAGCCACCCACGACGACACACAGAAACAGCAGGATGTACATGCCTCGTGTGGGATCTGCAGCAAAGGAATGAACCGATGTGAGCACACCAGATCGGACCAAAAATGTACCCAGAAGACTCAGAGAGAATGCCAGCACCGCTAGCAATACGGTCCACGCTTTGAATACTCCGCGTTTCTCGGATGCCGCCAGAGAATGGATCAACGCCGTGCCAACCAGCCAAGGCATAAATGAGGCGTTCTCGACAGGGTCCCAGAACCACCAGCCGCCCCAGCCAAGCTCGTAATAGGCCCAAAAGCTGCCCAATGAAATACCGATAGTCAGGAACATCCATGCCACGTTGGTCCACGGGCGCATCCACCGCAGTGTGGCTGAGTCTAGTTGGCCGCCAATCAGAGCGGCGATAGCAAAGGCAAAGGCCACGGAGAAGCCCACATAACCCAGATACAGCATGGGCGGATGGAACGCCATGCCAGGGTCCTGCAACAGGGGATTGAGTGATGCGCCATCGGCTGGAACTGGAAACAGGCGTTCAAACGGGTTAGACGTGAGTAACACGAATAACAGAAAACCTATGCTGATAAAACCAAGTACCGACAGAACCCTGGCCAGAAGCACCTTGGGCAATGAGCGACTGAACACGGCCACAGCCCCCACCCAGATTGCAGAAATAAAGCACCAGAACAGGATTGATCCCTCGTGGCCACCCCACACCCCTGAAATCTTGTACATGAGGGGCAATCCTGAATTGCTGGTGTTGGCAACGTATAACACGCTGAAATCATTGCTGATGAAAGCCCAGGTCAGGCACAGGTACGACAGTGACACCATAAATGCATGGGCTCCTGCGGCAGGTTTGGCCATGTCCATCAATCCTTCGTGACCCGTTATGGTACCCAGCATGGGCACCACAGCGAGCACAAAAGCCGTACAAAGCGCAAGGATAAGAGCAAAGTGTCCGAGTTCTGGAATCATGGATCTACCACCGTTTTACTACTGAAATTGGCCTCGGTTCCGGGCATTTTCCCAGCCTTCTCCAGAGCTTCAGCAACTTCTGGTGGCATGTAGTTTTCATCGTGCTTTGCCAATACCTCGGTGGCGCTGAACGTACCACCAGAATCTATCGCACCCAAGGCAACAATGCCCTGCCCTTCACGAAACAGGTCGGGCAGGATACCAGTGAAGGTAACAGGGACGGTCTCTCCGTGATCCGTCAAGGCAAACGATACCTGCAGATCTTCCTGACTGCGTTTGACACTCCCCTCGACAACCATACCGCCAATGCGAAAAGGCTTGCCAGCCTGAACATTACCGGCGGCGACATCGCTGGGCGAATGAAACAGCATGAGGTTGTCGCGAAATGCATTGACACCAAAGGCGACCGCCGTTCCCACACCGGCAAGCATCAGCCCGACGAGCATAAGCCGTTGTTTACGTTTTGGAGTCACTTTGCTCTCCTGGCTTGATGTTGCAAGGCACGTTTAAAAGACTGTTCTCGAATTTTACGGTGCTTGAAAAATGACCAGAGGACAACGCCCAAGAGGCACAACGTGGTAAGTCCGTAGGATGACCAGACAAAGAGCGCATAGCCTCCCATGTCGACAAAATCAGAGAAACTATTGAAATTACCCACGCGACTCTCTCCCGGCGAGTTCTGCAACCCAGGACGCTCGCGCCTCGCGCTCGAGGATAACTGTGCGAACACGTACCATAAGATTGTAGAAATACAACATCTGGAACGACAGCACCATGATCAGCAAGGGTTTGAGCATGGAGATATGCATGGAAGGTTTATCGAGTTTGGTAATGGTTGCCGGCTGATGCAAGGTGTTCCACCACTCGACCGAAAAATGAATGATCGGAATGTTAACTACGCCCACAACGGCAAGGATGCCCGCTGCTCGGGCTGCGCTTTGCGGAGTTTCCATCGCTCCCCTTAACGCCATGTAGCCAAGGTATAAAAAAAGCAATAACAACTCTGAAGTCAGACGTGCATCCCAAATCCACCAAGTGCCCCACATGGGTTTTCCCCAGAATGACCCGGTGAGTAGTGCGACAGCTGTGAAGGCGGCACCAATCGGCGCTGACGAGACCGCCACCATGTCGGCGATCTTAAGCCGCCAGATTAGAAAAATTGCGCTGGCTGTCGCCATAACCACGTAGACGAACATGGACATCCAGGCCGCAGGCACATGGATGTAGATAATGCGGTAGCTGTCACCTTGCTCGTAGTCTGCAGGCGCGACGACCAGACCCAGATAAAGGCCGACGACCAGCGAAATCAAGCACACGGTACCGAACAGGGGCCCAAGCACTCCAGCTACCCGATACATGAACGGGGGCGACCCGAATTTGTGAATCCACTGAAACAAGGCTGTTATTACTCTCAGACTATACCGCTCTATTCTATCCGGATTTACGCTTGGCACGCACCTCTGGACTGCTCTATAACACCATAGGACCATACAAATACAGTCTGGTGTACACGCAGATTCGATTCAAAACTCTGTGCATTGTCTGGCTGTACACTAACGACCTGCCGCAACACCTACGCGCAGAGCGCCAGCCATGGCCAACGGAGCCAGCGAAGCCGACATCGCAAGAATCGCAGCCAACACCGACACCTGCATGGAAGTCTCCAGACCCAGCCCTGCTGAGGCCACCGCTCCGCTACCAAAAATCAGTACAGGTACCGTCAGGGGCAGCACAAGTAAAGACAGTAAAACGCCACCTTGGTTCACGCTTACGATCAAGGCCGCACCGATGCCACCGATGAAGCTCAATGCCAGTGTCCCGATCAATAGACTGAGAAGGAGCACGCCGTAGGCATCATCCGGCAGTTGCATGACCAGACCGAGTAAAGGAGACAGTAAAACCAGTGGCAGACCTCCCGTTGTCCAGTGAGCCAGAACCTTGGCTATAACCACAACGCTCAGCGGTTGCCCTGCAACTACAAACTGTTCCAGCGTACCGTCTCGAAAATCGTTGGCGAAAAGCGAATCAAGCGACAGCATCATGGATAACAGTGCGCTGACCCAGACGATACCCGGTGCAATGGTTTGCAAGGTCTGCGGGCCCGGTCCAATTCCCAGAGGAAACAAGGATACGACAATGACGAAAAACAGCAGCGTGTTTAACCATTGACCCGCCGAACGCACAGCCAGAGTGAGATCTCTGCGATAGACACGACCAAACAGGGTCACTATGCCGACATCGGCTCTGGCCGTTTCGCCAGATGTTTTCATGCCTCAAGCCCGAGAACAATTGAGTGGACCGGCAAGGGATCGAACGACAATGCCTGATGTGTTGTAAAAACCACCGCCCCACCACGGCCAACATGGCCTTGTATTTCCCCTCGCACCCAGTCGTATCCATTGGTATCCAGCGATGTCAGAGGTTCATCAAGGACCCATAATCGGGCACTCTGCAAGCGTAGACGGGCCAATGCAATTCGACGTTTCTGGCCTGCAGACAAGGCTGCACTTGGCAGGTCTATGCGATCGGCAATGGAGAGCTCTGCCAGTACTGATTCGACAGCGTCTCGACAGTCGGTTCCCAGTTCCGGGCACAGGGCCTTGATGTTCTCGAGGGGGGTAAGCCCCGGGCTTATACCCGGCTTGTGACCCAGATAGACCAGTTCTGCATACAACGCATCTCTGGCCTTGTGAAACGGTTGCCCACACCAGAACACCTCGCCTTCATCAAACTCGGCAAGGCCAATGATTGCCCTGAGCAACGTCGTCTTGCCGCTGCCATTGGTACCCTGGATCTGGGTAATGCTGCCGGCACGCACCTCAACATCGATCTCATCCATCAACAGATTGTCGCCACGCCAGATCGTCATGCCACGCGCTTCCAACAACATCTGTGAATCGTTACTCATGGCTCTGTTCCGATTCTGACAAGGGCATGAATACACCGGAAGATTCCACGCCAGCAATCCCCTCTCGAATGACTGCCCAATCAGCAAGTTGGTAGAAAGCTGACCGACTAATAAGCGCTTGCAGTCTGTCTCGAACCAGAACGTAAGGTGACGGCTCGCCACCGACCTCTGCGTATGCCACGCTGATGGGGTGATCAGCGTCGGCAATGATTTTTTCATCCACATTAGTCGTAAAAACCAGCGTGGTATCCGACGGTCCTCCGTGCTGCTCAACCAGCACAGCCGTGAACGGGGCATCCTCTACCGTGATTCGCAATCTCTCCTGAGGCGTTACAAGATAAGTATGGTTATCATCATCAACCCGCAACACAGTAGAAAACAGCTTGACCATACGGATTCTGTCTATGCGAGATCCTTGATAGAACCAGTCACCATTGCGCGCAATGCGGATATCCACCACGCGAGTTGAATCTGGTTGCCAGTCGTGGACAGGCGGCAGAGCATGGGCGGCGATCGCATCGGCGATTCTGTCAAGCGACAGTGGTTTCTGACTCATGGCTCAGAGGCTCCGAACGTGACCGGTTTTAGTAACGGCTTCAATCAGTATGTGTCCTTGACTGGTCGCGCCTTTGCATTTTCATCAAGCGCCACGAAAGTGAACAGCCCTTCCGTAACTTGCTCCTCCTCTGCCACCCGCTGTCGTCTTACCCAGGTTTCTACACGCACCTGTATGGAGGTTCGGCCAATGGCTTCGGTGACACAGTAGCAACTCACCTCATCGCCGACATTGACAGGTTTGTGAAACTTCATGGCTGTTACGGCGACTGTTGCCACCCGGCCTTGAGCTTCATAAAAAGCGTGCGTGCCACCCGCAAGATCCATCTGGGAGAGTATCCAGCCACCAAATATATCGCCATTGGGGTTGGTATCCGCAGGCATTGCGATGGTGCGCAAGGCGGCGTCGGTGGAATTTCTATCGATATCCATGAAGCTTGTCAGTTGTCCAGAATGGTTGCGTGGTCATGATACCAATCCGAAGCAACAAAACCGGCAAGTAACAAAACGGAAAGCCAGCCAATGGCCTGAAGGGTCAGCCAGCGATCTAAAGGATCAATGCAGGTAACACACTACGACTCATAAGTGCGTTGGTCATCCACCACAACACCATCGTCGGGTAATGAGTCCACTAATGTCACCTGACCATTTAGGCTCGTTGCCTGTTTCAGCGATTGTTTCACGTTATCAGCCCACTGATCAGCAGAGCCTTTAATCGAGAGATCGGTAGATGAATCGATTGTTACCTGCAAATCCATCACATCACGATTGTCTTGCCGGCTAATCACCAGACGCCAACGGGCAATGTCCGGGTGGTTTTTTTTCAGGTCACTCAGTTGTAGCGGATCGACGAACATGCCGCGCACCTTGGCGCGCTGATCGGCTCTGCCCATCCAGCCAGCCAGACGCATGTTTGTTCTGCCACAAGGACTCGGACCATCGATGATTTTGGACAAATCACCGGTGGCAAAACGTACCAGTGGATAATCAGCATGCAAACGCGTCACCACTAGCTCACCCACTTCTCCGGCTTTTACCGGTGTGTCAGTGCCCGGAACAAGAATTTCCACGATCAGGTTTTCATTGACGACCATGCCGGGGTGCACGTCAGCATCCGTTGCACTTTCATAGGCAATCACGCCAAGGTCCGCGGTAGCGTAGCACTGAAGCACGGCAATCCCTTGTTCACGGTAGCGGGTTCGCATGGCGGGAAAAAAGGCGCCGCCAGAGACCAGGGCACGCTTGACATGGCTGACTGATTGACCTGATTCGGCCGCGTGGTCGAGCAGGGTTTGCAGGTAGTCGGGTGTGCCAACGTACACACTTGCCTGTGTCTGTACCAACGCGGCAACCTGCGCCTCGGTGTTTCCCACGCCTGCCGGGAACACAACACAGCCCAACGCCCTTGCAGCCTCATCGAGGATAAAACCACCGGGCGTCAGATGATACGAAAAAGCATTATGAACCCGGTCACCCCTGCGAATACCAGCGGCATACAAAGCGGGCACGCCCTGCCAGGGATCAATACCGCTTGTTTGAGGTTCCCACACCGGGCCGGGTGACATGAATATGCGAGTGCCCGGTAGCGCAGCTTCGCGAACAAAACCGCCAAACGGTGGATTGGCCCGCTGCGCAGCCATCAATACACTCTTGCGCAGTACCGGCAAGGTTTCCAACGCTGCCCTGTCGTTGATCGTGTCAAGGGCATGGACGCTCAAATGCTTGCCCAGACCAGGGCAACTGTCAGCGCAGGCTTGCAGACGCTGCGCAAAATCTTCGAAAAGTCTGGCCTCCCTCAGAGCGGGATCCTGAGTCTCAAACTCGTTATGCATTGTCGTCATGGCGGTTGTTCTTGTTAAGCCAGCCAGCGCTTGCGGCGCTTGTAATGCTTGACTGTCCGAAAGTTGCGACGTCCCTCTCCGCCGGTACCCAGGTAAAATTCCTTGACGTCGGCGTTCTCTCTCAACGCCTCACCAGTACCATCGAGCACAACTCGGCCAGATTCGAGAATATAGCCATAGGTTGCGTACTTAAGCGCAATGTTTGTGTTCTGCTCGGCCAGCAAAAACGACACGCCCGTGTCCTTGTTCAGCTGTTTGACGATCTCGAATATCTCTTCCACCAGTTGCGGTGCAAGTCCCATAGAGGGTTCGTCCAGCAAGATCATGGAAGGTCGCGACATCAACGCACGGCCGATGGCGCACATCTGTTGCTCGCCCCCTGAGGTATACCCGGCCTGGCTGGCACGTCGCTCGCGCAGCCGTGGAAAGTAATCGTATACCATCTCCATATCCTGCTTGATCGCAGCACGTCCATCCTTGCGCGTAAAGGCCCCGGTCAGCAGATTCTCTTCAATGCTCAGGTGACCGAAGCAGTGACGACCCTCCATTACCTGAATGCAACCACGCCGTACCAGCTCATTCGGAGACAACGACTGAACCTGCTCCGCCTTGAACTCAATGGTGCCTTTGGTAACCTCGCCACGTTCGGCGTGCAACAGATTTGAAATAGCTTTCAACGTGGTTGTCTTACCCGCACCGTTTGCACCGAGAATAGCCACAATGCCACCCTCAGGGACTTTCAGCGACACGCCCTTGAGCACAAGAATCACGTGATCGTAAATGACCTCAATGTTATTGACGTTAAGGATGTGGTTGACTGCAGGCTCAACCTTGCTGGTCGAGTTATCCGACAATGTCGACTCTGATGATTCCATAAGGAGGTGCCATTGGGTCAGTGTGAGGCAGCAGGCAAACAGCCCCGGTCAGCGAAGTAGCTTTCACTGATCGGGACTGTGCCAGACGAGCGTGATGATTCAGCTAGCTGAATCAGCTACACGTCTGTGTCTGCCAGTCTGGCTTGTCAGAGACATAGGTTGCCGCAGCTTCTTCAAGCATGGGACGCACGATATCAGTCATCGGTGGAATCAGGTCAGTGATTCTTTCAAAACCGGATCCATTCCACTGCTGAATGAAAACCGAACCGCCGCCTTCATGATCCTTGCACGAGCCAGTCACAGCGCCCGTGAAATTCGGCAGACCCAGCTCGGTAAGTCGTTCTTCAGACAGGTTGATTACCTCTAGCCCATCGCGCATATCGGCACCCGTGATCACGCTTTTTCCGGTCTTGGCTTGTGCTTCGATAATGGCCTCGGCAAGTACCACAGCATTAAACACGCCACGATTGTAAAGCACGTTGCCAACATCATCGCGTGAAGCGACCTTACTCATGTCCTTGTCAACGACATGCGTAAGGATGTCCTGAATGGCCGGAAACTCCTGACCCAGACCCGAAAAGTTTGCGGCCAGATAACCCTTGCCTGCTTCTCCAACAGCATTGAGGTCGGCGTTGGACCCTGCCCACCAGTTACCGATAAAACGATCCAGCGGATAGCGGATTTTTGCGGCTTCCTTGATAGCCGTAGGGTTCATTGCACCCCAGCCCCACATGATCATCCAGTCAGGACGTTCCTTACGCACGTTCAGCCATTGTGAAGACTGGTTTTGCATCTCCTTGACCCCAACAGGGAACTTGGCAACTTCAAAGCCCATGGACTCAGACAGCTGATCCAGCAAGGGAATAGGCTCTTTTCCGTAGCCAGCATCCAGATAGATGAAGCCAATCTTCTTGCCCTCGACACCGCCATTGGAATCAATGTAGCTGAGGATGGACGACAGCTGGTTCCAGTAAGAGGCAGGATAGACAAAGGTCCACGGAAATTTCTCTCCATCAGCGGCTGCCGACAAACCATATCCCATGGAAAAAATGGGTATTTCATCAACTGCAGCTTTTGGAATCAATGCAAGTGTGATACCGGTGGAAAGCGGACTATATGCAAGAGCACCATTGCCCTTGGTAGCTTCATAGCACTCAACACCTTTTTGCGTGTTGTAGGCTGTTTCGCATTCCTCAACAACAATCTTGACACCACCAATGCCACCATCACGCTCGTTAAGCATGTTGAAATAGTCTGCATAGCCATCGGCGAACGGAATACCACCACCGGCAAACGGGCCGGTACGGTATGTCATGGATGGCATGTACATGGTGTCTTGCGCCTGGGCAACAGGTACCCAGCAACTGGCGGCTACCATGCCGGCTGCCAGTGTCAGTAATGTGGTTTTTTTCATGAGTCGTTCTCTCCTTGGTGGTTTGTCTTGTACAACTTTTACAGTTTATGTTTTAGCTAAGCGGGTCAGGAACTGGCATACGGAAATGGCCACGTCCGCAATTTTTCCTTGCCTATTTGCCAGAGTCTTGCCAGTCCATGAGGCTCTACAATGAGAAAGAAGATGATCAGCACGCCAATAATGATGTTGGCTACGTGCTCTGTGGTGGCGGCGACGACATCCAGCCCCATGGCCGATGGCACTGCGCGGATGATGATCGGTAATACCCAGATAAACGCCGCGCCAAAAAAACAGCCAGTTAGTGAACCCAGACCACCAATGATAACCATGAACAAAATGAGAAATGAGTGGTTGATATCAAATGCCTCGACCTCCGCAGAACCCAGCCACATGAAAACCATCAGCGCGCCGGCAACCCCGCAGTAGTAACTTGAAAAGGCAAATGCCGACAACTTGGCATACAGCGGCCTTACTCCCATAAGTTCAGCAGCAATGTCCATGTCACGAATCATCATCCAGCTGCGACCAATGCGACCGCGCAGCACATTGGCGGCCACCAGAGTCAGAACGACGACAATACTCAGGATAATCAGGTACCGCGTGGTGGCCGTAGCCGACGCACCCGTGATGGCAACATCGAACAGGGTTCGTTTCGGCACCTCGATGGCACCGGAGTCATTGTAGTTGTACAACCACTCGATTCGGATAAAACACCATTCGAGAAAAAATTGCGCTGCCAGTGTGGTTATGGCCAGATAAAGGCCCTTGATTCGAAGACTGGGTAAGCCAAATGCCATGCCAATCACGGCTGAGAACACACCGGATGCCAGTATCAGAATGATGATATTGACATCCGGAAAATACGTGGCGAGTTTGTAGCATGAATAAGCACCCACGCCCATAAACGCACCAGTGCCCAAAGACAGTTGCCCTGCGTAACCTGTCAGAACATTCAACCCGATAGCTGCCAGCGCGAACACCAGAAACGGAATCATGATGGAGCTTATAAAAAACTCACTACCCAGCACCGGCACAGCCACAAAAGCAACGATAAGAATGAACCAAAGCCCAATGCGATCCTGCAGGATGGGCAGTAGCGCCTGATCGGCTGAGTAACTGGTCTTGAACTGCCCTGCCTCACGATAAAGCATGCATGGCTCCCGCTGACATCACAGCCTCTCGCTTAATGGAAGTATCATGATTCCCCAATCGTGGTGCAAAGCAAAAAAGCAGGGGACGCGTCTTAAATTGCACGGTATCTACCACTAGACTCTCTCGATAATGCGTTCGCCAAACAAGCCTTGTGGCCGGAAGAGCAGAAATATCAGCGCCAGCACATAGGCAAACCAGGCCTCAACCCCACTGCCGAACAGCGCACCCCAGTAAACCTCAAACAGCTTCTCCCCAATGCCGATGATCAATCCGCCGACAATAGCCCCGGGGATTGATGTAAAGCCACCCAGGATAAGTACCGCCAGCGCCTTCAGCGCAATAATCTCCAAAGCAAAGGACACTTCCGAACGTGCGCCCCACATGATGCCGGTAACCAATGCAACAATTCCTGAGGCAAACCAGACGATCGCCCAGATCTGATGCAGGGAAATGCCCACAGACAAAGCTGCCTGATGATCGTCAGCAACAGCGCGCAACGCACGACCAATACGAGTTTTGGAAAAGAATATTGCCAGCGCGATGACCATCAGGATCGCGATGACGGTGGCAGCAATATCAATATGCTGGAGTATGACAATGCCGCCGAATACTTCCAGATCGGTTGCGCCCGTCGGTAAACCCAACTGCTCGGTGATCATGGGTTTAGGCTCGCCACCAAAAAACAACTGCCCCACCCCTTTTAACACCAGCGTAAGCCCGATGGTGGCCATCAGCAGGATGGCATCATGCTGGTTTACCAGTTTTCGTAGCACCATGCGCTCGATGCCAATAGCGAGTAAGGCCATAACACCCAGCGAAAGTATGACCGATAACCAGGCTGGTACACCCATGCCATACAAGCTGACCAGCACAAGGGCAGCGAACACCACCATGATCCCTTGCGCAAAATTGAACACACCTGATGCCTTGTAGATAAGAACGAAGCCCAGCGCAATAAGCGAATACAACACCCCTGCTACAAAGCCTTCCCATATCACCTGCAACAGAAAATCAGGATAGGCAAACATCTCGACAAACGGCGACACCACGATCGCGTGCAAGAGCTCCATTAATGTGCCACTCCCAGATACGCGTCGATAACAGCCTGACTAGCCTGCACCTCTGCCGGTGTTCCGTCGGCGATTTTCAGTCCGTAGTCGAGCACGACCACACGATCAGCCAGGTCCATGACCACGCCCATATCATGTTCTATAAGCGCGATGGTGGTACCAAACTCGGTATTCAGGTCGATGATGAACCGGCTCATGTCCTCTTTTTCTTCCAGATTCATTCCGGCCATGGGCTCATCGAGCAACAGCAACTCAGGCTCCATTGCCATGGCGCGCCCAAGTTCTACTCTTTTTTGTAGCCCGTAAGGCAACTTGCCCACAGGCTGCTTGCGGATATGCGCAATCTCCAGAAAGTCGATGATCTCCTCTACCCGCGCCCTGTGTACTATTTCTTCGGCGCGCGCAGGCCCTACATGCAACACCTGCCAGAGGAAACCGCGGTGCATCTTCAATGAGCGTCCGGACATAATGTTGTCCAGTGTGCTCATACCCTTGAACAAGGCAACGTTCTGGAAGGTTCTGGCGATACCGGAGGCTGCGGCCTGATGGGGCTTCATGCGCCGGCGCTTTTTACCACGGAAATTAATCACACCTTCCTGCGGATGGTAAAAACCGTTAATGACGTTCAGCATGGATGTCTTGCCAGCCCCGTTGGGGCCAATGATGGCACGCACCTCGCCTTTCATGATGTTAAAAGAGATATCGGTAATCGCTTTTACACCCCCGAAAGATAAAGACACATTACTGACGCTTAGCAGCTCTTCGGTGTGTATTTTTGCGGCTGGTGCACCGACTACATCGAGGCGCAGCTTGCCTGCTTGTGCCTGATCCGGCTCAGACGCTTGCATCGTCATCAGGAAGCCATCCTTTGTTGCTCCTCCGAGACGACATCCCGGATCTCTACATCAGCCTCTATGGTGCCTTGACGACCATCTTCGAATACCACGGTGGTGGAAACGAACTGCGATGTCTTGTCAGAGTACAAGGCCTCGATCAATGGCTCGTAGCGTTCGTTGATAAATTTACGACGAACCTTTTGTGTTCTGGTCAGTTCACCGTCGTCCGCATCAAGCTCCTTGTGCAATACCAGAAAGCGCTTTATGCAAGCGCCCGCAACCCGTGGCTCGGCGGCCAGATCGGTATTAACCTGTCGTATATGCTCCTCTACCATCTGATAGACAAGAGGATGGCCGGCAAGCTCCTGATAGGAGGCGTAAACGATGTTGTTACGCTCAGCCCAATTAGCCACTGCGGTTAAATCGATATTGACAAAAGCCGTGACAAAATCCCGTTGATCACCAAACGCGACAACTTCCTTTATATTAGAAAAGAACTTCAGCTTGTTTTCGATGTACTTGGGAGGAAACAGGCTGCCATCGTTGAGCTTGCCAACGTCCTTGGCTCGATCGATGATGCGCAAATGTCCCTTATCATCAATAAAACCGGCATCTCCGGTGTGTACCCACCCCTCGGGGGTCTTGGTAGAAGCTGTTGCCTCGTCGTTCTGGTAATACCCGAGAAATACACCCGGAGAGCGGTAGAGCACCTCACCGCTATCCGCAATTTTCAACTCGACATCCAGCGAAGGGGTGCCTACCGTGTCGGCATCAATTTCACCATCGGGTTGAGCGGTTATATAGACACTTGCTTCGGTCTGTCCATAGAGCTGCTTGAGGTTGATCCCCAGTGACCGGTAGAACCGGAAGATGTCGGGGCCTATGGCTTCGCCAGCGGTGTACGCTACTCTGACTTTCGACATCCCCAAACGGTTTTTAAGCGGCCCATAGACGAAAAATTCACCCAGGGCATAGTGCAGCCGGGCAGTTGCTGGCAGGCTCTCACCATTGAGAACGTCTTCGCCGTACTTTTTTGCCACATTGATGAAATGATGAAACATCGCCCGTTTGGGCCGGCTGGCATCTTCCATGGCCACCATGATGGTTGTCAGCAGGGTTTCAAAAACCCGCGGAGGCGCAAAGAAATACGTGGGTGCTATTTCACGCCGATCGGAGGTGATGGTGTCCAGACTTTCCGGGCAACATACACAATAACCCGCTGCCAGTGACTGGCCATAGCTGAACACATGATCGCCTACCCATGCCAGAGGCAGGTAGGCGATGGTTTCTTCGTTTTCATCAAGGTTATCGAATTTGTTGGCGTTGATACAGGTGATGATCAGGTTGTTGTGCGACAACATGACGCCCTTGGGCTTGCCAGTGGTGCCCGAGGTATACAGCATGACGCATAAATCCTCGCTGACCAGCGCATCGATCCCGACACGCCACTGCACCGCCAGGTTCTGATTTCGCTCCAGTGCACGGCGTCCCATCTGTTGAACATCCGCAATGGATAAAATGATGTCCTCGTCATAATCACGCAAGCCACGCGGCTCGTCATACAACAGTTTTTCAAGGGTCGGCAGCTGCTCCTGAACTGACAGGACCTTATCAACTTGCTCCTGATCCTGACAAATGGCAAAGCGCACACCAGCATGCTCCAGGACAAACACCATTTCGTCAGCCACGGAATCTGAATACATGGGCACCGGAATAGCGCCGATGGACTGAATCGCCGAGAAGCTCCAGTACAGCCTTGGCCGATTGGCACCGATGATGGCAACCTTGTCTCCGGGCTTTAGGCCCAGCTCCTGGAGCCCGATCGCATAGGCCTGTACCTCATCGCACATCTGGCTCCAGGTCCATTGACGCCAGATGCCCAGATCCTTGTGTCGCATGGCAATCCGATCAGAAAACTGTTCAGCATTACGAAGCAGGTAATGCGGCATGCTGGGCAACGATTGCATCATGAAAAACAGTTACAGGTGATTGTCATGTGGGTAACAATACAGCACCTATCCCGCCCATGTAAGCCCTTAATGCTTCTGGAACCTCGACGCTGCCATCCGCTTGCTGATAATTTTCAAGGATGGCAATCAGGGTACGTCCGACCGCCAGACCTGATCCATTCAAGGTATGCAAAAGCTCGGTTTTCCGGGTTTCTGGATCACGGTATCTGGCCTGCATGCGGCGAGCCTGAAAATCTGTGCAGTTACTGCATGAGGAAATTTCGCGATAGGCGTTCTGGGCTGGCAACCAGACCTCAATATCGTAGGTTTTGGCAGCAGCGAAACCAATATCCCCACCGCACAAGGTAACCACTCGATAGGGCAGCCCGAGCTTCTTGAGTATGTTCTCGGCGTGAGCCGTCATGGCTTCCAGCGCTGCAAAGGATTCGTCCGGATGAACAATTTGCACCATTTCCACTTTTTCAAACTGGTGCTGACGAATCAGACCTCGCGTATCACGACCGTACGACCCTGCCTCTGATCTGAAACAGGCGCTATGGCAGGTATAGCGAATAGGCAAATCGACCACGTCGACGATGGAATCACGAACCGTGTTGGTCACTGGCACTTCAGATGTCGGAATCAGGTAATAATCGCTGTCGTTGGCACCCGCCTCGGCCTGAGTCTTTGCATCACCCCACACAAGTCGGAACAGATCTTCTTCGAACTTGGGTAGCTGCCCGGTTCCGCGCAACGAATGATTGTTGACTATTTGCGGCACGTTTATCTCGGTATAGCCGTGCTCACGCGTATGCGTATCCAGCATGAGTTGCACCAGCGCGCGATGCATCATCGCCAGTTCCCCGCGTAAAACTGCAAAACGGGAGCCTGTCAGCTTGACTGCCGTTTCAAAATCCAGCGCACCCTGCCGACTGCCAAGATCCACATGATCCTTGATTTCATAGTTGAACTGGCGCGGCTCGCCTACGCGGCGCATCTCGATGTTATCGTCCTCATCGCGACCAGGTGGCACGCTGTCATCGACGATATTCGGCAAGCCCAGAAGTATTTGCTCCATTGCCTCCTGCACGTCAAGCAGCTCTTTTTTGGCAACCTCAAGTTCATCTCCCAGACGCGATGTTTCGGCCAGCAAAGGTTCGATATCCTCGCCCCGCGATTTTGCCTGGCCGATAAGTTTGGAGCGTGCGTTACGTGTCGCCTGAAGCTCTTCCGAAGCACTCTGCAAACTTTTGCGCTGTTGCTCCAGCGTGGAGAGCTTATCCGTATCCAGCGTGAAGTTGCGTACACCGAGGCGCTCGGCGACAAAGGGCAGCTGGTTTCTAAGCAGTTTTGGATCTAGCATGCGGGTAGCGGATAATCATAGAAGCGAGCGAGAAGTATATCTGAGTGCCGCTCCAGCATCGACACCTCCGACTATTGATGGAATCAGGAGGCTCAGGGGAGGCACTGGGAAGATACTAAAGCAGCCTGGCTAACCATGCCCCGACAATCACAGCGACAAGCGCACCGCCCACCGTAATTGCCACATTGGCGATGGCGGCAAGTACGGCACCCTCCTGTGCCAGTTTCATCGTCTCCACTGAAAACGCAGACAGGGTGGTGAAGCTGCCAAGAAATCCGGTTACCAGTAACAGATAAACCGGTGATGCTGATAACCCGCGCGACCACATAAGCGTAACGATAAAACCTGCCAGCGTGGCACCGCTGAGATTGGCCAGAAGAGTGGCAATGGGGAAGCGTGTACTGTGACCAAGCAACGTAAGCGTTAGCCCGTAGCGAGCGCAAGCGCCTATGGCCCCACCGAGAGCCACGACGACGAAGCCTGCGCCCGTACTCACCGGCACCGACCTTGCATCGTAGCGACTGGAACCACTATTGCCGATAGCGTTATCATGATTCGTTTTTTGACTTTGCTTGTAATGCTGAGTGCCAACAGCATTGTACTAGCCCAATCGCTGTATAAATGGACTGAACCTGACGGATCCATAACCTTTTCGGTGACACCGCCGGAGGCTGGTATCCGCTACGAAACTCTCAGCGCACCAGAGCCAGCGTCCACAGCATCGCTTTCCGACACGGAAAAAACCGACAAGGTTCAAGCATTACAACAGGTACTGCCCGATACGGCCCCGACAAAAGAGCCGACGCAACGGCTCGCTCCTCAACAAAGCGTGCAGAGCGTTTCCCGCCAGGGCAATTCGCGTGAGCAAGGCATTCGCACAGAAATACCTGCAAGGTACCGCGCCAGCCAGGACACCAGCATCCCTGATGCATCGGCTAGTCAGGCAGTTAATCGAACTCAGATAACAGGCGAACGTTCAGCCGCCATGACAGCACGCAGCCGCAAGCAGAGACAATGCGAAGACTTGCGCAAGCGCGTGGTGTCGCTGGAAAGACGGCTAAAGACAAGACTCACACCCGAGGACATGGATAACACGGTTATTCACATGGCCCGCTACCAGCGCAGCTACGATCAGCATTGCGTGCAGTAAGCGCGCAGATCCTCGGCACTGACTGGCTGTTCGGAGAAACTGTGCCCCTGATTGAGGCAGTAGCTTAGCCACCTGTGCAAAAAGCGGTTGAGGCGTTGTCCTTCTTCGAGGTCGCGGGTGCGTCGTTCTATAAACCGCCCCTCGGGGAGCAGTCCACTCATAACCTCACAACTGCGCGCGTCATGGTAAAGCCTGATGAACAGATCAGGCTCGTAAGGCTTGCGGCCATCGTGAGTCTGGGTGAAATGGTAGGTCAGCTTGAAGGTTGAGGTGTACTTGCTGTGGCTGATGTCTCTGAGTTCGAGTGCCGGTGTATCTCCTGCTCTGGACACAAAACAGCCTTCGTGCATCGAACGCAAATCGGGGGCAAGCAGCCGCATCAACATATAGTTGCGCTCGTAGAGATCCATCAGGTTCTCGAATCGGCCGCTTGTCCGGGGCTTAAGTAATAAAGTGTTGTACATCCGGCATATTATGGGCACCTTATCGCCAAGGTCAAACGTTAATCGCGTAATATATCGCTACATGGCCGCAGGTCTTGCATTGGCAAGTTTTAGCCACTATATCCTCGTGTCGTGAAATAATAGCTGTGTTGCAATTTTCGACCAGAATCCTTGATCTCTGGTACGTTTTGGTGATAATAGCGCACGGCTTTCATCAGTTAAGGTAATCCCAGAGTTTTAATGGCTAAAGAAGAACCCATAGAAATGGAGGGCACTGTCGTAGACACGCTCCCCAACACCATGTTCCGCGTCGAATTGGAAAACGGCCATGTGGTCACTGCTCACATTTCAGGCAAGATGCGCAAGCACTACATCCGCATATTGACGGGTGACAAGGTCACTGTTCAAATGACTCCCTACGACTTGAGCAAAGGCCGCATTACGTACCGCAGTCGTTAACCTTTATTTTGACGCCGGCAATGCGGTCGGCGTAACGGCGGTAGCATTGCGCGCAAGATAGCGCAGGAAATTGCATCGACAATACAAGGAGGCAGTTGCACCAGTGAGAATCCGGCGCAACGTGCTTTCACGCGCTCGTTTATGCTTACTAACCCGGATCAAACGATCTCCGCTGAGATATGTTCAAGCTTGAGCCAACACCTTATGCAGGCAAGTCATTCGGCAATTCCAGCCAGTATTAAATCCGTGGGTTCATAGACGACCTGGCTGGGGATTTGAATCCGTCCAACACCGTCCAACGGCAGACCCTACTTGCCTGCCATCCTCCCTTTCCTCTTCCTCGATCGCCTGCCCTGTCTCGCTAGTTTGGGTGGCGACGCAGTTTAAACAAAAAAAAGCGCTTGATAACTTGCACGCGTCCAGATTAGGCGAGCGATAAGCGAAAAGTCAGCATGGCAAGAGGCCGTGGCGCGCTGTCGACGCGCAATTGCGGTATCTGGCAAACGAGTCAACACCTTAACCGGTAGATTCCCATGACAACAATGGCGATTTACCCCACGTTAAGCAACTGTTAGTCTTGAGTGACAATAAAAATTTTCAGGGCGACATTCACCACGTCGTACCCCAACTACCGAGAGACCAGCCCACTGACTGAAGAGAGAGAGGACAATTAAATGAGCGCAAGTTACACCCCCTCACAAGAAGTGAAATTTTTCGAAAAACCCGAGCACGGGTATCGTCTGTCACGACGCGAACTGCTGGCCCAGGGCCTCGGGCTCGGTGGCAGCTTTCTGGTCGGTAGCGGATTTCTTGCTGCCAGTAGCGCAAGCTGGGCCATGGAAGTCAAAGCACTTCAACCATCAACGATGGCAACACTGGTGCAAATGGCTCGCGACATCTATCCCCACGACCGGTTTGGCGACGAACTATACGCCATTGCAGTTCAGGGCCATGACGACAAGGCCGCTGATGATGCCTCATTCAAGGACATGATGGAACAAGGCGTCAGTAATCTGGATAGCCTGGCGCAGGAAGCAGGACACCCGGGTTATGTGCATACCGGTTGGGAATCAGATCGAGTTGCGCTGCTGAGATCCATTGAACAAGACGATTTTTTTCAAACCATGCGCAGTGGTCTGGTCGTTAGTTTGTATAACCAGCCGGCCGTATGGTCATTGCTGGGTTACGAAGGCTCATCGTACGAACAAGGAGGCTATCTGGAGAGAGGTTTTGATGATGTGAACTGGCTGTAGTCAGCTTGCAGGTATCCATCAAAAACACATCAACTTTTTTCGGAGAATTTTTATGACAGCCCCTTACGACCTAAACGATAGTTCTGTAGTCGTCATTATTGGAACGGGAGCCGGTGGCGGCACGCTGGCGAACGAACTGGCTCAAAAAGGCATTGACGTGGTTGCGCTCGAAGCGGGTGCCAGACACCTGCCAGCCGATTACATCAACGATGAATGGGCCAGTTTTGGACAACTTGCCTGGCTGGATATGCGAACGACTTCTGGTGACTGGCGTGTTTCCAAAGACTTTGCCAACCTGCCAGCATGGATTGTAAAAGCCGTTGGAGGCTCTACGGTTCACTGGGCTGGCGCTTCACTCAGATTGCAAGAACACGAATTTCGCACACAGTCGCACTACGGTGATGTTGAGGGTGCCAATCTGCTGGACTGGCCGTTAACGTTACAAGATCTAGAGCCTTATTACGACAAGGCCGAAAACAAAATGGGCGTAACCCGCACCAACGGCATACCCGGTTTACCCGGTAACAACAATTTCAAGGTGTTGAAAGCAGGCGCTGACAACATGGGCTATAAAAACTGCCATACCGGTCGTATGGCAATCAACTCCGAGGCCCGCGATGATCGCGCTTCCTGTCGCCAATTGGGCTTCTGCTTTCAGGGTTGTAAAATGGGGGCCAAGTGGTCTACCGCCTACACCGAGATACCCAAAGGTGAAAACACAGGCTACCTCGAAGTACGCGCCAGCGCACACGTGCAAACCATAGAACATGATGACAAAGGCCACGTCTCCGCGGTTATTTATGTTGATGCCGATGGCAACCAGCAAAGACAGGCAGCGCGAGCGGTCTGTGTTGCAGGTAATTCTATCGAGAGTCCTCGCTTGCTGCTCAACTCTGCTACCACTATGTTTCCCGATGGGTTGGCCAATTCATCAGGTCAGGTCGGGCGCAACTACATGCGCCACATGACCGGATCAGTGTTTGCCGCTTTTGAAAATCCGGTCAACATGTATCGTGGCACCACCATGGCAGGCATTATTACCGATGAATCAAGACACGATCCATCGCGAGGATTCGTCGGTGGATATGAGCTGGAAACCCTGGGCCTGGGTGTGCCCTTCATGGCAGCCTTCCTCAATCCGGGTGGCTGGGGGCGCGAGTTCTCTGCAGCCATGGACACCTATGATCGCATGGCGGGCATGTGGATAGTCGGAGAGGATATGCCGCAGGAAAGCAATGCCATTACGCTGTCTGATGAGAAAGATCAGTTTGGACTGCCTGCGCCCAATGTGCATTTTGATGACCATCCCAATGATGTGGCCATGCGCAATCACGCCTATAAACAGGGCATGGCACTTTATGATTCTGTCGGGGCCACGCAAACACATCCTACCCCGCCCTATCCATCCACTCACAATCTCGGCACCAATCGCATGAGTGCCAGTGCAAAAGATGGTGTCGTCAACAGCTATGGTCAAACCCATAACATCAAGAATCTGTTCGTCTCAGATGGCAGCCAATTCACAACCGGCGGTGCGGAAAATCCAACCTTGACCATTGTGGCATTAGCGATCAGGCAAGCCGAGTACATCGCAAAGTCCATGACAGCCAAAGTGATTTGACTGCGTATTGTTGCCTGTACAGCAAAGCCATTAATAGGGCAGCCGACAAAAAAACGCTGCCGGGACAGTAATATCCCGGCAGCGCCAAGGCAGTAATATTCACACAACCTGAAGGGTATCAAGGTCTTTTGCATGAGCGAGGATCTTCTTATCATTCAGGTGCCTTTAATGAAGCTATAAAATCTTTAAGGGACCCTTTGTTCAACTCAAGGCTGTTTTAACTTTTTTGCATCCACCAGGCTAATAAATTCATATCGACACACTCCCACAAACCTTCGATGGAATACTCATCTGGCTGGACTTTGCCGGCGTAGCGGTATTTGCAGTCAGCGGTGCTCTGGTTGCATCAAGAAAATGTCTGGACCCTGTCGGGTTCGCATTGATAGCAACGATAACGGGTATCGGCGGCGGCACGTTACGGGATTTGCTGCTGGGACAGGATGTATTCTGGGTACACCAACCCAACTATGTCAGCCTGTGTGTGGCTGTGGCATTAACCGTTTATTTCATTGCCCCGCATATCGAATACCGATACCGGGTCTTGTTGTGGGCAGACGCCGCGGGGCTAAGCCTGTTTTGCGTGCTCGGTGCACGGCTTGCTGCTGATGCCGGCTTCAGCGGTACGATTGCGGTTGTCATGGGCTTGCTCAGTGCAACCTTTGGAGGTTTGATACGCGATGTGCTCTGCAACGAAATTCCCTTGATACTTCGCAACGAGATCTACGCGACTGCGGCGCTGTGCGGCGCGTTTGTCTATGTTCTGATGGAACCGCTTTTCCTGCCCTATGGTGGCGCAGAGCTTGGTGGGATTTGCGCCTGTTTTCTGGTGCGCGCACTCGGATTAAGCCGCGGACTGTCACTGCCAGGCTATCGTCCGCGTGCAGGACGTGACTACCCGGCGGATGACAAACCAGAGTTTTAGCCTGAAAAGGTAAACAAGACTCATCGAATAAATTGAGAAAGTTTTTATTCGAGATAATTTTTTAAAGCTTTATTGGGGCGATAGAGGATTCGAGAATTATGTTGTGGTGTGCCCGGAGTTCGGCACGTGCAGGATGCACAGAGGAAAGAAGTTACTGTTTATTAGTACTCGATCCCAAACGTAAGGCCTCTAATTAGTGTTCTTGTTGTTTACAAGCGAACTCACCTGCTGAATAGTCTCGACAGTAAGAGGCTTGCTTTTAAACCCTTTAACGATTTCGTACTTTGAGGCTCGTTCTTTGTCTTCTGGGTCTAGTGAAGTTGTCAGCATAATGACAACGATTTCCACAAACCGCGGTCCGAGCTCCTTTATTGCCTGGTCAAGAAACTCAAAGCCATTCATGCACGGCATGTTGATATCAAGGAATATAACGTCCACTCGCTTCTCTAGACTCTTCAGATATCCCAGAGCATCCTCTGCCGATCGGATAAGCTGCAGATCTTCAACTAATCCGGATCGTTTAACAATTCGCTGATTCAAAAATTGATCTGTTTCATCATCATCAATAATGATTACCGTGGATACTCGTTCAATTTTTTCAGTTTGCTCGCTCATGACAAGTGGTTGGATAGTTGTACCGTGAAGGTGCTCCCACTACCGATCATGGATTGAACTGAGATATCACCATCATGGTTCAAGGCAATACGCCGACACATCGGCAAGCCTAGCCCAGTACCCGAGTACTCTTCTTTGTGATGAAGTCGCTCAAACATTGTGAAGATTCGATCGTAGAATTTTTGTTCGATACCTAACCCGTTATCTTGTACTGTTATGACGGTAAACCCATCGAGATTCTTGGTTACACTATTGATTTATATCAGAGGCGACGTTCCTTCCTGCTGGAACTTAAGCGCATTGGAAATGAGGTTTTGAAACAACAATCGCATCTGTACACCACTCGCCCGAATAGTGGCTAGGTGCCCAACTTCGATATGCGCAGACTTTTCTTTGATATCAGCTGCGAGATCTTCAATCACATCCGTGACACAGGACTCCAGATCGACGTCCTCAAATTCTAGTCTCTGTCCTACGACACGCGTGTAATCAAGGACATCTTCAATTAAGGATCTCATCCGATCTACGGCATGTCGACCAAAGTTTGCCAATTCGAGGCCTTCCTGATCATCTTTGTCTTGTAAGTGGCTTGTCATTTCACTTAGCAACATGTCAAGCGTATTGGCTGGTGCTTTCATGTCGTGAGAAACCGAATAAGCAAACGAACGTAGTTCAGTATTGGCCGCAACCAATCTTTCGTTGCTGGCTTTCATGTTCTGCTCAGCCCGTTTGATCATCGTTAAGTCATTGTGCGCCCCTAACATTCGTATCGCATTACCGTGCTCATCACGAATGGCTACTCCTCGACAACGGACCCAAACCGTTGAACCATCAGCGTGCCGATATCGGACGATTTGGTCGTACGGGTGCTTTGGATCTGCGCAATGTGCCTGAAAATTCTCAAGCGCTCGATCCAAGTCCTCCTGAAATATCAGATCTTGCCATTCCGCCGGATCATGTTTCTTCGTTGATGGGTCAATACCAAAAAGACGCCACATTTCGGGGCTCATATACTCTTGATCTGGGTGCTCTAGATCCCAGTACCAGATTCCATCTAATGACCCCTCCTGCAAGAATTTCCACATGGAAGGGTCTGACTTAATCAGCTGCTCAAGCTCTTCTTGAAGATAGTGCTTATTAACAGTTTGCGTGCTTTGGAGATTCATCTTATGCCGTTGGATTTGCGTTGCCTACTCATGCTTTATTGCTGAAGTTATCGGAGATAAATGACATTCGCGTGAATAGATTGAATAGGTATGACATAGGTACAACCTGCTGAAGGGTAGGCATACGGATTGAATTACGTTGAATCATGCTGCACTCCTCGCACGTTTCACAATATCCATAACCGTGTTTTTGCTAATACCAAGTTCACGAGCGATCCAGCGGTAGCTTCGTCCTTCTCCAACTAAGGTTAATACCTTATGTGCAAGCTTGTCCGATTTAGGCCGCTGGCCAGTTTGCCGTCCCAACATCTTGCCGCGTGCTTTGGCGGCTGCTAGTCCGGATTTCACTCGTTCACTAATCAGTTCGCGTTCAAATTCTGCAATGCCTGACAGAAAGGTTGCCATCATCCGACCGTGTGGCGTGGATATATCGAAAGTCATCCCACTCATGGCGATTATTGACACTTCCCAACTCCCAAGCTCGCGCAAGGTGGCCAACAGATCGATGGTGGATCTACCCCAGCGCGACAGCTCAGTCACCAGAACACAATCGATCTCTCTTGCCTGCGCCAGTGCAAGGATCTTCTTGCGCTCAGCTCGATCCAGCTTTGTGCCTGACCCCGTTTCCTTGAAAATCTTCACTACCTTGTAGCCGCCGCGCTTCGCGAAAGCACGCAGGTCTCTGGCTTGCCGCTCGCATGACTGATCGGCAGTGGAAACTCGACAATATATGGCAACTCGCTGTCCCAATTGAACCTACCCAGAAAAATGGCCCGCAAAGCATTGTTTTCGCTAACTTCATTGTTGTCCAAATTAGACTTTAGATCAACTGGGACAATGTTTCATGCCAAGACGCTCCATGCTCACGGCAGCCGACCGGAAAAACCTGCTGGCGCTGCCAGAATCCGATGACGAGCTGATTCGTCATTACACGTTCTCGGAAACAGACCGAGCACTCATCTGGCTACACCGAGGTAATCAATGGCTGGCGTAATAATGTTTTTATTATTTTACCGTTGGCATTTCGGGGTAATGGTTCTGTTGAAAAAGTAACGTAGTCAGGAACTTTGTAGTCAGCAAGCTTTTCTCGACAGTAGTTAAGGATCTCCTCTTGAGTCATACTGGCATTTACTGCAACAATGATGATTTCATTCTTTTCACCCAATACTGGATCAGGTCTGCCAATGGCTGCACATTCGATGACGTTTTCATGGGCAATAACGGCATTTTCTATTTCAGCACTGTAAATATTGTATCCACCACGGATGATCATGTCCTTGCGCCTGTCGTGCAGGCGAAAATATCCTTCACTGTCTCGTGAACCGATATCACCGCTTTTCCAGTAACCGTTGTTGAATTCTGATTGAGTTTTTTCAGGATTATTCCAGTACCCCGGCACTATCATCGGCCCACCAATCCAGAGTTCTCCATGTTCTCCGTCAGGCAAGTCCTGGCCTTTGTCATCCACAATTCGAATATCTGCACAAGGAACAGCGATTCCGACGCTGTCTGAATGTTTTCCGGCCGTTTTAATCGGGAGAATTGTAGCTGGAGAGGTGACTTCGGTTGAGCCGTAGGCGTTTATCAGTGAAAGCCCGGGTAGAAGCTGTGCCAGCGCTTTAATAGTCGATACTGGCATCGGTGCACCACCAAATCCCCCAATGCGCCATGCCGAGAGATCGTAATTGTTTAAATCACATCGCAACAAGCAAAGCTTGTACATGGCGGGCACCATTACAGTGTGGGTGACAGCTTCAGCAGCGGTCAATTTCATTGCCTCTTGTGCGTCGAAGGATTCCATGATGACCGTACACCCTCGCACTCGGAGCATCGTCAACAGTATTGCTATAACACCTGTGACATGAGAGGCAGGCACTGTCAGCAGAGATCTATCCCCTTGATTCAGATCCATACAGTATTGAAAGTGCATACATGAATGAACAATATTGAAGTGCGTTAGCATGGCTCCTTTGGGTAGTCCAGTAGTACCAGAGGTATATAAGATGATGGCAACATCTTCTTCTTTTACAGGTGTGGATTCTGATCTACTGCCGTGATCATACAGGGTTAAATAGTCAAAAGAGCTCTCTGCGGACCCTCCAATCGAGTAGCGTTTTTGCTTAAGCTGCAGATCATCTGGGTTTGGCAATCTGGACTCAATAGCGTGATCATGAATCAGCAGTGTTGCACCACAATGATTCAGTATATAGGTGAGTTCAGGTGTTTGTTCACGAATATTAACTGGAACTGCTATCGCACCAAGGCGAAGCACCGCCAGCAGCACTATAAGGTATTCGCTGCGATTGCCGATGAGCATCGCAACTCGATCACCTGCGTTGATGCCATTTTTATGCAGCCCCGCTGCAAGCACTGACACTTTACTATCCAGATCTGTGTAGCTCAGACGAGTATCATTTGAAACCAGTGCTTCACCACTACCGTGACATCGCAGGGTCTCTTCAAACATGATGTTGATATTGGCTGGCCGATCAGAAAAACAAGTAAGTTTCCGGTTGCCAAAATGTGTCTCTACACATGTGCGATTGAGAATGGATACAGGCCACTGCATGAAAATGAACCTTCCTTTCTTTGTTAATGGACTGGCTAGGAGTCTGCGCGACCGGAGGCGGCCCCGTAGAAAGCGATCGAGCGAGAGTAGTCCAATTTTGAGTCAAATTTTGTGCTCATTTGAGGAGTTTAGCTGGCTAAGTGACGAAAATGAGCGCAAAATTTGGCCAAAAGTGG
>JBGCGC010000010.1:0-117253 GCA_045110475.1 Granulosicoccus sp.
AATTGCGTTATAAATTACTCTTTAGAGGTACCCATCCGGTGAGTTTAATCACCCTCTTCCTGCAGGGGCTGCCCGTTCCTACCGACGCTACAGCCAGAATATTACCATCCACGTTAAGACTGAGCGATTCACCAAAAAAGCTGTCGTCGTCCGTGTTGCTCGCTTTCACATACGCTTGCTGTTGCCAGCTAACATTGCTCGCACGAGCACATACACGGCTCCAGAACGGTGAGCAGAATTGTCATTCTAATTTCTGTTTACACCCGTTGTACCAAACTCCTCTGAATCGGCGTTTTTTAACCAACATTTCCCGCACCCTGACTCACTTCACGTCCTGCATAAGCACAGGCCTTTTGACAACGGCTGGTGTACGGCAATCTGCTTGCACATCGCTTCTTTGCGGCACATCGCTTAAAAACACTTGCTCTTGATGTACCGGAAAACGTCGCAATCATTCGATAATGGCAAACAGTATGAATTCGTTACACTGGCAAAATAAACAGGCTATGCCGTCAAATTTTCACATGATGCGAACTACCACGTTGCCTGTCTTGAATCCTTCGATGACATATCGAAAGGCATCGCCGATCTCATCAAGCGGGTAAGTTTTGTCAATCACTGCTCGGAATTTACCCTCGGCAATTAACTGCCTTACGATACGCATGCTGTTCATGATGTCTGTTGGAAGTGGAAAAATCACCTTTTTGGAAAAAAAGAATGTGGTACTAATCGCCAAAAAAAGGAACTGACAATAGGGACCTAATTCAGTAGATACGAATGTTCCTTTGTCGGTCAGAAGTTTTTTCCAGCGACCGTACGAATGATTTCCGATTGTGTCAAAAACAAAATCAAATTTCTCAGCGCGATCAAAGACATCGTCAACAGTGTAGTCAATCGTCGCGTCAGCTCCGAGTGACTGAACTAACGAGTTATGCTTTGCCGCGCAAACGGCCGTTACCTTAAAGCCACCATTATTTAGCAGTTGCACCAGCGCGGTCCCAATAGCGCCGGTTGCACCGTTTATCACTACGCTTTGCCCTTGCTCTAATTTGACCTTGTCAAGAAAGTTAATCGCATAGTGAGCTCCTTCCATGCACGCGACAGCTTCTTCGTAAGTCATCTCATCGGGCATCATGTCAAGGTTGTCGCTCTCTTTCAGACATACGTATTGTGCATGACTGCATAGTCCTTCATCGTAGAATGCCCAGACCTTGTCCCCTACGCAGAACTTTTCGATTGCGCTCCCTGCTTGTACAACTTCACCCGTGAGGTCGGTACCTGTTATTATCTTTCGCGGTGAAAGCAGCCCTATAAACAGCCTGAAAATGTGAGGAAGCCCGGTGAGAACACCACAATCCGTTCGGCTTACCGTCGTTGCATGGATTTTGATCAGGACCTGATCTGGCGCGGGTTCAGGTGTGGGAATTGATTCTATCGCCAGTCCTTCCGGATTGCAGTATTTTCTTCGAATAGCCGCTTTCATGACCTACATTGAGATGCACAATTGAAAACTGATTCTAGGTGAAAATGAAGCTGATGTGACCATTGGGGTAATTCAAAGGACAAAGCGGATCTTGCTAATCACAAACCAATCCAACTTGGAAACTGCTGTGTTCACGATGACGACTGAGTTAGCAGCGCATCCACCACATCACCCGATATCGAACGCGACAGTACTGAGAAATCACCCTCTTTAAACATAGCGCAAGCGGCATCGTTTATCACGCGATGAGTAGCGCTTGCCAGTGCTGAACCAAGAGAGATACGAGCCACACCTTGCGCTGCAAACTGCGATCGCGTGTATTGTGCGAATGGTCCTGCAGCCAGCGCATTCACTGGCAGTACCGTTGCCTCACAGATGCGCTTCTGGTCTTCCAGGGTGCCAGGCAGGGGCACGTAAACGCAGTCAGCGCCAGCTGCTTCATAAGCTGCCACTCGCTCCAGTGCTTCTTCAAGGTCATAGTGTTGATTCATGACACCATCGGCGCGTGCTACCAGTACAAAGTCTCCCGGCAGTGCACGTGCAGCACCGCTTGCTGCACGTATTCTTTCTACAGCGACACTGCGTTCATAGGCTGAGGATTCGGGCAATGCGGTGTCTTCAATCGAGATACCAGCTAAACCGACCTCGTAGGCGAGGCGCACAGTCGTAGCACAAGTGTCGGGGTCGTCACCAAAGCCATTCTCGAAGTCACCGGATACCGGTACCTTCACGGCGGCAACAAGATCGGCGGCGTGGGCAAGCGCTTCGTCTCGCGTGACTTGCCCCATATCGGGACGCCCCAGTGTAAAAGCATGCGCGGCCGATGAGGTACCGATTGCTTCTGCGCCGAGTGCCTCGAGCATCTTTGCTGACCCTGCATCCCACGCATTGGCCAGAATGAAGGGGTTTCCGGCACGGTGAAGATCTCGGAAGCGACAGCCTGAATTTATTGTCATGTTCTTACAATCAGCGTGGATGAGGCCAGGTTGCAATGTATTCCAATACGACAAAAAATGAAAGGTCAGCAGTTGCTCGGAGCCTGTGCTTACTAACCCTCAGAATCAAGCCACTCATGAAATGTCGTATAGGGCAATCGGATTCAAAGAACAAGGCTACGATTGGGCTCACAGGACTGAAAAACACGGCACAAGTTTGAAACCTGGATCACACGTCGCTATCGTTACGCTCTTATGACGCTCAATCTGTCCACACGTGGTGCAGATGCCTCCGCTGTGGACAACGATATTCCAGGACTGAGTCGGTTTGAAAAACAATTAATGCACGTGTACAGGCGATATGGCCCTTTATGGGCTGATTGCGCTATCCACGTTAGTATCGGTATTAAGTTCGGTAGGGCTGACGCTAGTAATCCCACTGTTAACGTCCGAGGGTTTACAAATTGATGAATTCGTTGCGAACCTTCACATGAGCATACTGGTTCCGGCAGCTATTGCTCCCAACGTCACGTATTTCCTTACTCGTCTGCTCAGCCGGCTCGACACAGCCTATGAATTCGTCACTAAACTATCAACTACCGACTCCCTGACAGGAACTGCGAATAGACGTGGTTTCCTCGGAGCAGCGACGCAAAACATACGCACGTTGAGAGAGGCGACAGAGTGCATGGTTGGCATGGTCGATCTGGACAAATTCAAAGAAGTTAACGATACCTATGGACACAATGTCGGCGATGAAGCCTTGGCGGTCGCGGCGACACTGTTGAAAAAAACGGTCGGTGAGATTGGAGTGGTTGGAAGACTGGGCGGTGACGAGTTTGCACTTATCGCTCTGGGATCTCCAAGTGAACTGGAAGATCTTCGGAGTTCGATTATCGGTCAATGTTCAAATTTCACGATTCAAAACGATATCGCTATTTCGTGCAGTATCGGCAATGTTCTTCTGAACAAGAATGAGAGCATCGATGCCGTCTTAGCCAGAGCAGACAGGGCACTGTACAGCGTCAAGGAAAAACGTATCGGCCGTTTTGGTGTTGCTAAAGAGGCCCAGATTCGATCGAGTTGTCAATCGCTCGGATAGATTTCAGTGTGCGTTCAGAGGTCAGGGCGTCATCTGGTTCAGCACAATCAAACACCAATACCTGCGATTTGCTCCAAATCACTTGATTTTCTCCTACTTTTGTCAAACACTAGTTAAAATCTTCCGTGTTTATTGCTAGTAAAAATCCGGTTTCAAACCCTATGAATTAAACCTGATCGTACGTTTTTGAACACTATCTTCTCCTGTAGTGCGTTCGCAGGCTAGCGCCACTTTAAATTTCGCGGTTTAATCTACCCTCGAGATAACAGGAACTAACAATATTCCTTGAATACTTCTGATAGCCAGCCTGACGGACAGAGAGCGCTTTTTGCGTATTTGCTGGGAATGTTGTTCTTTGCGTATGCATTCATTCAACGCGTAGCGCCAAGCGTTGTTACCGATGAGCTCATGCGTGACTTTTCGGTCGGAGCAGCGAGCCTCGGTATTCTCTCAGGTGCGTATTTTTACACCTACGCTGCTCTTCAGTTACCCGTCGGTTTACTTACCGACCGTTACGGACCCCGAAAATTGATGGCAGCAGCCGCACTCGCCTGTGCACTTGCATCCGCTGGCTTTGCCAGTAGCGAGAGCTTGTTAATGGCCAGTTTTTATCGCGCCCTTATCGGAGGCGCTGTAGCTTTTGGTTTTGTGGGCACCCTTTCCATTATCACGCAGTTTTTCAGTCCAGGCCGGTTTGCCCTACTGGCAGGCCTGGTGCAAACGATGGGAATGATAGGAGCAATAGCGGGACAAGCGCCTTTGCGCCTACTGGTGGAAAGTCGTGGCTGGCAGGAATCATTTTTATGGCTAATGCTTGCTGGTCTTGGATTAGCGATATTACTTTTTACCGTAGTGCCACGCCGCAATAGTAAAAATCATCACAGTGAAAACAGTAGTCTACTCCAGAGCCTTCGTCTGGTTGCACGTAATCCGCAGTCGTGGTTGTGTGCTGGAATCGGTTTTGGACTGGCGGCTCCGATGTTAAGCTTTGCCGGTTTGTGGGCTATCCCGTGGCTGGAACTTAGCTATGAACTCGATAAAAAACAGGCAGCAGCGCTTGTTTCGATGCTTTTCGTTGGATGGGGGCTTGGCTCTCCGCTTTGGGGTTGGCTATCGGATCGAATGGGAAAGCGCAACCCCGTCATCATTGGTGGCACTTTGATTGCACTCAGCGGTTTTGTGCTTTTGGTGTACGTAGACGCGTGGTCGTTCACCGCAATTGGTGTTCTGTTTACCGTGACAGGTATAGGTGGCTCAACGATGATTGTTATATTCGGTTCTGTCCGTGAATCCAATCTGATCATGAATAGCGCGGCTGCTATGGGTCTTGCCAACATGTGCGTCGTTGGCTCTGGAGCCGTCACTCAACCGCTGATTGGCTGGTTGCTGGAGAAAAACTGGAATGGCATGCAAATCAATGGTGTTCCGATCTACACAGTAGAGAACTACCAGATAGCACTTTTCGTTTTAGTGGCGTCCATGCTATTGGCTTTGATTTGCGCAATCTTATTGCGAGAAACAAATTGTCAGAACACTAGCCTGATTAGTACAGACGCTGATTGAGCTGGCAAGTACAAACAGCCCTCACTCTGCTCTAGAAAACTACCAATCAGCTAAACTCACACGCAACAACATAGGGTCAGTTGCTTCCCCGGAGGCGGCTCCCCGCCTCCCGGAATGCCATCGAATCGATCTGAAATCAGGCAGCTTTTGCCAGATTACGCAGCACGTAGTGCAGCACGCCACCATGTTCGACGTACTCGATTTCAATCGCGGTATCTATCCGACACTTCAACGTAATCTCTTTCACCGACCCATCGGCCATCTCGATTTTGCAGGGCGTCTCTTGCAAGGGCTTGACGCTGTCCAGACCAATAATGGTCACTGTTTCATCACCGGTTAACCCCAGTGTTTTGCGAGAGTCGCCACCGGTAAATTCGAACGGGATTACACCCATGCCAACGAGATTAGAGCGGTGGATCCGCTCGAAGCTCTCCGCGATTACCGCTTTAACGCCTAGCAGATTCGTGCCTTTTGCTGCCCAGTCACGGGACGAGCCGGCACCGTATTGCTCACCACCGAAGATTACGGTTGGCGTCCCTGCATCCATGTAGGCCATGGCGGCCTCAAAAATCGAGGTCTGCTTGCCGTCCGGGCCTTTGGTGTAGCCGCCTTCGACGTTGTCCAGCATTTCGTTCTTGATGCGAATATTGGCAAAGGTGCCACGCATCATAACCTCGTGGTTGCCGCGGCGTGAGCCGTAGGAGTTGAATTCGCGCATCGGCACCTGACGCTCCTGCAAGTATTCACCGGCTGGCGCTGATTCCTTGAATGATCCCGCGGGACTGATGTGATCGGTTGTGATCATGTCGCCGAGTATGGCCAGTACTTTCGCATCTTCGATGTTGGTGATCGTGCCGGGTTCTTTGGACATGCCCTGAAAATAAGGCGGATTCTGGATATAGGTTGACTGTAGCGGCCAGTCGTAGGTTTCCGCTTTTGTCGTCTTTACGCTCTGCCATTTTTCATCGCCCTTAAATACATCGGCGTATTTGGTCTGGAACGCCTCGCGAGTAACGGTTGCTTCGACCAGTTCTGCGATCTCTTGTGTCGTAGGCCAGATGTCTTTTAAATAAACATCCGTGCCATCAGGAGTCTGTGCAATCGGGTCCGAAGCGAGATTGATGTCCATGGTACCAGCCAGGGCATATGCCACAACCAGCGGTGGTGAGGCCAGATAGTTGGCGCGCACATCCGGTGAGATGCGGCCCTCGAAGTTGCGATTTCCTGATAGAACAGAGGTTGCCACCAGATCGCCATCGGCAATGGCTTTACTGATCTCGGGTTGCAGCGGACCTGAATTACCAATGCAGGTTGTGCAGCCGTAGCCCACGAGGTTAAAACCGATCTTGTCAAGATCCTCCTGCAGGCCAGCAGCCTCAAGGTAAGCCGACACCACCTGAGAGCCAGGTGCCAGAGATGTCTTAACCCAGGGCTTTCGGTTGAGACCCATGGCCGCAGCTTTGCGTGCCACAAGCCCTGCGCCGATCATGACGTAGGGATTAGAGGTGTTGGTGCAGGAAGTAATTGATGCGATGACAACATCACCCGATTCCAGTTCATAGTCTTCACCTTCCACCTTGACGCTCTTGCCCATCGGACGCTTAAAGGCGTTTTCCATCTCGCTACTGAAGGCGTCTTTAGCATCAGTCAGAGCAACATAGTCCTGCGGTCGTTTTGGACCGGAGATGGCAGGCACAATGGTCCCCATATCCAGCTCCAGCGTTGAGGTGTAGACGGGGTCGTAGTTGGCGTCTCGCCACATGCCGTTTTCGCGTGCGTAGGCTTCGACCAATGCAATGCGCTCTTCGTCACGCCCCGTATTTTCCAGATAGCGAAGGGTTTCACCATCAATCGGAAAGAAGCCGCATGTCGCACCGTATTCCGGTGCCATGTTGGCTATGGTCGCACGGTCGGCCAGTGGCAACGTGTCAAGGCCGTCGCCATAGAATTCAACGAATTTGGACACGACACCATGAGCACGGAGCATCTCAACGACCTTCAACACAAGATCGGTTCCAGTTGTGCCTTCCATCATCCTGCCTGTGAGCTTGAAGCCAACAACGTCGGGAATAAGCATGGAGATGGGCTGACCCAGCATCGAAGCCTCAGCCTCGATACCGCCAACACCCCAACCAAGCACAGCGGCACCGTTGACCATGGTGGTGTGACTGTCAGTGCCAACGAGCGTATCGGGGTAAGCGACATCAACACCGTTCTGATCCTTGTCGGTCCAGACGGTTTGGCTGAGATATTCAAGATTCACCTGATGACAAATGCCGGTGCCCGGGGGCACAACGCGAAAGTTTGAGAACGCTGACTGACCCCATTTGAGGAAAGTGTAACGCTCAAGGTTACGCTCGTACTCGCGGTCTACGTTCATCTGAAAGGCACGCGGGTTGCCGAACTCGTCGATCATGACCGAGTGATCGATGACAAGATCCACAGGATTAAGTGGGTTGATCTGCTGGGCATCGCCTCCCAGAGCGACAATACCGTCGCGCATGGCGGCAAGATCGACCACAGCGGGCACGCCTGTGAAGTCCTGCATCAAAACGCGGGCCGGGCGGTAGGCAATCTCGCGCGGGTTCCGACCACCTTTATCCGCCCATTCAGCAAACGCCTTGATATCATCGATCGAGACGGTTTTACCATCTTCGAAACGCAACATGTTTTCCAGCACAACCTTTAGCGCGGCTGGCAATCGGGTGAAATCCCCTAAGCCTGCAGCGCTTGCGGCGGGAATGGAATAATAGTCAATCGATGTACCGCCCACAGTGAGCGTCTTGCGTGTTTTGGCGGTGTCTTGTCCAACGGTGATAGTCATAGTAAGTTGCCCTCTAGAGCGACGATGTTGATTCTGAACGAAGTATGTTGATGTTCACAAGGAATGCCAAGACCGGTCTTTGCTGTGTTCGGTCGTTGCAGAGTGTTCATGTATGTGCGATTGATACCATTGCGTGTCGAATGATTGATTGGTGTTCACGGAAGCTTTGATATCGTGCGGGTGAAAAGGTTGCCTTGATTTGTGGCGTTTGTTCATGGACAGCCGACATTGATGATGGATCACTTTCGGTCCTTGTTTTCGTCAGTCCAGACATCGTCATTGATCATGTGAACAGGAGCCCCGTCAGCATAGGCGTTTATCTGTTCGTAGATGTCATTAAACTGCATATCCAGCTCGTCTTCGGTCACATAGCCAATATGCGGAGTACTGATCACATCCGGGTGTGTGATGACTGGGTCATGGATGTCGGTGAGCGGTTCGACATCAAACACATCGATAGCCAGACGACCCGGTCGACCCGCAGCCACGTAGCTCGAAAGAGCACCGGGTTCGATCAGCCCGGACCGGGACGTGTTGATCAGCGTTGCCGATGACTTCATGAGCTGTAAATCGCTGCTGGTAATTATTCCTCTGGTATCTGGCTTGAGCCTGACATGCACACTGACAAAATCAGATTTGCCGAAAAAAGCAGCGCGACTGTCTGCCAACGTAACCCCATCGGCGTCTACAAGTCGCTCAGCCGGCACATCGACATCCTCGGTATGATCGTTCCAGATGCTGACGTCGTGTCCCGACAAGCGAGCGTAGATCGGTAATGTTCTCAGCGTATCAAACCAATCATCCAGGATATGTACTTTCATCGAATCATCATCTCGCGTATGGGGTAATACAGGCTCCTAGTCCAGTTTTTTCAATAGTCGTACAGCAAACGGTGCACAGGTGATTACCAGAAAAATTCGTAGTAAATGGTGCACTATAACAAAGCCCAGATCAGCGCCGACAATAACTGCCAGTAAAGTCATTTCAGCCTGACCACCAGGTGCGAATGCAAGAAACGCGTTCATTGGCAATGCCAACCCGCTCAGCACCACAGCTTCGGTAAACAGCAAGGCGAGTACCGATAGCAGCAGCACAAACGCGATGCCTGCCAGCACATCTCGCCGTAACTCCGAAAAAGTTACCCCGACATAACCCACTCCAATACCGATACCGATGAGTAACTGTGCAGTCAGCAATGCCTCACTTGGCGGGCGATAATGAATGACACCTGACAGGGACAAGATGGCGGTAACAAACATTGGCCCCAGAATCGAGGCACCAAACAATCCGATGCGCTCGCCACCCTTCCAGCCAACCAGAGCTGCAATCATCATGATCAGCATTTCATGCACAGGAATCGTGGCGGCTGGCGCACCAATTGGCGCACTGAGCGACGCATCGAAGCCCAGACTGAGTATCACGGGGGCGATAGTGACAATCATCAGCACTCGCGTGGCGTGAATGAGCGACAAGGCACGTCCATCACCACCGGCTTCAATGCCGAAAATCACCATATCCTGAAGCCCACCGGGCATGGCAGCGTAATACGCGGTGACTTTGTCAAATCCGCAAACGCGATAGAAAAAAGGCACACCAATGGACGCAATAATGATGATGTACAGGGGAACCAACGCCACAGAGAGTGCCATCTCAGGGAGTCGATGGAATAATTCCGGCGTTATCGAAGCGCCAACCGCCACTCCCAAAATGGTCCGGGCAGCAACGGATACTTGCCCAAATCCTTTCAGGTTGCGTTTGGCCAGCGCTGCCAACAGGCAGAAAAACATCGGACCAAACAGAAATGGCAACGGCAAGGAGAGCACACGGAAAACAGCCACGCCAGCGACTGCGACAACCGCAGTTTCTACTTGATGGCGGTCCAGCATTCCTCGTACCTGTAACTAATCAAGCCGATATTATTCCACACAATTGCATACAACGGTATACAATCAATCAAATCACGCAAATTTACTGCCGATTGACGCTATAAATGAACAAGCATGTGCGCCCACAGGGACGTGATACCTATGCACGAATCCTCAACGAAATTCGCGCAGGTACCCTGAATCCTGGAGACCGCCTCACCGAAGCTGACATAGCCGAACGTCTGGGCATTTCACGTACACCGGTTAGAGAGGCCATGCGCCAGCTGGAAGCCGATGGCTTGATAAGCCACACACCGCGTTCGGGCTCAACTATCCGGAAACTGGATTACTCAGAGGTCTCTGAACTCTACGAAATGCGCGCAGTACTTGAAAGCACGGCTGCCCGATTTTCAGCACGCGCCGCCTCCGATGTGGAAGTAGACGAATTGGTATCGATTCATCAGGCCATGTGCGCTGCAACAGATACTCACGAGCTGGATCAACTGAACCAACAGTTTCATCGCTGCCTGCTCGATGCAGCACGTAACAGGTTCTTGCTCAGCGCTGTGCGCTCCATTGAAAAAACCCTTCTGATACTTGGGCCCTCAACGTTCAACGAATCTGACAGAGCTGCACAGTCCAATAAAGAACACGAACAATTGCTCAACGCCATAAGCGCTCGAAACCCGGCCGATGCGGAACAGGCAATGCGCCAGCATATCGAATCCGCTCACCGAGTACGGTTACGCCAGTTAAGGCAAAACGGGACAAGCTGCAGCGAGCATTCAACATGAGCGATAAAACTGCTCCTGTGTCTTCTATACACTGGGAAGTTATCATCGTCGGTGGCGGCACATACTGCAACATGCCTCAGGAAAAATCGATGTACGGCTGGACTACCGCATGGATAACAACGAATTCAGGCCAATTTCTGCGGGCATTGTACGAACAGCACGAAAACTTGCTGACGGTAATGTTTATGTACCTGCTTCAGTATGGTCGAGACCTACTTAGGCCGGTCAGTTGCGCAAGAGGTTAACGCACTCTTAATCCATTTTCCCAGAGTGCCTGCATTGCGTGACGAATGAATTTCTTTTCAGATAGTACCTTCAGAAAACGCTGCAGTGCCATCATAGCCACAATCCTTTTCCGCTTGTACATTGTCGAAGTTGAAATCACGCGTGTAGTACTGCGAGAAGTCTTGCAGAGTACATCTAACCACTCTAACGTTGGGGTAGGCTTTTGAGACAGTCAGTGTAGTACTGGCATATTGATCAGAAAGGTGAACGACCGTGACCTGATCAATTCCGTCACAATAGAAACTGGAGAGGGTGCGCTTGCAGGCTGCGTCATCAAATTCTGGCTCTAGCGAACACACTACCAGCTCAAGGGCACCATCCCTTCTGGCAATCAACGGAAATTGTTGAGAAAAATTCGCCGCTTTAGCATTGTCTTTGAGTGGCTTGAAGAGAATGGAACTAGGGCTGTTGAAATCGTCAAGAACTGCGCCCCACCTACGCTTGAATTGCAGCACACCGTCAATTGGAAACGCGCGAGTATCCATGAGATCGTCAGCTGTCAGCGATTGATCGTAGGCATGGTAGGGCCATCCAATATCCAGAAACATGACGTCGGCCTTGTTCTCCACAGACTTCATGTGGCGACCGAATGTCAGCAGGTTGGCTCTACGAGACTCAACGATAGTGGTATCAGCAAAGTGCTTTTTTTCAGATGAGGCAAGTTTATGCCTCGTCCGACATACAACAGGGATATTTTTTCCCGTGTTTTGTGAATCTCACCCTCGAGTACGAATACGTCTACTTTATAGTCAAAAATCGCCTTCGCAACATGTGGCAAAAGGTGTCTATGATTTTTGTAGTAAATGAGACAATTCGACATTTTGCACTTGAATTGTTTAACAATATTTTTCAATTGCTACACTCTAGAACATGGGTCATCTATAGGGACAGAGTTGGCAAACGCGGTGTCGTCGGCACTGATTTCCGACTAGTAATTTAGTGGATGCCTGAAGGGATAGGTAAAAACAAGTGTCTACAAATCGTTAGATGTGTCACATTGCAAATTTGAAACAGATCCGCTCGACACGTAGGTTAACGGCATCCACGCGCCAGAATGAAATGTTAAGTGAGCATCCACGAATAATGCGTCCATATAAACCCATAAAATAGTCAGTGTCGATCTAGCAGAATAGGTATTCCAGGATTGTCAGTAGCCATTCCGTTTGGTTTAAGCCTAGCATTGCAAGAACGAACGCCATACCGGCATTGGCACCAACATCGACTTGTTTTCCATGACCGATCGACACACGTGCCACTAGTCATCTGATACCCATGCGTTGCGTTAATTCATGTGCCTTTTATCAGCGGATGACTGGCCCTGCTCCTCGCCATTCGGACAATATTGAATCTAAAAACCGATAGGCGTCTTACAAACCGTGGTACAGGCAAACAACGAAGCATACTTACCCTTTCAAGACGACCTTGTGTCTGATCACCGCGCCGGTGAAATGGTAAACAATAACGTCCCCGTTCTCGAAACCTGATTCTAGTGGAGCATAGGGATATCAATCTTTTGAGAACTATAAATCGGTAGACCAAACGCGAGCACCATGCACTTCGACAATCAAAGCTCACATAGCCTGACGTGAATTAACACTTCAAACATTGCAGATTAGTTATGCTAATGTTTGGTTGCATGGACTTTAAACAAAGCAGCCACTTACTGCCAACTCTCATATAAGCCTGTCAAACAGGTGAAAATTTTTTTGAACAAGCAATGCCTACATGGAGCAAAGCAATGCGTAAGATATTTTTTTCAATTATTTTTCTGGTATTTTTACCGGTAGCACACGCCCAGAGCTTGCCTCCGGTCGTTAACCTTCAAATTGAAGGCAATGTATTGACCTGGGATCCCATTGACGGTGCTGATGGTTACAACATTTACTTGCGTGGTTACTACGCTACGGTACGTGATACGCTCAGCTTCCCCCTAACAGAAGTCGGTTCTTACTCTGTTGTTGCGTTCACTGAGGAAGGGGTTTACAGCCCGCTGCGCGGCGGTGACCGTATTGAGTTTTTTGGTGGCAATGACAATCGCCCTTCCTTTTTTACTTTTACTAACGATATCGTGTATAGGACCGTTCGATGTTTTGATGTCGAAGCGGGAGGAACATGCGAAGCCACATGCCCCGATGCCATCTATCCAGTCGGCAGTCAGGGAGTTTTCCTATCGGTTGCATCTGGCGGCGCCTGCAGCAGTTCAGACACTGCCAACGTGAATTCGCGTATTGGTCCCAAGGTATACAGTTGCACAGTGTCCAGTTTCACCAGCCGGGTAGAGGCACAGGTGGCCTGTTTGGTTGACTAGTGTAGTGTGTCACGCTGCGGCGTACCGCTCCAGAGCAACGCATCGTTAGTTAACTGCAACGCCATGTTCCCACATGATGCGAGACACCAAAAGTATGCTTTTCCAAGGTACGGTGGATAGTGGACACCTTACTCGACGGATTCAATTTTGAACCGACTGACCATCTGGTGAAGCTCAACGGAGGTGCGTGATAGCTCATTAGCTGCGCCTTTGGTGTTGGCTGCGCCCTCCAGCGTCTGTTGAGTGCCCAAGGCGACTTGGCTAATACTTTTGGCTATCTCACCACTACCGTCGGCTGTTTTAGCGATCGTTTGCGAAATACTATCCGTGGTCTCACTCTGTTGCTGTACCGCGCAAACGATTGACGTCTGAATTTCATTGATCTGCCCGACAATCGTATCAATATCGCAGATAGCTTCAACGGCATTGGAACTGTCACTCTGAATTGCACTTACAATTTGACCAATTTCATCGGTGGCTTTGGCGGTCTCTTTGGCCAGTTCCTTGACCTCGTTGGCTACGACTGCAAACCCTTTCCCGGCATCACCCGCTCTTGCCGCTTCAATGGTTGCATTGAGTGCCAACAAGTTGGTTTGCTCAGCGATAGAGCTGATGACCTTGATAACATTTCCTATCCCCGCACTGGAATCAGAGAGCTGTCTAACAGTCGTATCGGTTTTTCTGATGAGATCAACCGCCTCTGATGCTACTTGCGACGCACGACTGGTGTTGCCTACAATCTCCGTAATGGATGTTCCCATCTGCACCGCCGCTGCTGCAACCAGAGTGACGTTCTTGTCTACCTCCCCCGCACTCTTTGACACGTGCTCAGCCTGTTGTGCATTTACTTGCGAGGAGCTAGAGAGAGATTCACTGACGGTAGCCAATTCTCCTGACGCCAGCTGTAGTCGTTCGGCTGAGCCGCCAATGCCGCGCAGGCTTTGTCGCAGCTGTGCCAGAAATTTCTCCAGAGCAACACCCATTTTTCCGATTTGATCATTCCCTTTCACTCCAATCGTTCTGGTGAGATCACCGGAGGCTGCAGCATTGACCACGTCAAGCAGGTCGTCCACCTTGGCTTTAAGTGCGTCAGCCTGTTCACGCTCACGTTCCATGTTTTCCTCAGCCACCTTTTGGATTTTATCCGTAACCAGTGACAGGCTTAGCATCGGGCCCAGATACTCTTTGTTTTCGTTGAACACGGCATCTATGGTGGCATCAACGTACTGATCACCCACGGTCAGCATCGCATTGAATGGCAACTTTTCAGGTTTAGAGAGTAATTCACGCACTTCTGCAAGCTTCGGGTGGACGTCTACCAGACGCTGCCCCACCAGCTCTTTGCCAGATAGGGTAAATCCTTCCGTGAGATTTTCCATCAGGCTCTGTGTTGCGGGATTGGTGTATTGAATGATCAAATCCTGATCGGCCATCAAGGTGGCCGTCGGCGATCCTTCGACCATAGCTACTACTCGGTCGAGTTTCTGGCGCAACTCGCCAAAGAAAGTGGCGACTTCTTCCCAATTCACTGATTCTGAATTCAATGTGGCTCGCATTTCTCTTACAACGCGATTAAGCGCATGGATAAGCAGGCCAACCTCGTCTTGACGAGTTACCTCAATCTCTTTACTGAGATCGCCGTTGCTGACGGCTGTTGCCAGATCGACGGCCTTGTGAAGAGGCGTCCGAATACTTCGAATGATCCAAAGGCCTGCAGCTATGGCTATCAGAACGCCTGCTATAACGGCAAGTATTAATGTTCCGTATGCTCTACCTACGGTACGCTTGACAGTGTCCATTTGTCCTTCTACCTGACTGTCACCAACCTCTTCCAATGCCGTGACAGTTTCCAGAAACTGGTTGGCTTGTGCCTGATATTGTTTTCTTGTCTCAGCCAGACTCAGATAAGCCGCCGTTGCCGATGCAAAGTCGGACTTGTGAGTTGTGAATGCTGTGCCCAACGCTTCTGAGTACGTTGCACTGGCATAGCTTCGATCTTCAATTCTGGTTGTTTTAAACACAGGATGATCGATGATTTCAGCGATACTATCAGCTAGAAAAGCCAGTGTACCGCTCAGGCGTTGCAAGGTCGGCGCTACCGACTGTCCAATAACAAGTCGTTTGTAATAAAAAATCTGTTGCAGCATGGCAATTCGGGTTTCCATGCCACCATCGGCCGCAGTCCAGCGATCTGCCAAACCAGTATTCCAGCTTATAAGCCTGTCAGGATCGGAAATTAACGCTTCAACCTGCTCATCACCCAGTGCTTCGACAGACTCCATTAATTCCTGAAAACGATAGAAATTCGCATTAAGTTGCTTGTCCAGAGATGAAAAAGTGGCATGTCTATCAAGCATTTTCTGGCGTACCGCCTGAAATAGCTTGAGATCTTCATCAAAGCGACGTAGCTCATCCTCGTTGATCAGACCGGACTGTCGCATGCGTCCAAAGGCGGTTGAAGCCAGCTCCTGCGCGTCGCGGAGTTTCCGCTCAGCGGCCTGATGAGCATCGCTATCTGAGACAATTTGACTGATAGCGAGCAACTCCGTGCTGACCCCGATTGTACCTTCCATAGCACCGTCGGCGGCCTCCCATGCAGGGCCTGTGACAAATGCGAGACTTTCACTCAACCGGTGGATTCCATAGCCGCCCACTGAGCTGCATAGCACCACGATTGTGGTTATCAAGACGAATCCAGAGGTAATGCGTGCGCTGATTTTCATATTGGTACGACAACCGTAGTATTGGAACACAGACCTGGTGACTTAGACCAACGCTGCAGCCGACTATAGATCTGCCACATTCGTCGTTCCTTGAGTCTTAGCGTTTGATAACGGACAGAATTTAGTCAAACTCTGGCTAACGGCGTCAGGTAACGGTTAACACTCACTGACGTTATTTGCAGTAAGCACGAAGACTTTCAGTGTTTATCGTTTAGCTATTTTTTGAAAGTCCGTGTCGCCTACTCGAAAGAGCAGCTATCGCAATCTGACTGATCGCAATCTGACTGATCGCAGCCCGACTGATCGCAGCCCGGCGAAATACAGCTTGTACTTCATACCGGGGCGCGTAGTCCGGGGCGCGTAGTCCGGGGCGCGCAGTCTGAGCAGGATTCGCTAAAAGGAAAAGGGGTTGCGTGGCCCACTAGCAGCACTCAGAGTATGATGTACGCTGGCATAGTTGATCCATAAGGGAGTCCACTTGGTATGATATTTCCCATCAGGGATGAAAACCCACAAATCAATATTCCTTATATCACGTACCTGTTTATCGGTCTTAACCTGCTTGCGTGGGTAGGTTTGCAGGGGATGGGCGCGGAACCAGCACTATCGCAGTCTGTGTGCCAGTTCGGCTTGATACCGGCAGACCTGACAAGTCAGGAGCTTGTGCGCAGCAGGCCCTTTTGCAACATAGATGGAAACCCGGACTGGTATTCGTTAGTCACATCGATTTTCATGCACGGAAGCTGGATGCATCTTATTGGCAATATGTGGTTTCTGTGGATATTTGGCAATAACGTTGAAGACTCAATGGGCAGTGGACGTTTTGCCATTTTCTATATCCTTACAGGTCTCGCAGCCTCCGCAACTCAGATCATTGCAGATACCGGCTCGGTTGTCCCAATGGTGGGGGCATCGGGTGCAATCGGCGGTGTGATGGGCGCATATATCGTGCTCTACCCTAAAGTGCACGTCCACATGTTTTTCCTGTTTCGAACGTTTTCCATCCCCGCTGTCTTCATGCTAGGTTACTGGATCGTGACTCAACTGATGGGCGGCTTCTCGTCCATGGGAACCGTCGGCGGTGGTGTTGCATTCTGGGCGCACGTTGGAGGCTTCATTTCCGGCATGGTACTAATATACATTTTCAAAGATAAAGAACTGCTTGAAAATCACCCGTATCACGGTTGGAATCAAACAGAACATCAGGAGAAAGTGTGGCAGAAAGTACCTACCAGAACCGTAGGCTGGCATTGACAAGTTACCCCGTATAAAGCAATTTTTCATGTTGTTCAGCACAACATTTTAAGACAAATTCTTATGCAGAATTCTGTGCTTGATTGAATTTCCGTCGTGACTATGTAATCGATGACAAATCGAAATAATCCGATTACGCGTTCAAAGTTGCAAGAGTTTACCGAACAACAATAATGCAATTTTTAAAAAAACTGATCGCTACGCAGAACTCACCAGACGTCTTTTTTCAGAGGTATGTGGGCATATTTATCTGTGTTTTATCGATGACACTTTTTCACCGATTGATGGCGCTGCGTGTTTACTACCATCTCAACAATTTCGCGGTATCTCATAGTCTGCTTGATGGAATTATCGCAAAAATAGGATTTATCAACTATTTTGGTACCTCGATATTGAACGGATTGAGAGACGATGTGATCTTTTGCCTGCTTGCCACATTGGCCATTGTGTTTTTGCACAGAAAGTTAAGGATCATCGCTCTTGTCCTCTTAGCTATGTTCTACGCTGCAAACGTTGAACATATTCGATACAACTTCACCAATATTAACTTTGCTCTTGTGAGCGCCGCGGTGGACATGACGTTCGTCCGAGCCCAACTCAGCGAAGAGTTTTTTGATTTTTTCTTGCTATGCCTTGCAGTTTGGGCTTGCATTGCGTATCTGGGTCGCTACAAGCCAACAGTAATTGTGTCGAACCTGATAACCGTCATTGTACTGTTAGCAATTGCACTTCCCATATACTCATCAAATTTCACGCAACCACAATGGATGCAAACCCATCCGCTGTTGCCTATATCAAATCACCCACAGATCACTCAAAACAATAGATCATTTGAAGAAGCGCCCTTCACCGCCAATACAGGGGTGTCAGTTCCGGAACGTTTCCAACCGGTCCGTAACCTGCTCATCGTCTATCTGGAGGGTTTGTCGCACCTCAGCATTGAATCGGGAGACATGAGTTACTTGAAAAGTCTGGAAAGTGAGAACACTACCTATACCAGACATTTTGGCCATCAACTGATTACGGCCAACGGTTTGTATACCTCATTAACCGGGAATTTACCGCGTTTCATTTCAGAAGATCTAAGGTGGGATGAAATTCTGGCCAAAGACGCCGACGTGCCCTTGGCCCTGCCCATCGTACTCAAAAACCACGGCTATCAGACAGGTTTTTTTCAAAGCGCACCTAATGGCTATATGTCGAAGGACCAAATTCTTCCACTATTAGGCTTTGATACCGTGTTTGGCGATGAACAGCACCCAGAGCACCAAGCTCGCAGTGGATGGGGAATAGACGACAAGTCCCTGTTCACCAACGCGCTGAACCATATCGACTCCCTGGATCCCGACTCACCATGGATGCTTGGAATACTTAACACCGGAACACATAGTCCATATTTCTCGCCGGATGATTTTCTTCCGGAGAGTACTGACAATCGTTATCGAGCACTACGGTATCTGGACGAGGCGATATTCGAACTGATTGAAGGGTTAAAGGCCAGACAACTGCTGAACAATACGGTCGTGGTGATTACCTCTGATGAGTCACGAGAGATGCCTGGTGGCATGATCCTGGAAAACGAAATTGCGCTTGGCTGGTTACCCCTGATTCTGATGACACCAGAGACAGAGTCCCAGTCCATCAATGAATACGTTATGAACTCAGAGCTACCCGGTATTATTCTGAATTCATTAGGAAAAGAAAAATTTGAGGAATCCTCTTACAAGAAAAATTCAATTGTCTTTGGCAACGTCATTACCAATCGTCTTGTGTGGTACGACATTTCTACCCAAGAGCTATTATCCTGCAACACGCAAAGCTTTGTTTGCGGTTTGTATGGAGAAGTCTCAGATCTTGCGAACCTGACCAAAGTAAAGCCACTGCAACAGGCCTATTTTCCAAATCTGGAGGCGTTGATCAAGAAATACGAATAGCCGTAACCAAATCAAGGTCGAAGGGGCGAATAGCTTGTCAGATTGATTGATCAGCGCAGTCAATCAAGTATCCAAAAGCAAAATTCATAAAAGTGATCAATAGGAAGCATTGATAAATGATAAATATGATCTATTGACTCTAGTTAAAGACTCTGTCCTAATACGAGTTCAATTGTCGAGGCACTGGAGTTTTTGCAGAAAATTCGTAAGGAACGCTTAGCGATTCGTTTATCAGACTACCGAGACGGTTAGCGCCACGGTGCCGGTTGGCTCATCGAGCTACACGATGGCGGTTCTTGCTATGGCAAATCACTCTGAAATCTCGTCGAATTTTTCGCTCACGCCACAACTGGAGAATTCGGACCTGAAAACACATCTTGCCATTGACGATGCAGTCGCTCGGTTACTGTCGCACCCGTTTGTTGTAATGGCTTTGCCGACCATGGCAGTCGCCACAGTTCACTATCTGGGGCCAGAGAAGAGGACCAGCGAGAAGCTACTCATAGCGACAGGGCTATACCCGTAATGGCCTCGCATGGGCTGCAAATCAAAAACGTTGATTCAGGTGAGGCCAGCATCAACTACTACGTTGCCGGAGATGGTCCTGCCATCTGTCTTCTAGCGTCAACGGGACGTAGTGGTGGTGACTTCAAAGAGTTGGCACATGAGCTGGTAAGGCGCGGTTACAAAGTCATACTACCTGAGCCGAGGGGCATTGGTGGTAGTACTGGTCCAATGGCGGGACTGGACTTCCACGACCTGGCGACGGATGTCTCAGCCACTATCAAAGCCGAAACCGACAATGCCGTCGTGGCCGGTCACGCATTTGGATGCTGGATAGCCAGAACTGTAGCGGCGGACTATCCGGAACTTATAAGAGGACTTGCCTTGATTGCTGCCGGCTCTGGACAATGGCCAGCCGAGTTACCGCAGGCCATCGATTGTCTGGCATCGAGCGATGCGACACGCCAGCAACGTATCGACGCTTTAAAGCTGGCGTTTTTCGCTGAAGGCAACGATCCTGAATCGTGGCTTGAGGGTTGGCATGCTGATGTCATCGCGATGCAACGTGCAGCGCGTGCAAAGACCGACAAAGCCTCATGGTGGCATAGCGGAAACGCCCCCATTCTTGACGTCATTGCCCTGCAAGATCCGTTTCGTCCAGAGCAAAGTCGTAACAATTTCGTTGAAGAGTTCGGTGAGCGTGTCACGATCGACACCATTGACGGTGCCAGCCATGCATTACCGGATGAAAAGCCGCTAGAGGTAGCCCAGTGTCTGGCTCGCTGGATAGCGACGCTTGAGACAGTGAAAATCTGATTTGAAAATTGCCAGTAAAAGCAAACGACCAAAAACAACGTCAAGAGGTAAGAATGAAAAGAACATTAACAATAAAGAGTAGCGACCATACACACGGTACACTTGCAAGGCGAAAAAATGACATCGTAACCCGGAGTTGGACCCGTGCGCTTCTAATCGGAGCATGCGGGTCTTTTCTTGTAGGTGCATGCAGTTCTTCCGATGACACTGATGACGACATACTCAATGACGATACCAACAGAAGTATCGTGCAGCTATCACCTGCTACCGCTGCATCGCTACAAGGAACCTGTGAAGCGCTGGCGTCGAGCGTTGCCGGATTGACCAATACGTCTATTGATACCAGTAGTGAGGTGCCAGCAGGTGATTTAACTGTCGGTGGTAACGATATCCCAGCGCATTGCCTGGTAACCGGAAAGATGAACGAGCGAACCAGTGAGGTTGACGGAAACGCATACGCTATCTCGTTCGAGATGAGGCTGCCAATTAACTGGAATGGACGTTTTTATCATCAGGGCAATGGTGGTATCGACGGTAATGTCAGACCCGCAGTTGGTGCAAGTGGCGGTGGCGCTGAAACCAACGCCCTGTATCAGGGTTTTGCCGTTTTGAGTTCAGATGGTGGGCATGATGCCTCACTTGGACCAACCTTCGGCATCGACCCCCAAGCGCGATTAGATTACGGCTATCAGGCGACTCAAACCCTGACGCCGATGGCTAATACTGTTATCAGTAGCGCTTACGGACGAGGGCCTGATCGTTCGTACTTTGGTGGTTGCAGTAACGGTGGGCGACATGCCTTTAACGCGTTTACCCGCATGCCGGAATCTTATGACGGGTATCTGGCTGGTGCGCCAGGATACAATTTGCCCAAAGCGGCAATTGCCAATATTTTCGGTGCCCAGCGTTATGCAACAGTTGCAACAGACCCTACCGATCTGTCCAGTGCATTTACAGCGCAAGAGCGTGGAGTTCTGGCAGCCTCTGTATTGTCCAGCTGTGACACGCTTGATGGCGTTGCGGATGGAATCGTTGCTGACGTACAGGCTTGTCAGTTGGCATTCAGTCTGGACGATGTACCCACTTGCGACGCTGAGCGTGATGGTAGCTGTCTGAGTGAAGAGCAGAAAGTGGCCATAGCACCGATCTTTAGCGGTGCTACCACCAGCGACGGCACACCAGTTTATGCAAGCTTTGCCTACGACGCCGGAATTGCCCAGAACGGTGTTGCGTTCTGGGAATTTGTCGCCTCGCTTAATCTTGACTCAGGAGCAGTTGGTATGATCTTCGGCACACCTCCTGAAGATCCAGTTGGATTTGATGGCCCAGCGTTTTCATTGAGCGCAGATATCGACGATCTGGTTGAACGGATCAACGCAACCAATGAACTGTACACCGAATCCGGGCTTCAGTTCGCCACCCCGCCCGATCCAACTTCGTTATCTGCTGTTCGGGATCGCGGTGCAAAGATCATGGTGTATCACGGTGTCAGCGATTCGATCTTCTCCGCTATGGACAGTGTGTCCTGGATTGAAGGCGTACAGGCTAACCATGCTGACGCCTCGGAATTTGCCAGACTGTTTCTGGTACCGGGTATGGGGCATTGCAATGGCGGACCATCAACAGATCAATTTGACGCGCTGAGTGCTCTGGTTAGTTGGGTAGAGCAAGGTGAAGCGCCTGATCAATTGCTGGCCAGTGCACGTGGCACCACAAACCCAGGTGGTGAAAATGAAGAGCTTCCTGCCGATTGGTCAGGAGAGCGAACCAGACCCTTGTGTCCCTATCCTCAGGTTGCCCGTTATGACGGCAGTGGAGATGTCGAGCTGGCGGAGAGTTTCGCCTGCGAATAGCGCGTTTCGATTAAGTAAAACGTCAGGCAAGAGCGGCTGGCTCTTGCCTGTCGGCGCATTCGATTGAGGCACTATGTATACCCTAGTGATACCTCGGTATCAGGGGTGGCAACCTGCTATAAGTATAGTCTCCAGCAGCAGTTATTTTTGAGCAAGATAATCAAGCACTATGACCGGTTTTGACGAGCACTTAAAGAGTGGGTACCGTTTTAACAGACGGGCATAGAGTATCCTTTAGTGAAGCAAGCTCTATGAGCTTGTCGAGGATCCTCATACGCTAAAAATGGGTCTATCAATTAGGCATATGAGACAACCCGCTGTAAATGAACCACTGTAACGTTCAGGCGGTTATTTGAATTACAAAATCGTTCTCTGTTGCCTGCATGAAGAGCATAGTACGAATTCACAACATCGTCTATTGGCTTAATGAGTGTCTTGCCGACTGATGGCTCGACAAAACCTAATTCATCACTGATCCTGCTTGAAATCTACGCCTTCGTCGAACAAGAAAGCTAATTTTTAACGAAAAATTGATCGATCGACCATTTGAGGGGCCATGCCATTCAATGTTAGGGTTATGCAGGTCATGGCAACAGCACGTGGCCTGATGATCACTACCCCAAGAGCACTCAAGCAATGACTCAACCGATAGACTGGTCAACGGACGCGATTATCCAGAAACGCGATAACTATTACGCCGCATCCCAGAGAGCCTTTGTACCTTATCAGAAGCCTTTAATTCTGAAAAAAGGCGAGATGCAATATTGCTGGGACGAAAAAGGCAACAAGTTAATCGACCTACTAGGTATGAATTTATGCATCAGTGTTGGACACGCTCATCCCAAGGTGGTGGATGCGGTGACCGAACAGGTCAAAGAGCTTACGCACTGCACCACGATGTTTCATCATCCGGTTCCTGCGCATCTTGCACAAGAGTTGGCAGAGACTATGCCCGCAGGCCATGAATGGGTGGTTCATTTTACCAATTCAGGCGCTGAAGCCATTGATCTTGCGTTGATGATGGCACGCATATCAACGGGTAATCAGGATATTCTTTCACTGCGTAATTCATACCATGGAGCGACCTATGGAGCGCAGGCAGTTACAGGTGTTCAAGGCTTCCGTCATAACACATCACAGCTACCAAATGTATCCTTCGTTGCTGAGCCCAACCAGTATCGCGGTATTCTTGGTGAAGGGGTTGATCCCTATCTGGAAGAAATTGATCACTCAATTACTTACACCACCAGCGGCCAACTGGCGGCCATGCTAATTGAGCCTGTTCAGGGTTACGGAGGCATCGTGCCAATGCCACCCGGATATATGAGAGGAGCTGCAAAGAGAGTGCATGCAGCCGGAGGACTCCTAATTATTGATGAGGTTCAGTCTGGATTTGGGAAAACAGGAGATGCGATGTGGTGCTTTAATCACCACGGCGTAGTGCCAGATATGATGATCATTGCTAAAGGTCTGGGAAACGGTTTGCCTATTGGTGCTCTGGTCGTCAAAAAAGACATAGCAGAAAGTATGGCTGGTAAATTTCTCTTTCACACATATGGTGCAAACCCGGTATCCTGCTCCGCCGCGCGTGCTGTCCTGCAGATCATCAAGGAAGATGATTTGATAAACAATGCAAAAAAGGTGGGGGCAAAGATTCACGAGGGCTTGCAGCAAATTAAAGATCACTATGACGTTATTGGTGATGTTCGCGGCCGTGGCTTCATGCAGGCAATCGAGCTGGTCAAAGATCGGGGTAGCAAAGAACCTGCGCCAGAACACACCGCCTATGTCTTTGAAAAAACTCGTGAACATGGGCTCATACTATCCAAGTCGGGAACTTTCAAGAACTGTTTGCGGATGGTCCCTCCATTGTGCTTGGATGAGTCCGACGTTCAACCTGTTCTTGACGCTTTTGATCGTAGTTTTGCTGATTTAAAAATGTATAATTTTTAGAGACAAGCGAACTCATCAAGGATTATTTCAAGTCATGCCAGTTGAATTAAATAGCTCTATAGACCAATGATTTCGCTGTATTTTTCCTAGCGTCCCATGTCATTTCGGTGCATTCTTATTTCAGCACGCTGATTTCCAGATTTAATTCACTAATAAGCTGCCCGGAGACGATTGGTCGCTGCTTACATTGAACTACTCCATGTGAGGTTTTTACCGACAACAGAAATAAGTATCAATAAGCACGGTACCCGCTTCTTAGCCAATCTGGCGCTGTACGCAAGGTTTCTTTATCCTGTCAGAGTCATTTATACTTATTGATGCATGCTCGACGGAAGTTCCTGATGAATGTCGACAGAATGAATGACCAACGTCTCTTCACCAACCAACTTCGGCATTTATTCGAGCAGAAACGCCTGAAGGTTGATCACACACAGAATAGACGTCATGTGCATCGAGACGATCAGCAGTACACAACAGCAGTTATAGAAAATGACTCCAGATACCCTCTTTTCTCTGTCCAGTGCTTTTGTGCTACCCGCCTGGCTCATTCTGATATTCGCCCCACGTCGCTGGCCTGCGCTAAACGCGGTGCCAACTTACATTGCACCTCTCGTTCTGTCAGCAATGTACGCAGTGCTTGTATTGCGTTACTTTTCCGAGGCAAGCGGAGGATTTGGTTCGCTTTCAGAAGTTCGCCAGTTGTTCAGCGACGATATGATGCTAGTGGCAGGCTGGACGCACTATCTCGCATTTGACTTATTCGTCGGAGCCCGGTGCGCCGCGATAATGGACCGCACGGGTGTGTCCCGTATAATTCAGGGTTTCATCCTGCCAGTGATCTTTCTCTTTGGCCCTGCGGGGTTTCTTCTGGCGCTGGCAATGTCAAGTGGCAATCATGCATTGATCAGAAAATTGCGTAGTTGACAGAAGTAGCCTAAGCGTATGGACACACTTATGCATCCAGCAGTTACGGTAGACCGAACATCGCTGTTCAGGCAACTCACTATTGCTTCCGTAATCCTACTGGCAATGGCCATATTATGGGGACAGTTCGATCCGCGAACCCTGAATGGCATACCCGTTTGGCACAAGCCTGCAAAATTTGCATTGTCTTTCATTGTGCACTTTGCAACGCTGGCAATGGTAGTTTCAGCGCTATCAGTAGAAAACCGCAATTGCCGCTTTATCGTACTCGCTGCTGGCGTTATGGCCGTCGCCTTTCTGTGTGAGATGACCTACATTATCTTTCAATCGGCACAAGCCGAGCACAGTCATTTCAACTATTCGACCCCTTTTCACGAAACGATGTACGCATTGATGGGTGTCGGTGCTGTGCTGCTGATAAGTATGCCTGTTGTTATTGCATGGGTTGTGCGCCGTGATTCGACGATCGGCCCAGCAACAAGAACAGCAATCTGGTGGGGTGCACTTACCAGCTTTTTTCTCACCACTATCACCGCTGGCTACCTATCCTCTCAGGGAGGACACTTCGTTGGCATACCTGATGACCCATCGCGTGTCCTGCCTATTGTAGGCTGGTCTACCGAGGTTGGCGACCTGCGCCCAGCCCATTTTTTATCGCTGCATGCGTTGCAAATCTTACCGTTGGTGGGGCTATGGATAGATCGCCGTGGCTATAGTCTTGCGATAGTCAAACCATTTTCAGCGTTTTATGCACTGATAAGCCTTGCGGTGCTGGGTCAGGCCTTGTTAGGACTACCCCTGATTTCACTATAGATCAAAAATTCACGGAAACGCAAAACACCTGGAACAGAGTTAATAGTGTCCTGTTGGGTTGCTCAGCAAACAAGGAAAACTGGAGGGTACATTAGACCTTTTTGGTATGAAATGAACCACACTTTGTCAAGTGAAACAGCGGATGACAGCTTTTAGTGACGACACCATGATCGGCATTGGGTTCAAAAGTCGTAAGGACTGACGACATCCTCTCGCGCGTTGTTATCACTAGTAAATCGCTCCGCTGAACTGACAGTCACCTGATCCCCTGTCGCATGAAATCCAAAGGATTCGCTTTTCGTCAAAATCACATTGTTCAGTGAAAAAGTTGCGTTGTTGGCAAACAGGTTAGCACCTTCTGGATTGAGTGGACTGCTCCTTCCCGCATTTTTGATAATCACATGACTAATTTCTGCATTGACTCCTTCAATCAATAACAGACCTTGCCAGCTTCCGGGTGCGTCTACTGTCGAATTCAAGATAACAGGTTTTTCGGCAGACCCTCTGATGGCAAGACTGGAGCGGCCATGCAACGCCGTGTTATTCGTAAAATACAGCTCCACACCTTTATTAATAATAATGGTACCAAGTGTTTGATTCATGTCATTGAGCTGAATTGGCAAACCTGGATCGTCAATCTCAACGTCTGTATTGTAAGTTGCCCCTGGCACAAACAGACGGTTTGTATCGTTGTCAATAAAAACGCTACCGTTATTGAGTGATCGCAAGGCAGTATAGTGGAGAAAGGCTGCACGACCATTGAATTCGACACGATTGCCACTGAAAGAATCCAGCTTGGAATCCAATCCTGGAATACTGATGCCATACCACTGACCAAAGCGGATTAGCGATTGCTCGACCCGCAGGCGAGACGGTGAGTTCTCTGAAGAGACAAGCGTTATTGCAGCGCCACTTGAATCACTACCCGTATATTCAACGACCGTACGGCGGATAACATTGCGTGCATCATTCGATCGGTTAAACAAGACTCCCCGCCACTGTCCAGAAATCGGCTGCTCAGCTGTCATAATCACTGGATCTTCTTCAGTTCCGATAGATATCAGTACACCATCGGACTCGATGAGTAGCTGTGTATCAGCTAAAAACATGAGAACCACACCAGGATCCAGCGTCAGAATACCAGAATCGACTACCACGATATCTCGTTCGACACGATAACAACCCTCTGGAACAGTCAATTCCGAATTAACACGGTAATCGGGAAAGATTGCAGGACAGCTACTTAAATGCGGATCTCGATAGCTCAGACCTGCCATAGTCGGTACATCGGCGACCGGCCGCTCAGGCGTCACAATGGTAATTCCGTCTGTCACAACGCACTCAAGGTCTGTTTTTTCAGATTCGTTGCCACTGGCATCTACCGCGCTCACTTGATAGCAATATTCCTGATTCGCAGATACCGTTGCATCAGTCACAGAAGTACTGGTGACGCTGATAAGCAATGAGGGGATATCCTGAGGCTGTCCACGGTAGACGTTAAAGCCTGCTACATCGCCTATATCGCCCTGAGTCCACTCCAGATCCACCCTTTGTAACGACGCAAAGACAGACTTCAGAGCTGTCGGAGCCGGCGGTCGCTCGGTATCAAGCATAGTCAACGTGCCAGTAATGCTTATCGATGCCTCGGCTGATCGGTTACCGGCAACATCGATGGCTTTGACAACATAGTCATAAGCGGTATCGGCCTGCACGTCAGAATCGGTATATACCGGGTAGGGCCAAAGTTCAACAAGCTCACCATTGCGAATTATCTCGTAACCGACGATAGCCAGATTGTCTGTCGATGGCTCCCACACGAGTACGATCTCATTGGGGCCACTACTCAACGCTCGCAGATTTTCGGGAATTGATGGTGCTTGTGAGTCGGGCTGTCCAGAATCAGCTCCCGCAAGAATGTCAATTGTGGTTGCGGTCTGAGTATTGTTATCAGGATCTGTCCTTATCAGCGTAACGCGCCGACCATCGATAAGCACAGGATTAAGATTGAGGTATCGGTCGATACCCGATCCGTCAGCACGAAACTCTTCGTTAAGTAGTTGAGATCCACTCAAGTTGTAATTTTGCAGCACCAGATCAACCAGCGCAAAATAGTTTTCAGCAAGGTCAAAAAACTGTTCAGCGTTGGGAAATACGGATATTTGACCATCTGCATCAAACGCTGTATCCAGATCATCCAAGCCATGCTCCTTCAGGAACCAGCTGCGCAGAACAACATCGGTATAACTGTGCACATTGGCAATACCCGATGCATAAGCTATCCCGTAGCGATACTCATTATTGCCAAGATTGCTTCGCAGTAACCACGGACCTGATCCTGACGCTGATTCAACCGAATACTGCCCGTCTACAGAAATCAATGCGGTAAACCGCTCGCCAGATTGTGCTCTGATCTCTATATCAAGACTGGCAAGCTGTTTGCGCTCACTAACCGTACCTTTGAATCCGGTACCCACCAAGATCGATTCTTCATCAGGATCGCAGCCAGCCAGGAATAGCGAGAACATACCCACCAACAGCCACGCAATCATCCTGAACCGACGGGTGCCAGGGCGAATCATAGTCTTGCCGTGTGTCATCATTTACTCCTCTTTTGGTCCTTTCTTTCTGATGATTCCTGCACCTCTTCAAGGTAGTAAATACCCATACCAACCCGCATTGATTTTCCTTGTTTTTTTGTACCGACCTTACGGCGCTTTTTTGCAAGAAATTTGTTGAGCTTCTCCATAAGCTCTGAGGCTTGCTCTTTGGAGTAGATGTTGAATTCGTGTGCCGAATTCTTGTCAAGCAAGTTATAGGTAACCTGTCGCTGGAAGCGCTTCTCGTCAGGCTCGGCTTCTATGTTCCAGACCGCTGTCTTGAATAGATCTGATACGCACATGGACAGTATTCGCACTTGCTCAAGGTCATTTTCGTGCGGAATGTATCCCTGATTGATCAATCGGACGCTATCGGCATCCGGCTGGCTGGTAATTCCCGTCCTGTTCAACTCATCCAGAATTGCGCCATAAGTAATGTCTCCACTGTAGCGCTTGACCAACTCCAGAAAGCTGCCTTTTCCACCTTTTATCGGTAATACCTTGGGATTCTTTTTTCTGTCAAGGAACTCCTTGTCTCCCAGCCACCCCTGCACCACTCTTTGTGCTCGATTTGGAGCATCCTTGATACTGGTGGTGTCATCTTCCAGCAAAGCGCGCAACCTGACGACCTCTTTACGACTCAAGCCTGTCAACACGGCGACCCGCGAGACTGTCATTTCCTGACCGTGAATAACAAACTCCTTATCGGCAACCTCCACATACGTCTGCCTGACCAGCTCGCTGAGCTCGGCATGGGTAAACTCGAACCGGATAAGCATACGGATCATGGGGCGCAAGATACTGACCACCGCTTTTGCCAGTGAGACTTTTACTGAGTCACTCATCAACGACAGGCGCACACATGCGAAATTGATACATATTTCAGCATCATTAACTCGACGACCATTCTATCTCTTTCAACATAGTTATCTGATGACCGGGATAAAATTCCCATTACAGAATCATCATGCTTATAGAGAAAAAGATCAAGCGTCGGTCAGTAAAATAGTGTGTTGATCAAGCTATCTCGCAAAATGGTCGCTTAAGTGCTCGGAATTGTTTCACCAGCGGCTCCTATAAGGTCTCGCATCCATAATTTATGGCAGCAACGTTGGATCAAACCAAGGTAGTGGGAACCGTGATGATTTCGCCAGCATCGCTCAACATGTTCACACCAAATCTTTTAAGATTCACCCCTTACTGCTGTGACTAAGCAAGCGTTTTCAGGAAAACAATCCGTACTGAGACTGCCAGCCGGTTTCAAACTGATCCAGATCAGGAAATACATCCAGCAAATCTGAATTGGACAAGCCCATCCACGATCCCATTGCCGCCCCGTACTGGTTGACGGACATCTCAGGTATAAGCCGACCGCTGCCGATGTCATTCTGACCACCCAATGAATAGTCCGGCCAGTTCCCATAAAGCTGGCCTCCGTTGACCGCCCCCCCCATCACCATGTAGTGACCACCCCAGCCATGGTCCGAGCCGTCGCCGTTTATCGTCAGGGTTCGCCCGAAATCAGAAGCAGTGAAGGTCGTGACCTCATTTTCCACACCCATCGTTGCTAACGACTGCTGAAAATTTGCCAGAGCTGAGTTCAATCCTGATGTAAGAGCCGTTAGTCTTGGAGATTGATTATCATGTGTATCCCAACCTCCCGCGCTAACAAAAAATATTTGCCGCTTCATTCCGAGCTCTTCTCTGACTGCAATCATGCGCGCAACCATGCGCAGTTGCGTCTCAAGACTGTTGGTTGAATCATATGGTCCGAAGTCTGGACTGTTGTTGATGCTGCTGGACAGCAACCGCGAGCTGTCGCGAGCATTGCGAAATGAATCTGCAGCAAATCCTTCCAGAGGGTTGTCAGATGGCAAGGCCAGTATTCGTTCTATCGCGGCATCTCTGGCACGGTTGGATGAGCTGCGGTTACCATCGAGAAACGGCAGTAAGACTGGCCCAGTGGTCGGATTGATGGCGATGGGTGTTGAACGATTACCAGGCTGGAAAAAATTTGTATTCGCCATCGAGAACGTCGGGGGGAGCGCGTTGCCACTGTTTGCCTCCATAAGCAGATCAGCCATACGTCCACCCCAACCCGCCCCGACTAACCCTACGGGTTTGCTGGACCAACTCTTCTGTACCTGCTCTTGCTGAGAGTTGTGTGCAAATAGATCAGCGGGCACCAGTTCTGGATTACTTATGAATCGTGCTGGTGTTAGCGGCTCGATCAAGTTGCCTACGTTGCGCACTATTGCCAGGTTGCCAGCATCATAAGAATCGCGTAACGCACCCAGGTTTTGATTGAAGTACACCGTTCGGGCAGAATCTGCCAACAGTTGACTTTGATTCAGTGCAAGTGTGCCACGAGAAGCTGCATAGGAATCAAAGCGGTTTTGCTCGTACGGCATGAACATATTGAATGAATCGCTACCTCCGTACAGAAAAACACAAACCAGCGCTTTGTAACCGGGCAGACTTCTGTAATCTCCCTGTGCTGCGAGAGCAGAACCTATCAGCGACATTTTTCCACCGACGGCAGATCCGGTCGCACCCAGTAAAGCCATGTGTGCACTGCGCTTAAGAAACTGCCTGCGGCTGTGTAATTTACTACGCATGTCTATGCCCCTGTTGATGAACGAGCTTATTTTTGTACGAGGTAGGATGGCGATGCCATGATCAATGTAATGCCATCGCGCACTCGTTGCGAACGCCCCGCTTCGTCTGAAGGCAGCTCATTCATGTGATCTACTAACACCGCACGCATGCCAGAACTCATCTGCCCCGACATCAGCAATAAATCCAGGAGACTGACAAGCGCACCAGGATCTGATGCCAACGAAGTCTCTTCACTGATATCAATATGTGAGCTATTCAGCGCGTTGTCATTAGCTCCTTGATAAAAAATCTGTGCAAAACCGGATAACTTTGCTGTTGTGGTAAGAATGTAGGCATCGGTATAGATTTGTGCTTCCGGTGCTACCAGATCGCTATCACGTATCTCCCCTAATGGCGCGTAATCGGGCCGAAAGAAATTAAATACAGAGGGAGACGAGAGCGGTGACTGTCCCATAAAGCTGGCGGCTTGGTTAATATAGGGTGAGCCGTGGTTGTATTTATTAACGGTACTTTGCCGTCCGCGTTGTACATTGAAAGCGCGCCACATGTGCGTCCAACGCAGAAGTGGCTCTCGCAGCTTGCCGAAGTCAGGCACATTCAAATGTCCTGAACGAGCTTCCGTATCAAGCAATATAGCTCGAATAACTGCTCGCATGTCGCCACGAACCCCTGAACCATTGTTATTAAATGCCGACGCTACCCGCGCAACATAAGCAGGTGTGGGATTGCTTGTTACCAGACGCTGTATGAGCTGTTTTCCAACAAAGGGACCGACGTTCGGGTGATTGAACAGGCTATCCAGCGCATTATCCAGATCTTGTTGAGGGCTTATCCCAGCCGGTGTTACGATCCCTCCGAGGAGCGTCTTCGCGTTTGGATCGTGGAAACCGGGATAGGGTTGCATTGGCAGGAATTTATTAGTGTTGGAGCCAGCCGGCACGTTATCGAACCGATTTGCATCAGCATAAGACCAGCCAGTAAAAACACGGGCGTACTCTTCAACATCAGCCTGAGTGTATGCAGGAAAGGGTACCCCGTTGAGGTCTCGACGAATGCTACCGTCGAGGTTGAGTTCGTATTGTCCAATGGTAAATAGTTGCATCACCTCGCGCGCATAATTCTGATCTGCTCGTGTATTGGCCTCAAGATCACCACGCCCGTTCTGAAGCATACTTAGATAAATGCCCATTATAGGATTCAAGGTGACGTCTTCTAGCAAGTCACGGTAGTTTGCGAACGCATTATCGAGCAAGATATCGTAGTAATTCGCCATCGCATATTGATTGCGACGAAGCGTTTGCGTCACATCCGAAACGACCAGTATCTGGCTGTAGGCGAAGGCCACACGCTGCCTGAGCTGATCGCTCCCATCTATAGCATCAATCAGCCATTTGTGTTGCCGCGGTCCCGATAGGCTTCCACTGCCGGGATGCTCAATAGCGTATTCAAGATGCGGTGTACCTTGAAGAGAAAACTGGTTATCTACCCACGCTTGTACACCAAGCCGCTTAACTTCTTCGATGTCACCCATCGTTGCGCCAAACGTCGCCTGCGCGAGTAAACGGGCAGCAGCCTCACTGTCAGCATCATAAGTGGGAGGCTCTACAACGGGAGGCTCTACAACGGGCGGCTCAACTTCACTACCCACGACAACCGTTACATCAGCAGAAGCCGTCATGCCGTTGCTATCAGTGACCAGCAGCGACACGTTATAACTACCAGCGCTGGCATAGGTAGTAGACGCACCTGATGATACAGCTGTATTGCCATTGCCAAAATCCCAGGCGTACGCTGCGATAGTGGCCGGAGCTACCGCGGTAGATTCCGCTGCGCTGAACATAACGCTCAAGGGGGCAGTTCCTGCCAGGGTTCTGGCCTCTATGGAAGCTGTGGGAGGAAATACCGTCTCTGGCACATCGCCAGTTACGCCCAGCCTGATATTATCGAGCCGGAAGCTACCTGATACGACGATACCATTGACCGCTCGTAACGCATTCCCTGGTTCACCGATGGCCACATCAGCAGCGAGATCTCGAGTATATGAAAACCATCCGTTGCCAATAAGCCCACTACCCAATCCAAACGATATTGAATCGTTTGAAGGGTTTTTTAAGCCATCCGAATTGCTCTTGGTATATACAAGTTGCCTAACACCAAGTTCAGTATCAAGAAATACCTGAATACTGAAAGGCTCATTCGTTGACATGTCCCATGACAATATAAACTCGCTACTGTTTCTCCACCCTGAAGTAGCGTCAGTTCCACCTAACAAGTATCGATTGTTACGCCCATCACCGCTGGTTTGAATGACCCTGCTATTCTGACTGTTATCGAACACTGCCGTAACCGCAGCTCCTGTAGGCGTGTTGTCGAATACAGACCAGCCATCAGCACCATTTTCACCGTCGGAATAAACGGTATAAGGCAAATCCGGATCATCTACGATGGGCTGATTACCTTCGCTGATCAGCGTTACATCGTCAATTCTTAGCGTGCCTAGAACAGAAATACCGTTTACGGCTAGTAACTGATTACCAGGCTCACCCGTTTCAATATCAAGACGCAAATTGCGTTCATAACCAATCCAACTACCATTGGTAGAACCGCTTCCAAGACCAAAACCAATGGAGTTATTCCCTGGATTTTTTAGCAGGTCAGAGTTGCTCTGACTATAGTACAAGCGCCGTGCACCAACCGTCGTGTCCACATGAACCAGGATGACATACGGCTGTGTGGTTGCCATCTGCCATGACAGCAGAAATTCGCTGGTGTTGCCCCAGCCATCGGGTGCCGATACGCCACCTAATCGATATCCATTTGATCGCCCGGAGCCCCGGGTTTCGATAACCCTACTTTGCCGCTGCGTATCAAAAACGTCAGAAACTTCTGCACCAGCAGGCGTGGTGTCATACACAAACCAGCCATCGGTACCGTTCTCTGCCGTGGAGTACAGCGTAGCTCCGATCGCCTGTGGAAAAAGCGAAACAGTCAGGCAAACGAAATAGAGCAACTTGGATGGTATGGCTGTGAGCACAAGCGGACCCCTGTAAGTATGTGACAAAACGGTTTTATATCCCATTGATAGGATTATTTTCCCATTACAACTCAGAGTCAAGTGTTTTTTGAATTATTCCGGTTGTGTAATCAGCAACGCAGGAGGAAGATTAGCCTGTCGAGGAGCGGAGAGTGAGGTATTCAAAGACACTTGGGGCTAGGCGGCTAGGCAGGTATGCAGGAGCATCAAACACGAATAGCCAATGGCCACCACACTAAAACCCAATGTCCAAAGCATCGGCGAAATCGGCTTTCACACGGCTGGCTGAATATCGCCGTGCGCGTTACTAATACAGCTGCCAGCGTTTCGCCGATGTATCCATCGATTACTCAGCCTGAACCTGCAACACCAATTCATCACGCATCTGGCACTTGATCAGCCTGCACCACACAATCCATGTGCATCCACACGCAGCTCCGAGAACCAACTCCATGGCAGCGATTTGTCTGAACTCAGCTTGATAACTCAGCTTGATAACTCAGGCGATCACACAGTGGCATTGAACCAACTGCACTAATTACTCAGTCATTGACAATCATCGATCTACAAAAAGTAAATCTATTACTAGCTCATTATTGACAATCAGCCTTACCACGCGATCTTATCTCAGCTCGTCGCATCGGCATGGTATCTATCATCGCCAGAAACTCATTCAATGCTTCCGGATTATCTGTTCGGGCCTTCACACCCCCGTCTTTTCCAATCAAGACCATCTCAAAGTCAAGGCGCTCTTCGCTACGTAGCAACACTAGCTTGTGAAGCAATGACGGTTCATCGCGATTTTCAGTTGCTGATATCGTGTCCGGCAACTCGGCTATATCAACAAAGCGGACATCGGTATCGCGTTCGACAAGTTGGCAGCGCAAGTCGTCAACCAGGCGTTGAGTCAACACACCCGACGCAGAACCTGACGAGAAAAATACAATGATTTGTCGCCTATCTGAAAAATCTGCACGACTACTCATGCTGAATAAACCGCAGACCAGCAAAACGACCGAGATCCACCGGAAAGACAGGCATTGGTGACACATAAGACATTGCTCATCAAAGGTCCGTTCTACTCGTGCTTTTAGACATCATCGCGCTCTTGCGTACCCAGCAGTTGGTTTTCGACCAATCCATGGAGGGTAGCCACATATTCTCCACTACGAGCAGCCTTTGAGGTACCAGAGGTCATCGCTACCACCAATTCTGCTTGTGGAATCACATGAATAAGCTGCCCACCATACCCACGCGCAAAGGCGACGAATCGTTCAGCCATTGGTCTTAGAAACCAGCCATATCCGTAAGCATCATTAGACCATGGAGAAATAGTCCGGGGCACGAAACTCTGTGAAACCCACTTATCGTGCAACACACGCTCACCATTCCAGCGTCCTCCAAGACGATACAACTCACCAAAACGTACCATTTCGAGCGGTGACATTGACATCTCATTACCGCCGAGATAGCGCCCCTGAGGATCACGTGTCCATGGCGCAAATTCTATATCAAGTGGCTTGCCTAACCACTCACGCGAAAGCTCCAGCAAGCTCTGGCCGCTTACTCCGGCCAGCATTGCACCCAGCACATGCCAGCCGGCAGTTGAGTACAACATTCTGCCTCCTGGTTCTGCCGAGAATGGTCGTGTTAGCGCATAGCGCACCCAGTCTTCACTCGTGGCCCATCGGCCGTAATTGCGTCCGGATTGCCGTTCCAGGCCAATACGCATTGTCAGAAAATCACCCACACTCAACTCTGCCACCCGCGGGTCCGCATTAGCCGGCAGTAATTCGGGCGCTGCCTCACCAAGTGTGGTCTCGATACCCATCAGCAATTTACGCTCTATCGCACAGCCGACCAACGCTGCCACCACAGATTTTGAAACCGACTTGACGTTTACTGGCTGAGCAACCGGAGGACCACGAAACGCTTCGGCAGCAATGACTTTACCCCGCTGCATTACCACAATAGCGTTCAAGCGCTCTACCCGTCGTGCTGCATCCACAAAGCTATCAATAGCACCTGGGCGAATTGCACCACCGATCGGGGCACCATCCTCTGTCGTAGCGCACGCTGGCATGTACATCGCCGACGCACAGCCAGCGACCCCTTTGAGCAAAGTTCGTCTTCTCACAAATTCTCCTGGAGATAGAGCGCCTCTGTCAACTGAGCCGCGCACCTTGCCAATTATACTCCGAGACTGATCAGGCAGCCGTGTTGCGCGTTTGCAATTTCCGGTCAGGTCTGAGGAAATGACAGGTATGGCCACCGGGTGATCGCTGAAGGTAATCCTGATATTCTGGTTCTGCCTCCCGGAAATCAAGCGACGGCTCCACCTCAGTAACAACAACCCCAGGCCATATTTCTGATGCGTTCACGTTGGCAATTGTGTCTTGTGCAATCTGCAACTGTTGTTCTCTGGTGTAGTAAATGGCGGAGCGATACGAAGGACCCGTATCATTACCTTGCCGCATGGGTGTGGTGGGATCATGTATCTGGAAGAAAAATTACAGCAACGTGCGAAAGTCGGTTACCTCGGAATCAAACAGAATTTCTATCGTTTCTGCGTGATATCCATAATTGCGATATCTCGCGTTGTTGACGTCCACGACGGTGCATCCGACTCGCGTGGCGAGCACCGCCGGCATGTGACAATTCAATTCCTGCGTCCCCCCGAAAAAGCCTCCCGCCAGTGTCGCTCGTTCGTTATTTTTAGTCATGAAGTAGTTTCTTGAAGACTGGATTAATCTAAAACAACTTTTTCGACAGAAGCATCGTTTTTGCCTCACTCAAGGAATCTGCGCGGCTGAGTTCGGCCTTGCGGAGACCAATCAGGCCGAAGCCTGGATAGCGTTCACACGGAATTCAACTGCTGATCTGGAATGAGGTGTCATCTTCTTTGCAGGTCGGTAAAACGCTTTAGAAGAATGTCAAAATCATTCTAAAATGGATTTACTTCCGTTCAAGCAGTAATACAAGCCAGCTTTTACCAGCACGGGGGTAGTACAAGTCAGCTATATCGGCAGGGCGAGAACGTATAAAAACGAACGGCTCCCACATCAGAACGCCCTGATCGGATCTGTTTATGGTGCGGATTCCAGCGATGCCAAGGCTTCACTGTTACGCAATCCAAACAATTGTTGATTCCACGGCAGTCCGCATTGTGCATACACCTTCGTAGGCTTCATGCCAGAATTACCGTTAATTATTTAGGTAATTGACTATTGTGTAATGCTCTATTCTGCTATCTTTATTTTCACGATGGACAGTTTAATTATGGATGATAGATCAGGATGAAGACACATACGGCGCTAATACTTGGACTTTCTGCTTTACTCGTCGCGTGTGGAGGTGGGTCAGATCGTCCTGACGTCATAATAGAGTCCCCTTCACAGCAGGATGATCCGCCAGACAATCCGGCTGAAGATTCACCTGACGTTTCACCTGACGTTTCACCCGACGTCTCACCCGACGTTTCACCCGACGTTTCACCCGACGTTTCACCCGACGTTTCACCCGACGTTTCACCCGACGTTTCACCCGACGTTTCACCCGACGTTTCACCCGACGTCTCACCGGACGTCTCACCGGACGTTTCACCCGACGTTTCACCCGACGTCTCACCGGACGTCTCACCCGACGTTTCAACAGTGCCTCCTCAACCTGGCGAACTCGACAATTTGTACGGAACACTTCTGCTACTTTATAGTTTTACCGAGAACGCCAATGTTGTGTTCAGTGTCGAAGCGACGTTCTCTGTGGAAAGCCTGGCTACCATTGATACAACGACTTTCCTCGTAGCACCAACTGCAATCAACGCAACTGTGGATGAAGGAGAAGGGCCGATCGTGGGACCGGATACGTCGATCGGTTGCTTTCATACCACAGACATTGATCAGTTTCAGTGCTTGCTGGACCCCAACGGAGAAGATACCAGCGTCTTCACCTTTGGCAGAGTTGACCAGGAAAGTGTCGTTGTTGGAAACTTTGAGTTCTGCGATGAGGAATCAATCGAAGATTGCGTTATGGAGGTGTTTTTTTCACCTGATGGCGAGGTTGTAGCGGTGTTTGTTCCAGACTCCATATCCGAAAATGCCGTCTCAGACGAGACGATTCGCACCGACATTACACCGTATTTACAGTATCTGGAACAAGGCAGTAATTCCATTGGTGAGCGGCACGCTGATGCGGAACGACGCGTCCGTTCAACAGTAGAGGTATGGAAAAAATTGCAGTTGAAATAGTTATCAACCGAGCTTTATCTGAGCAATGGATGATGTTCGCTCGCAACCATTATGTAATACCATAGTATCAGCGACCACAGTAAGCCGGTGGTCCACAGTTGTGGCTGAAAATCGGATCTGTCAGCAAAAGGCCGACAACTGGCGATATTTTCTATACTCGCAGGGCCAGCCATCGAAGCTGATACTTCTTGGGCTGCAAGTATAGGCGCCGCTAAGAGTGCTGGGCTTTTAAGTGCAGCGACGGTGCCGAGATCATTGTTCCCTTGTGCACCATCATTAGTTGGTGGCGTGACGGGTAATGAAATAAGAAGCTTGCCAGGCGTGGCTTATTTGAGAAGGGTCATCCGTACCGCAAAAACACGCTTAAAGATGCGAACTGCGGTGACTGTACTACTCACCGCCAATAACAACAAACACTGACCAAAACCAGATGCGGACCTACGTGTTGCGTCGCAGCTTATCGACGATCCATCAAGACTATCAAGTCAATCAATTTATCAATATTCATAGCATAGTCGGTGACAACAATAGCATTGCTAGCGTCGCTCGCCTCAAGACTGGCAGACTCCGATAGCAGTGGCCTCAACGTTTCAACCACTTGAAGCGCAGACATACTTTTCAGATGAATGACCTGACTGACCAGCTCACCTGATGAGCCTGTATGCTCGCCCAAAATTGGAACCGCGCTTTCTACGCCAACCGAGGTAGGGACAATTTTTATGAACTGACCTGCCTGCACCGCAGCGTAGCCGTTTATCTCAAGCACCGCAAGAAACATCTCATACAGCCGACTTGCATCAACAGGTTCTGATGAAACCAGATTAACTATTGCTTTTACGCGTGGGTCGACAATGAAGTTCTTTCCCGTGTGGCTAGATACCGTTTCGATGAGAGTATGAATGTCTGCATTTTTCAGATTCAGTGTGAATGACTCTTCAGAAATGTTCTGTGCGATGACCTTTTGCGCTGATAGCATAATAGTGATTGCTAGAAACACAGCTATAGAGAAACGATAATAAGCACTGTATTCAAACTTGCTGCTGTGTTCGTTGACAATCATAATAGTTAAAACCCTATCGCTGAATCGTAGCCATTGCAAGTTAAGCGATGTTGAATTATGCAGCTCTCTAAGTGCAGAAAACGTTAAACGCGCACTATCGCCACACTGACAACCGCCAGTCTAAGTATATAAAATCATAGAAAACCGGGTACAACGCTAGCATGTAAAAGCATACCCCTAAATCCATACTCCACCTAATCCATAAGTATCATCCACCCACTGAACGAACGCTATTTGGATCGACGATCGCAATCCTATCCTGCCGCACAGACGCGGTACTAAGTGCTCTCCCCTTCCCAAGTACCCCTGAACAATCTGACAGGCATTCCGACAGGCAATTCGGACTCCCGGAATATAGAACTGAGCGAATTGCACTGTCTATTGGCAGTAATAAAAAAACGTTCCGGGATTCTGTACACACTGGAGACAATTGAAAAGGACAACCGTTGTCTTTTTATATGGGATGACTCTCCCCCAGAGACCAGCGTCTAGAAACGTCATACACAGATCTTCAAGTCGAAAAGGCAAATTCGCGTCGTGTGACCAAATGTACATAGAGCGCTTGATTTCATCTTTGTTTGCAGTATGATTCATGAGTGCTCTATATTTCATCGCTCTAGTCCGACAGAAATTTAACGCTCCGAAGCAAAGCGCATGCTGCTTGAGCCAATATGTAGCTTCACGTAAGGCGATGTTGTACGTTAGTGTGAACGGAGCAATTGATACAAACATGAGATCCCGTTGTTAATGTCGAAAACAATTGCTCTAGCGTTAAAAAAATTAAACCATAACGCACACTCAGTTGGCCTGGAAGGCACCACAACTGAAAGCAGTGGTTGGAAAGTTGCGATGTTTTGCGCCCTGATGGCCACCTCTTTTTTGCCCACAGCGTCGTTTGCACATGGCTGGGTGGAGCAGTCACGTAACAAGCTTTGTGCTGAACGAATAAACGAGAACTGCGGGTCGATCGTCTATGAGCCACAAAGCGTTGAAGGCCCGGATCGATTTCCTGAAAGTGGACCAGACGATGGCACAATTGCGGCCGGTGGCTCTGCAGCCTGGGTTCCGTTGAACGAACAAAGCGCCAACCGCTGGGCAAAAACGCCAATTACAGCAGGGAGAAACACTTTTGAATGGTTCTTCACAGCCAATCATGTGACCGGTGACTGGCGCTATTTCATAACACGGCAAGATTGGAATCAGAATCAGCCACTAACTCGAAGCCAATTCGATCTTGCTCCGTTCTGTGTCAAGGATGGTGGATTCATGAGACCCGCAATTAATACGGCCCACGAGTGCTTTTTACCCTCAAGAACGGGTTATCACGTTATTCTGGCTGTCTGGGATGTTGGCGACACCACCAATAGCTTCTACAACGTTATCGATGTCAATTTTGATACAGGTGAATCGGCGTTCGGCGGCGATGGCTCCGTAAACGGCACGCCTGTCCCACCAGCATCAACACCTGATCTGGAACCCGACGATGCTTATATCGATATCGGCAACATTGAAGCGTCAATGGACTTGGATGCTGCCGACATAGTGCGGCTACGACTATTCAGTAGCGAAGGCGAGCTGTTTGGTCGAGAGTTCGAAATTTCCGTAGGCAATGTTTCTAATGGAGACAGAAATGACTGGCCAGCGGCACTTGCCAGATATATAAATGCACAGGGTGGGGACGTGAAGGCTGGTATATCATCTAACGGTTATGGAGAGGATGCCATACCAACTCAAGGACGTAACGACGTCTTCGCCAGGCCCTCTAGTGGAATCATTCGGACAGAGATTGAATTCGTACTCGCTGGCAGTTCCTCTGCACCGACACCACCAACTTCAACCGCGGATCCGGGCAGGTTAGTCGGCGTTTATCCAACTGGACTTGGTAGTTACAAAGGCGGTGACAGGGTGACAAGTGTTGATGGCAACCAGTATGAATGCAACGTAGCTGGCTGGTGTAACATCGCCCCTGTCTACTACGCGCCTGGTACCGGAAGCGATTGGCAAGACGCATGGCGTCTAACTGGAGTCGGTAATCCGAGTACACAACCCACACCGGATGGCGTAGCGACAAATACACCCGTCTATCCTGATGGTCGCGGCAATTACACCTTAGGTAGCGTAGTTCAAGGAGTTGATGGGGCGGCTTATCAATGCGATATACCTGGGTGGTGCAACAATCCTAGCGACTTTTACTATGCGCCAGGTGTTGGACTTGCCTTTGGTGATGCCTGGAAAAAACTCTAGTTTTAAGTCAGAGAAGAGCAAAACTACTCGTCTTTTGGCACACCTATCGCGTTAACGTGGGCAGTACTACAGGGTGTGTCAGGCCTGAGCAATAGAGTTTTGCTGTACCTGTGTACCATTTGACAAATAGGTTTCTGCACTTTCGCGAGTTGAGCGCACCTGAAGAGATTCTGCAATGAAAATTTTCTCCGGAATTCCCAATCTATAATCCCTGTTGCGTGAAGCAATGGCATTGCTTTTTCATAAACTACTTAGCCACTGCACATGATGTCAGTAGTGAGCAACGCAAGAAGCGTTTACAAGCTATCCCAGGGAAAATGCATCAGGTTACTCATTGACCCATTGATTTCAAGATGAAGTAACGGTTACTAACAAGGGTAGGCCATGAATTCTCGTGTTTACGGACTGATACTTGAAACACCCTTTTCGCTTTGGACAAGCATGCATTTATTCCTCAACGAAGTTAGCTAATTTTTTTGCCCTGCAATTACGAATTTTTTGGCAATAGAAATCCAACTAACTATCAGTCAACCTATTCGTTGTTCTCACATAAAATTTGTGAATAACATTCAGGAGACACGAAATGAACAACGTTAGTTTCGTTAAGGCGCCCAATCACGGTGATGAACGAGGTACGTTGATAGCTTTCGAATCAGGTATCGATATACCTTTTGAAATCAAAAGAGTCTATTGTGTTTACCATACTGAGTCAGGTGTTTCACGAGGTTTCCACGCACACTACAACTTAAAACAAGTCATTGTTTGTGTTTCTGGATCGTGTCGCTTTCGCGTAGACGACGGCCAGACTATTGAAGATCACATTTTATGCAAACCAGATAAAGGCTTACTGGTTGAAGGGTGTATTTGGCGAGAAATGCACGAGTTCAGCGACGATTGTGTTTTGGTTGTATTTGCCAGTGAACACTATGAGGAATCTGACTATATCAGAAACTATGATGAATTCTTATCAGTTGCTCATACCCAACTACAAGGAACTGGATGAAACTCTGGAATTATATTTTTCGAACGCTATGAGTAGCAACGCGTGATCTTTTTTCTCGTCAAACAGTGCAAACCCAGACCCGTTCGGTCAAGCATCAACCTTATCATCTGTGCAACGTTTTTTACGTTATATGATGTAGAGCGATATCTACGCATTGATTAGTGTATAGCCAGAACATAGTGCACTGAAAAATCAGAGCACGCAGACGCTACTGCGTTGCATCGGCACACGATATTGTGAAAAAACGCCCTTTCGTCACCACCCTACAACGCTTCCCCCGCTTTATCACAGCTCCAATTCGTTTTTCATGTTCTGGCACAAGTTTGTAAAATAGCTGACCACTGGTGTATGAGGACGACCACGAACAGTGGCGATGCTTATCTTTCGGGAAATCTCCGGCTCGATCAACGGTCGCATTTGCAAATCGGCGGTGCTTGACAAATACTCAGGAACAATGGCGCAACCCATGCTGGTGGTGATCATTGTCTGAATCAGCTCTTCATGTTCAATTTCATGGGCTATGTCCATCGAGTCTATCGACTCTTCCAGTTCCTTCAGTTCTACAGGGTCACAATCAGCTAATTCAGAATTGAAAAAATCCATGAATTCACAATTCAGTCTTTTGAGAATTTTTTCTTTGGCGAATTCCTTTAAAGGGATGGCATTCATGCGTGAGAACTGATGATCTGGTGGGATGGCAACCATATAACGCTCAGCATAGAGCTCATGTACCGAGATAATGTCAGGATAAACAGGCATACCCAGAATGGCGACATCTACCTTGCCGCAAAGCAACCACTCGACAAGCTCGTTACCAGAAGAAATTTTCAGAGTGAGTTTCAATTTTGGGAATTTTTTATGTAAGTGGTTGATTATCGACATCAACCGCTTTGAGCCGACAGTGTTCATAACCCCGATACATAATTTTGGGGTTTTCATTTGTGTGAACTCTTCAGCGTCGGTATGAGCTTTGTCCGTCAGTGCCAGCGCTCGTGCCAGTCGCGGCTTGATTTTTAAACCGAGTTCTGTCAGATGTGTTCGGCTTCGCTCTCTGCGTATAAGCTGTGCGCCAAGATCATCTTCAAGTCGTTTGATGGCGCGCGTCAATGATGGCTGAGATACCCCACAGCGTTCTGCGGCCCGAGTGAAATTCAAGTCCTCGGAGAGCGCAAGAAAATAGCGTATTTGTTGTATTTCCATTTCTAATCACCGTCACTTATTTGTATTGGCCGGAGTTAAGGTTTTTCAATGAGCGCTACTGAATCTGCACAAGATTTGCTGTTGCCACAATTTGGCCGGGCTTTCCGTCGACTAATTCCAACACAACGGTATTGGCTAACTGTTCATCCGTGGCGCTACAGAAAGCACGTACATCATCAGTGGAAAACCGAAATCCCCGGCAAAGTAATTCCCGTTCGGTAAACTCTATACCTGAATCTGCTGATACCACAGAAACAGCCTTGATATCGGCAGGCAGTCCCTCCACTTTCCATCTAATAGCATCTTGTACCGCAACAAGAGCATCAAGTCCTGCAGGCTCAAAATAATAGGGACTATCAATGATGGAGCTTCCTACTGAGCCTACGGGTACGAAGTCCTCTTCATCACAAACCTCAGTTCCTTGACTATCATATGTCGCAAGACATCTTTCACCCACAATCAGGCTACCGACATTATCAAAGGAGTGACGAAGCCCGGTATAGACAACCAACCTGGAGGTATCCGAGAGATCCAGAAAAAAATTATCAGATGTTGAATATCCTCCAGAATTATCAATTTGCCCTTGAAAAAGCGAATGCCTGTCTACAATGGCTGACGTCGGATTCGTGATAGGAAAAATTTCAAGGTCAGTTGCGATCGAGGCAGCCTCGACAAGGACACCTGCATTGCTCAGATCGTTAGCGATCAATTTAATATAGGAATCCAACCTGCGCTCGTCACCAGCCGCAAATACGTTATTGGCAATGACTATTTCACTCGGAGTATTGTTTTGATAGAAGTACTCTCTGGCAGGAAATCCCACTGCATTGGTATCAAATTTCGCCACATTGCCATCGTCGTTCCATCGGGCATGAAAGTCCTCATCCTTCCACAGCAGGACAGCGAACTCCTCGTCCAACGTTGCTCTACGTTTCAGGGATGTTTGCAGTGAATGATCGTATGGAGCACCGTCAAGCTGCGAATAGACTGTTTCACCAAGAACCACCTCACTATCCTGCAGTGATGAGTACTGCTCCCTTATCAATGCCACCAAACGCTCATCTTGAACCAGGCTGTCAGGTGGCAGGCTCTCCGCCCAATCGGTTACTATTTCAATCAAACGATTTATCACACTTTGTGTCAATTTCACCTTGATCTGATCGCCCGCTATGGTGCAGTCAATCGGTTGGTTTACACACCGATCCCGGATCTCGTCAAATGCGATATCAATAATAGTGGCATTGCTCTCAGCATTCACGCGCAGTAAATTGGCTAGCAAAAGCTGTTCATTGATAGCGACCCAGCCCGCTGATTTCTCTGAGTTCATGCCTTCCATACGAGATGCAATATTCAGTTTTTCTTCCATAGCGTCTGCATTTTCTGGTTGTGACGGCAAAAGTTCCTCACCCCTCAGGTGCGTTTTTGGAATTGCCGGGCTAATACGTTCAGGCAAATTTTGTAATTGATAGGTATCAGTAACCGATTCCGGTCCTGTTCCGGTGCCTATCATTCCACCCCCACATCCGGCCATAGTCATTGCGACGAATACAGATACAAACGATAAAAACCACCGCATTTCTTTAATTTTCTTCTTGTAATTCATATCAGTTTTCATCGGTTTTTTCTTGAAAGTAGTAAAGTCCAATGCCCGCGCGATTACGGCCATGGCCTTTCACGTTGGGGTTGGCATCGCGGTCTTGTGTTTCGAAAAATCGATTGAGATCCTTGAGAAAAACAAGCGATTTATCTCGACTGACTAGTTCAAGATTGGAAAGAACTTCATCCGGCAGATTATCGTGCACAACACTCAATTGCAGACGACGCACGTTCGACTCCGACTGCAAGTTGTAATCGAGTGTGGATAAGAGGTCAGCAACGCTGTCACCGAATATACGAATCAGGTCAGTGTCACTGTCGTGGGGCACGTAAGCTGGGACCAACAGAGTGACCGTGTCGTTAGTCGGCTTTTTTACAGCACCAACTCGCAACAACTCATCGAGTATGGGTCGCGGAGTGATGTCGCCACTGTATTTACTCACCAACAACTTGAATTCAGTGTTGATATCCAGAGTTCTGGCAACACCATTTTCGGATAAATCAGGATCTGTGAGCCAGCCACTGATAACGCGTGCCACGCGATGATGACGCGGCGTGGCCGGTTGACCCTGCTTCCCCAAGTGCATCAATTTTTTCACTTCATGCCTGTGGATACCGGTAACGAGAGCGATGTTTGTCAGTGACTGCTTGCGCCCCTTCGGAGGGAATTCCTGCTCCGCAACTGTGACAAAAGCTCTGCGCACAACCTCGACAAAATCCTCACACGCGATCCCGTGTCGGAGAAGGATTCGCACGAGCGGTCGCATTAGCTTGGCCAGCGCCGACAAAAGTATGCTTTGTTCAGACATGTCATCACCTTATCACCTAATTGGTGTTTAAACACCATTTTATTTAATTTTTAGGTAATATTTCCGAACTCAGTGAAATATATGGTTTCACATCACCTTTTTGCTTACCGACTTCCTCTGACGAACTGAATTCTGAGTATTCACTGACAAAGCTCCATTTTCGTAATCATCAGAAATCAATCGCTTCTGACAGAAGCTATATCAAGACTGGGCCACGTCATACTCCGCCGAGGCGAGTTCGATACAGCACGCTACAACTCGCATAGCCTGCTCCACCTCTGCCAGCGGTGGGCGCGTAGGTGCTAGCCGGATGTTCCTGTTGTCAGGATCAACCCCACCGGGGAATGTAGCGCCCGTCGGAGTCAGCGCCACTCCAGCTTGCCCAGCCAGCTCAACGACGCGACTAGCAATGGGGCGGGTGGTATCCAGACTCACAAAGTAGCCGCCTTGCGGGTTTGTCCACGAGGCAAGTCCCTTGTTGCCGATGGTGGCATGCAGTGTCTTTTGGACAGCGTCAAACTTTGGTTTGAGAATGGTTGCGTGATCACGCATGAGTCCACGAATGCCGTCTTTATACTCCCTTAGAAAACGAACATGACGCCATTGCTCGATCTTGTTGGGCCCAATGCTCTGCTGCGAAAGCACTTCCGACCAGTGCTTCAGGTTTTCTTTATTCATGCCAGCAAAGCAAATACCTGCACTGGCAAAAGTCACCTTGGATGTGGACCCGAACAGGATGACGCGATCTGATGAGCCACTTGCCTTGGCCAGCGCCAACAGATTCGGTGCCGGTTTTTCCGGTTCAATCAGATGATGTACTGCATAAGCATCGTCAGCAAAGATAGTGAAATCACGTGCGGCGCACTTCATTGCGACCAGTCGTTTCGCGAACTCCAGAGATAGGCAATCTCCTGTCGGATTGCTGTAATTAGGCACGAAATAGATGCCTTTTACTGTGGCATCAGCAGATGCCAACGCTTCAACCCTATCCATGTCCGGGCCTTGTGGCGTCATCGGCACACCCAACAACTCAAACCCCAGAGAGGTTGCCAGAGAAAAATGCCGGTCATAACCGGGTACGGTTACGATGAGCTTGGGCGAGTCTGCCGACCAGCCAGCAGTGCTGCCCTTAACACCTTTGAGGAGCGCCCACGAGAGAAAGCTGCTCATCAATTCCAGGCTAGAACTGTTACCGACCATTATTTCATCCGGTCCTATTCCCAACTGCACGCTAAAGACCTCTCTGGCTTCAGGCAGTCCGAGAATACCGCCAGGATAGTTTCTGATATCAATACGGCTATCTGTCACCACATCACTCGACCCGACAATATCGAGCAATGGCAGACTCAAATCAAAATTTTCATCAGCTGGCTGGCCGCGTTCCATGTTCAAGGACAGGTTCATCTGTACAAACGTCTCATAGTTCGCACGCAGGGTATTGATATCGGTCATGGATGATTTTTACTGGTTGGAAGGAGACCGCAGGGCAACCCTGCAATGGCAAAGATGCTGACGCAAAAGTCGTGATTTCACGTCGATAGCAAACGATGTAGAACGTTGTGTGATCCGGCAAAAGAAGATTAAAGAACCCCTCTTCAATTTCTAAAGACCTGCACCATCTAGCTGCTTTGTAATCTACCTGAGAGCGGAAAATATGCAACCGTTGTTAAAAAAATGTTTTCCGGACCGAAAACATCCGTGTTGTCTACATCTAGCGACGGATTGTCCGTCAAATCTCCTACGACTCCCCAATCTGGCGAAGAGGCACCTCTACACGTGGCATAGTAACAATCTGATTCCCGGTCTTTGAATTCTCCGCCCGGCCTAACCAGGTGAAGGTCAAAATCATCTCCCAGATCGTCCCATGTCAACGTCACCTGAATGTCTGAATCGGTACAATCGGTACGCGACACCTCTGTGATCAAAACATAGGAGCCAGCTTCATTCGACCACACACATTTGACAATCTGTCTGCCGCAGAAAAGTGGCGTTGTGAAAGAAAACTGCCCATTCTCGGCGGTGGCAATCGGGCCGGAATTAGTCGAACCAGAATCGCTCAACACATAGACTTCACCATTACCAACTGCATTGGACACAGTGTCTCTGAATGTCTGAATACTGTCTTCAGTAGAAATTCTGAACTGTGCCACATCAACCTCAGGACACCCGTCACAGCGGTATTCACCCGGCTCAAAGAATTCCGGTGCGGGATCAACGATGGGCGCGTCATTCCTTACTTGGGAAGACCCCGAATCAAAGCCACCGCTACAGGCGACTAGAAAGAATACTGGGGATAAACCCAGTCCGATAGCTTGAATCTGACGCCGCCTAGGTAATTTTCCTGTATGAAATGCAACCGATCCGATCAGGCTACCACCGAAACTCCAGCCCAGCGTTAGAAAAGCTCCCCGTATACCCACCAAAATGACGAAAACGAGCAGGAAAAGCGGCCAAAATGGGATTGCTCGTAGCCCAAATATTTCTGCCGCGCAGGCTCTTGGCTTTCAGGATTCCTGCCAACGAAGCATAAGAACGCAGAGGACGATAGAGACTACTCGCCGAACGCTCTATAGTATTCATAGGCAACAATCAGATTCACGGATCAAGTGAAACACAGACTCGCCCGCAGGTGTCAGGTGTGCCCACCCAGTCTCGCGACACTCAAAAATCTTCAATGTAGGCAACTTGTAATATTTTAGCGTCTGTGACCTGCCTGATAGGCAGTATATTCAATCCGATTGTGGAGAACAGCTCATCTTTTGATTAACGAGAGAGTCACGGATTGATATGAGATACCTGGTAGCTATCGTATTGCTGGTGTTTGGCGCCCTCGTACATGCGGCACCTGAGGGCTGTATTGGCAACCGCGTTTGGCTTGATGCAAACGAGGACGGCCTACAGCAGACAAGCGAATCCGGGATAGCGGGTGTAAAAATTGTATTGTCCAACGCCTACGGTGTGCAGCTGGATTCCGCAGTAACGCAGAAAAAAGGGTTTTATTCGCTTTGCGGTCGTGCAGGTACCGCAACCTTACGAGTAAAAATTCCTGACGCATTACTGGCAACAACCAGCACGCAAGGTAGTAATGTGCACGTTGACAGCAATGTAAATCAGGATGGGGTCGCCTCGGTGCTCATAGTTGCAAACAAAAAAGCAACTCATGCAGACATAGGACTCATCTTCAAGAACCTCCCCACAGCAGACCAGACCAATTCGTCACCACCCGTCGACACACCTGATTCAAATCTTCCTAATTCTGTTTCACAGCAGAACGATCTTCGATACGGAGTATGGGTAGAGCCGAGAAATGCCATGCCGGCCACAGCTGATGAGGGAGTGACGGCGGCTTTTCCACAGTTCGACTTTGCTCATGTGCGGGGAAAATCACTGACCACAGTTGGCGGGGATCAAACGGATCCCGAATATGTGGTGAACATCCTCTCGGCTGCAAAGGCCACGAACACAGTGCTAGACCTGCAATTGGGGTCAAGCCAGGACTACGGCTGGAACTTTGAAACTGAGCGAGGAAATTTTTCTTTTTTCAAATGGAAGCGAGCTATCACGGAATTTTTCATGGACAGCCGTGCTCGTGCTTCCATCGAGTCGGCATTAACGGATGGCACCATACGCTATATCTTTCTGATAGATGAGCCTCACCATTCGAGATGGGCAACGCCATGGAATGGTGCTAACGCAAATTCCGGTAATACCAATCATATTACCAACGCAAACCTTGATGCTATGGCAGCCCACGTCAAATCCTTATGGGGAAATAGTGTTCGTACGATTGTTCGTGCCTCCCCCGTGCGTTTGATTCAACAACGACGCGGCGGTGTTTTCAGATTTCAACATCTTACGCATGCTTACCTCTCACCTGGCCCATCAAAATGGTTGCCCGGTAATCCAGAACAAGGCAAAGGCTTTGAGTGGTGGTTGAGACAGAAGAACAATCACACCGGCGGTCTCACCAATTGTAATGCTTACCCGGCTACGAATCTGAGCATGGCTGTAATGCTGCAATGGGGATTCAAATCACGTGGCAATCCCTACACAGGATCAAAGGACTGGGAAGACAACTGGTGGGAAGGTAGTGTCCAATATCCTTATCGTGGCAAGACCAGTTATGTCAAGGCAGCACCACTGGAGATGGATTACATAGCCAAGCACTTCATGATCAAACGGGATCCAAACACCTGCGAGCCCAGCGAGACCGGAAAATTTCTGGTTGATTCCATTGTTTCATTCCGTTGGGATCGTCTACCGACAGACGGTGGAAAGATGCCCATGTCCAGCTACCCACATTATGTCCGGTTTCATGAGCAATTCTCGGCGGACGTAAGAGCTGGAAATAGTATTCCTCATATCGGAATCCCGGTAGCACGGGGAGCCAGATGACACTGATATTTCCCTGATTAAACTGGAACAGTCCAAAGGGACGAGTGTGTTGACGAATTACCCCGCGTGGCCCACTAGCCACGGTGAGCCTACTGCTGACCAGCACATATTGCAAAAACTATTCAAGGATTATTACCATTTCAACCTCTTTTAGTTTTCATTGTTCGTTTGCCCTTCAAAGGCTGATCGCCTTTCCCTGAAGCAGGCAATGAATGATCACACCTGCACAGGACTCAAGAGTTCGCAGTGTTCAGCGTTGCCACAGACGACGCAACCCCATCAGACGATGACTCACAACCAGAACCGGACGCACAGCCGGATACTCAACCAGAACCCGACGCACAGCCACAAGCTGATACCAACACGAGCGATCAAAACACAGGTAGCGTTGCCGATGACTCAGACCCTGTCGGACAAACGACTGCGCCAACTGCACCACTTTCGGTAGGCAGTGCTGGAACTTTTCTGATCCTTCTTCTCGGTTCTTTGTTAACTCGATCAAGCAAACGCAGATGCAATAACCTGACCGCCACGAGCTTGCGCGGTTTAGCCTGATTACAGGCTGACGTGCAAGGACAGACTGACCTCAATCAAACATTTGAACCTTCATATCGACTGAAGCTTATTCCTGCAGAGCAACCTCCTGAGCCAAAGGTCGCTATTCTCTGGACGTATTTACCGTCCGGATTGTCTCCAGCCAACTGACCCGAAAAAACTTGTATGTTTTCAGGTGCGCCCGGCATTGATCCCCCAACCATGGTCGCCGGTCCACTTAAAAATTCAATGCGGAATTGTCCCTTGTCGGAAATGTACGCAACATTTTCCTGATCACCCAGCGTGACTGATCCATTGTCAACTGACAAATAGATTTCGAATGGTTCCCAGTCGCAACGCATTCTCCAGTTGCCCGGTAATATTTCCGTACTGGCTCGAGGTTTGTCAACTAGTCCTACCCATACTCCCCGATAAGCACCGGTAGTATCCCGCTCAGTAGCACCTACCTCGGGTATGGAGGTGCAACTACTCACCAGTGGCAAACTTAAAAGTAAACCAGCAACAAGCTTGTTTTTCCATACGTCCATTTCTATCATCCTTGAGTTAACTCGTGAAAGTAAACGTAACACAATTTTTTGCTTGATACGTGCCACTAAAACCATACATTATTTGATAGGCGTTTTTCTGGAGTCCACGGCGTTATGATTTACGGTATTTCTGACAGACATGCCACTGCCATGAATTCATAACCCAGATGTAGACAAACAAATTCTGCACTGCTACGAGGACGGCCAGACAATTAATTCAGATACCCGAATACTCTACTCATGATCCCGTCATCTTTTTCTATTAGAACTCGTCATTTTTCATTAGCTACAAAAAAAGGTCTGCAGACTCTTCGAGAGTATCAATGGTTGCCAGTGCGTCGCTTAGCATAGCGTGCACGAAGAGGTTTATCCTGATTGATCGGATCGTGTGCCTCATCAAGTGAAACGTGATGTTTCAGGCCACAAGCATTCAATACAGAGAACATGCTCAGCAGGTGAAGAAGTCTTTTGTCGTCCGCGTTGCCTCGACTGGCTTCTGCACACCGTTCACTGGGTGACATCGACCGAACAGTGGAAAGCCTGTTTAACCATGGAACTTCTTCCGACAGCTGGGCTTTTTCCAAGGCAGAGGCCAAACGGTCAAATACTTCCTTCTCTGGCTTGCCGTGCAATTTTATCAAGGCGTGCTCATCGAGTGGAAAAAGCTGATCAGTCTTCTTGAAAAACTGAAGCTGAAAGGCGTAAGCATGACCGTACGTGCAGTAAGAACAACCGTTGAGAGTCGAGATTGCGGTAGACATCAGATGCGTGCGAATCGGCCCCCAGGTTTTTAATATCCGCTCATACTCAGGCATGTTTTTCAAAAACCACATCACTGACTTTACAGGCCCATACTCACGCACAAAATAACGCATCATATTCGGCTTAAAGCCCCACAGGTGCGTACCAATACTCTCGAGTATTCTCACCGAAATATTCTGAGGTAGGCTCATAAGCTGTACTGAATTATGCCGTGATTAATAAGTAGATATGTGTCACCAAGGTACAAAACACTGTACTAAACGCACACCCCATATACTAGCGCGCATCAGCAGGCTTTAACCGTGATTTTGCACGATTGTTTTCAACGTAGAAAATTCGTGTAGCGCAGCGAAGCCTTTTTCGCGTCCATGCCCGGATTTCCCAACACCGCCAAATGGCAACTCAATACCGGCTCCAGCACCAAATCCGTTAAGAAATACTTGCCCACAACGAAGCGCTTTTGCCATTCGCATCTGTCTCCCGGCGTCGTTAGTCCACACGCCAGCCACAAGCCCATACTCTGTGTCGTTGGCAATTCTAATCGCATCCGTTTCATCATTAAAGACAAGGCAACTCAGCACAGGGCCAAACACCTCTTCACGGGCAAGGTTTGATTGCTCTTCGACAGGTGCAAATAAAGTTGGAGCGATGTAAAAACCATCCGGCGATGCTCCGCCTGAAATAACTCCTTGCGCTACCACTGGTGCTGCAGCCCTGTCGATAAAGGATTGGACGCGCAATTGTTGTTTTTTTGAGATGAGAGCTCCCAGATCAAGATCTTCGGTATGGCTACCCGCAGTTAAAGAGGAAAACTTGTTCGCCAGTTTATCAACCAACTGCGCATAGATCGTCTTCTGAATTAACACCCTTGATCCGGCAGAGCAGGTCTGTCCCCCATTTTGAACTATTGCATTACACAATACCGGAATGGCGGCATCAAGGTCTGCATCGTCAAAAACGATTTGTGGGGATTTACCACCTAGCTCCAGCGTACACCCGATGTGCCTTTTGGCCGCCGCACACTGAACAATGACGCCAACCTCAGGTGAGCCGGTGAATGAAAGGAAATCAACTCCCGGATGATCAGTTAGTGCAGTTCCGGCGACAGCACCCAGTCCCGTTATAATATTTATCGATCCGGCAGGAAAACCAACGTCCATGGCAAGCTGTCCCAGACGCAGGGGCGTCATGCAGGCATCTTCAGCGGGTTTAAGTACCACAGCATTTCCCATCGCCAGCGCCGGTGCCAACGTTCTTCCAAACATCTGCGCCGGGTAATTCCAGGGAATAATATGTCCGGTAACACCATACGGCTCTCTGACAACCTGAACCTGGTACCCATCAAGGTAGGGAATTGTCTCCCCATGGACCTTGTCAGCGGCTGCACCGTAGTATTCGAAATAGCGTGCAGTAGCCACCATATCTGCTCTAGCCTGCTTTAATGGCTTGCCCGTGTCTTGAGCTTCAAGTGCGGCGAGCGATTCTGCATTCGCTGAAATAGCGGACGCCAGCGTGCTCAGAAGCCTGCCGCGCTCTGTGGCCGTCAGTGTCGACCAGACACCACCATCGAACGCGTCACGAGCAGCATTGACAGCACTATCCACCTCTCTGGCACCACCGGATGAGAGCCATGTAAACACCTGCCCGTCAGAAGGGGACCGAACAGCGATTGTTTCACCCGATTGTGCAGGTAACCACTTTCCATTGATAAGACACGTCTGGCAGTCTGAGCTCACTTGCTATTCACCTTAACGTTGAGAATTGCCTAATACTACAGGTTGATCTGCACCAAGACAGTCATGGTTTGATGTTTACGCGTGTATCCATCATTGTGCAATATACGGTCAGGTAGAAAGACAGACAAATGGACAGAACTCAGAGCCGCCTATCAAGTCTCAAAGCTCGGGACCGTCAGCGCCGCTGCCGAGTTCCTTGGTTTTCACAGAGAGACAGTAAATTGTCATATCGACGTGCTTGAGGAGGAATTTGGCGTACGCATCTTTATCAGACATTCTCGCGGATATACCCTCAAAGAGGCTGGCCATGAATTGCTGCGAGCAGTCGAGAAAACCGAAGACTCGCTGAAGGCATGGAACTCTACAAGGCGGTGTCGCCAGCAGCACGACAACGGTTCCGACCAATTTTGATGACATCCATTGCTTTCTCACTGGGGGTCCTGCCGTTGGTGCTGAGAGCGGCCATGCTCAGGCGGTAGAACCGCAATTGGTACAGGCGTCTTAGGAGAAACTATTCTGGCAACGGTACTGGGTGTGATCTTTGTACCGGTATTTTTCGTTATCGTCTCTCGAGGCGTTGAAACCCAATCAAAATGAATACAGTACGACGATTACGTCGCGTAGCGGTTGCGCTAGCCATTGCACCGATTGTCTGGTGCGGCACGGTGTATTCTGCTGACTTTGAATCCGTGTATGCGATGGCCAAAGAATACGATGCGGACTATTCGGGCGCACGCTATGCCCGGCAACTTCCCACTCAATCGCCGAAACAGGCTGTGGATGCAATGCGGAATTATCTGGCAGTGTTGTCTGGAACCCCATGCCAGACACACAGAATCACATCAGCCGAAACGGTGACATTAGTATAAACTCGTTGTATGAGACTACTGCAGTTGCACAAGATTTTAGTAATCGTACCGTTGCATGAGTTGGCACTGACAAGAGCTGGAACCGCGCCACTATGAATTTCATTCGTAACGTGCTCTGCACCCTTGCCCTGATACTGGCGGTTTCCGGAACATCTATTCATCAGCCCGCATTCGCGTTTGAAGCCTTTATCACCAATGAACGATCAGGTGACCTTGTCTCGATTGACAAGGAAGGTAAAGTTATTCACGTACAACCCATCTGTCAACGGCCCAGAGGCATGGTGCGAGGATTAACATCCGATCAACTCCTTATTGCCTGTTCGGACGACAATAAAATTATTGAGCTGGACGTGCAGTCCAGAGCTGTTAAACGTACGTTCGACAATATCCATGGTGCGATGACCCTCGCCATTCACCGTCTTTCAAAACGCCTGTTTGTAACCAACGAAGGTCAGGCTCAGGCATCGGTTATTGATCTGACATCCGGCGGTACTTTGGCGGTGCTACCGACAGGGCTGGAGCCCGACGGAATAGCCGTGTCTGACGATGGCAAGAGGATTTTTATCGCATCCGAAAACGCCGGGCTTGTGCATGTTTTTGACGGATTATCGTACAGGCAAACAGACGTGGTCGTGACTCACCTAAGACCTCGGCGTGTGGCCTTGCTCGGTAAACAATTGTGGGTCTCATCTGAAATGGGTAGCCGGGTAGAGATTTTTTCCACAGAAAGCCTCGAAAAAACTAATGACATCGTCTTTGCTCCAAAGGGGTTTCGAAGTGAGCAAATGACCCCTGTCGATATCGTTTTTGACCACACTGGAACGCTTGCTTTCGTTGCATTAGGATCAGCAAACAACGTCGCGTTTGTAGACGTCACCACATTGGAAATTGTGAAATATATTCTTGTTGGCAGGCGTGCCTGGGGACTGGGCGTGTCGCCAGACAACCAGTCTCTCATTGTGCTTAACGGCTTATCTGATGACTTTACTATAATTGATATAGAAACAAGGCGGCCAAGAGTCACGCGACAGGCGGGCCTTGTTCCTCACGCAATCGTGGTGCTAGAACGATGAGTAAATTGCTCGCTTTGTGCCTCTATGTGGGTGCGAGTCTCACTGCACACGCAGCAGAGTTTCATATCGCTATCCTCACGGCTTCCGATCTGGAAGCATCCGATCGCGGTAACAGTTTTGCAGGTATTCAGACACAAATTGAAAGACCGGTACTCCGTGCTGCAAAGCTGTCGCTGTTTGAATCAAAGACGAGCTTCCAGACGTTTGGCATAACGCCTGTACTTGAAACCTACGATCTCGATCCAGCGTCTGACTATCAATCTCAATTGGCTGCTATTCACCCTCACAGCCTGGTTATTGTTGATACACCTGAAGCGACTTTTATCGAATTGGCTACGCTGTTGAATGAAACAAATGTAGTGACTATCAACGTTCGACACACTAATTCTGACTTGAGAGAAAAGCTGTGCCTTAACACGCTGTTCCACACCATTCCATCAGATCGAATGTATTTTGATGCCTTGGTCCAGTTTTTGATCTATAGCGATTGGCGCAAGGTGCTTGTAGTACACGGACCCACGGACGTTGATCGCACACGCGCCGCAATCCTGAATGAGAGTCTGTTAAAGTTCGGGGCTGATGTATCGGATATCAGAGAGTTCACTCTCTCACACCATCCTGACGACCGGGACAGAAACAAGCCCGAATTCATTACGGGCGGATCATCCTATGACGTCGTTGCAGTCATTGATACTGCCCGGGATTTTGGACGCTACCTTCAATACAGAACACGTCGCCCCCGCCCCGTAGTAGGAGATGTTGGTCTTGTGCCGCGTGGATGGCACAGAACGCTGGAACGCTATGGGGCACCGCAACTAAACGAACGATATAGAACATTTGATAACAGCGACATTTTACCTGCATCGCAAGCCATGAGCGATGCTGAGTTTGCCACCTGGAGCGCTATAAAGCTGATTACAAATAGCTTGAACACGATAGGTGTCAACGTCGATGATGGAACACTGGATATAGCTGCAATGCTCGGCCATCCGGACGCTCAAGTAGATCTGTACAAAGGCACACGCGGATCGATCAGGCGCTGGAACCAGCAACTGAGACAACCCATATTACTGACCGCAGATGATGCGGTTATCGCGGTCGCACCGATGCCTAAGTTTTTACATCCCTTACATTATGTGGACACACTGGGCCTCGATGAACCGGAATCTGACTGCCAACTGGATTAGATAGGAATGCATTTCGACGGCTGCTGACCAACCGGTATTCTTAAGAACCATCGACACGTATTTTCAGCATCAGGTAGAACGACTATGACGTTGGCTTGTCTATTTTATCAAGCACCTGAAACATCAGCTCAGCGCGCGCCCAGTCCTCTGGTGTGTCAATATCCTGAGCCCGATGCCGTTCGATTATAATCGGAGCAGCATTGGGTCCTATTATCGTATGCCCATTTACCCAGGAATCGCGCCTTCCCCAGTAAAACTGCCCTACATCGTGGTAGGTTTCTTCCAGATCCTGACTACGCGTCAGTGCGAACTCCGGCGATAGCATTTCAACCCGATCATCCCCCGACAGTCGAACGGCCCGCTGAATTGGAAACGGAAAACTCGTCACTGGAAACACGTAATCGGCACCCGTTGTTTCGATTTGTGCGGCCCCCCTGACCAAATCCTCAGCCCTAAGGAAGGGTGCGGTGGCGTATATGCAGCAAGCAAGACTTACGTGCCCCAGATTCTGCTCGATCCAGCGAACGGCGTGTGCGATAACCGGAACGGTTGGCGTGTGATCATCGGCTAGGTCGCCAGGCCGGAGAAACGGTGTAGATGCTCCTGCAGCACGTGCCAAATCGGCAATATCAACATCGTCAGTGCTGACAATAATATGATCGAACAAGCCTGAATTTTGAGCAGCTAAAATTGACCACTCGATCATGGGCCTTCCCGCGAAGACCTTCGCGTTTTTGCGAGGTATTCGTTTGGACCCGCCACGCGCGGGTATGACAGCAACTCTCATACTGCTGGGGGAGCAAGGAGTGAGCCGACTCGCGTCAGTCAATCAAGCTGTCGTGTAACGAGACTCGTGCTACCAGAAAGCTGACCAGAGAGCCATCTGGCTGAGAAGTCAATAACGGGCTATGATGGCTGATGTTTTATTTTTAACGTATGCTTTGTGTGCGTTTATTACTGTTACCCGACCCGTGCGCCAATTTGCTCAGTTTGCAGATCGTTGGCGGCTAAGAGCCCGCGCGCCCTGATGATACTCAAACAGGCCACGTGCTGTTAGCACATCAAACGTACACGCCTACCAGTACCAGGAGTACCTTCGTGCCGGCGCCAGGTCTAGCGGAATCAAGACACGATCGATGGTGTGAACGATCCCGTTGGTTGCGCGGATGTTCGAGGGCCTGACGAATCGTGGATCTCTGACATCCGGCTCGTTATCGATAAGTCGAGAGCCATCGGGGGTGATCGTGGCATCGTCGAGTAACGTGTCAAGACTGCCGCTTCTGCGTATGCTACCTGTACTCAGGCGTTCCGGCAACACGTGATAAAGCAAAATGTCAGTGAGAACCGGGATCGGATCTCCGTTGCCGAGGTCTGTAAGCGCCGCAACAATAACGTCGAATGCACCACCCTCGTCATCGCCGGCATAGCCAAGCGCCTGGGCCAGACGGATGAACGCAATGTCGGTTGGCGCCAGCAACGTCAAGTTCGCGCTCCTGTCGTCGAGCGCGTCCCCAAGACCCGCCAAACCCACTGACGTGAGCAAGATGTCAAAATCAAAATTGTTGTTGTCGAAGTCGCCACCACTGCGGCTGACGATTTCAGTAATCGTTGATTGAGCGCTGTTGTTAGCCCGGTAGTCACGATGGGACGATGCATTGGCTAGACCGATTGCCGACAGCAATGTGACTGACACCAGAGGAACCACGAACTACTCTATTGAAACTTTCATTATTAAATGTCTTACCTTAGTAGATGATTTCGAGTTACCGCAAAACCGCTAACACTACCCAAGTAACCGACGTGGACGCTATCCGCGTAGATCAATCACACAAAAGAATACATACACCGCAAGTTTCGGAAAAAGTAAGTATTTTTCTATACCCTGACTATTCGCCCTATAATCTCTAGCCAATGGATATATCGCTTACAACTAGTACGAAAAAATCCATTAGACCTTTCAAGTGAAAGCCCATGTAGTTCCACGTTGCACCTTTTTCCAGACAGTTACCCTGTAGCCGCGCGTAAACTCAATGCCGTTCGCGGCCTCATTTGCTCAGGACATTAAGCTACACGTTTCAAAAACTTTACACTCCCGATTCAACGACCATCCTATGCACCTGAATACACTCATTATCGGAGCCGGTGCTGCAGGCATGATGGCTGCAGCTCACGCGGGTTCCGGCGTTTTGCTTGTCGATCATGCAAAATCTGCCGGCGAGAAGATACGCATCTCGGGAGGGGGTCGTTGCAACTTCACCAACATGGGTACGTCAGCAGAACAGTTCCTGTGTCAGAATCCGCACTTCGCAAAGTCTGCCTTGACTCGATATACACAGTGGGACTTTATAAACCTCGTATCCGAGCACGGCATCGCCTGGCATGAGAAAACGCTTGGCCAGTTGTTCTGTGACAATTCTGCCAAGGACATCATTTCCATGCTGCACACAGAGTTGGACAAGGCCGGCGCACAGCTATGGCTAAAGACGGATGTTAAAGAAATCAACCACGATGGTTGCCACTTTCGCGTCATACTTAATCGCGGCGGCAAGCAACATGTCGTTACCGTCAAAAACCTGATTGTCGCCACTGGCGGCAAATCGATACCCAAGATGGGGGCCACCGGGCTGGCGTATCAGATTGCCGTGCAATTCAAACTCAATGTCATTACACCTCGGCCTGGACTTGTTCCCTTGACGTTCACCGACGACAAATTCAAACCACTGGCAGGTGTGGCGACACCTGCCAGTGTCTGCGCAGGCGAGGCAACTTTTGAAGAAGCCTTGCTTTTCACCCACAGAGGCTTGTCCGGACCAGCAATACTGCAAATTTCAAGTTACTGGCATGAGGGTGAAAGCATCACCGTTGACCTCATGCCTGACTTTGACCTGCTCTCGGCTCTTAAAGAAGCCAGACACTCAGCAGGCCGCAAGGCTCTGACAGGTATTCTCTCTACCCACCTGCCAGGGCGCCTGATTGACTTCCTCAAAGATGATTTGAATTTGCAGGGAAATATGGCTGACCAGAGCGATGCACAACTGCAAAGAATTTGCGATGTGCTTGGAGCCTGGCCATTGCAGCCTGCAGGATCAGAAGGCTATCGGAAAGCGGAAGTCACTCTGGGCGGCATTGATACTGATGAACTGTCTTCAAGGACCATGGAAGTAAAATCAGTTCCCGGCCTGTATTTTATCGGTGAAGCTGTTGATGTGACAGGTTGGCTTGGAGGGTACAATTTCCAATGGGCGTGGTCATCGGGTTGGGTTGCTGGAACATCCATCGCGTCAAAGGACAGTGAATCGCTCAATCTGATGCCTCGGTAAAATTTACATACCGTACTGTCAGCAAGCTTCTCAGCGCTTAGCTTACACGCACACAAAAGCTGCCAACCACATCGGATATCAAAGACGTGACAGAAGACATGCGTGAAAAATCAGCAAAAGAGAGAAATCGCGAAAAAGCGAAAATTCATGATGAAGCCAAAAGTGCCCAAGGGCTTAGCTCTCCAACAGTCTATGAAATAATTTCGTTAGAAGGTATCGAAGAAATGAGACGGCCAGTAAAGTCGCTCTGGTGGTCCGGGGTCGCTGCTGGGCTGGCTATCAGCTTGTCGTTGTATGTAATGGCAGCACTACGGGTTTCATTGGGCGGCGATGGTCCTTCAGCCATTGAAAAACTGGGGTATTGCTTTGGCTTTCTCGTCGTTGTTCTTAGCCGACTTCAACTGTTTACCGAAAACACCATCACGCCCATCCTACCGGCCCTGAAACACCGACAGGCCAGTATGCTATGGAGTGTCGCCCGACTATGGGGCATCGTTCTGGTGGCGAACCTTAGCGGAACGTTCCTTGCCGCCTTGATCCCCACCTATGTTCCGACAGTGGGCGCAGAACTCTACGCCGCCATGCTCGATATTTCGCACCATTTTTCCGAGCGGGCTTATTCCAGTGTCTTTTTCAGCGCCATACCCGCAGGTTTCATGGTTGCCGCCATGGTCTGGATGCTTCCAAACTCCAAGAATTTCGAATTCTGGACAATCAGCGCCGTGACGTTCGCCATTGCCATCACCGATACCTCACACGTTATTGTCGGATCAACCGAACTATTTCTAGTTCTGCTCAATGGTGAGTCTTCACTGCCAGAAGCCGCTACTCGCCTGTTTCTCGCAGGCGCTGGCAATATTTTCGGAGGTAGCGCCCTGTTTGCTGTGCTGGCATACGGACAGGTCAGTGAAGAGATATGAACGTCGGGCAAACCATGTGCAGTGAGGACTAGCCAATGAAAGCACCACTACTGTGCATACTCTTAATTATCTACGCTACTTCTGCGGTAGCGCAAACAGATATTCTGTCAGACGTTTTGGGGACAGACACCAGTAGCGGCAGTACTGCCTCTGGCCCTGAAGGCGATATAAAAATCGATGTCGAGAATACTGATCTGGGCGACACAGAAATTAGACAGCGACTGATCAGCATACTGTCCGAGATTGACAGGCTTCAGCAAGTGACAGTGAGCGTCAGTAATAGCGTTGTACAACTGCAGGGACAAGTTGAAAGCAACGAAGCTAAAACGGAGGCCAACACATTAGCTACGGCTCTGGAGGGCGTGGTCAAGGTTGATAATCAAGTCGAGGTTACCCGTGATGTGTCAGTCAGGGTGCGTTCAACCTGGCAACGCCTCTTGCAACTGGGTGCTGACTCTCGATCAATTCTACCTCTTGCACTTCTTGCCACAGGCACTGTCATCCTTTTCTGGTATCTGGCAAAAATCGTAGCCAGACAGACCAGACTATGGTCAAAACTTGCACCCAATGCATTCATTGCCACCATCATCGGCAGTGTCGTGAGGCTTATTATTCTGATCACGGGAATTGTTCTAGCACTGTACTTGCTGGATGCTACGTCAATCATCACCACCCTGCTTGGCGCTGCCGGCATTGTCGGTTTGGCTCTCGGTTTTGCTGTGCGCGATACGGTAGAAAACTTTGTGGCCAGTATTTTATTAAGCTTACGACAACCCTTCCAGATGAACGATTTTGTCCAGATAGATTCGTACTCAGGTTCCGTAGCTCGACTTACCGGGCGAGCTACGATTTTGATCTCAGCCGATGGAAATCAGATTCGTATACCCAACTCGGTGGTATTCAAATCAACGATCACGAATTTTACCCGTCACACCCAGCGTCGTTTTTCCTTGTCTGTTCCGGTTGACGAAAGCGAGAATCTGGTTAAAGCAAGAAAAATAGTACTGGAAGCCATCGGATCCATTCCGGGTGTTCTGCTCACTCCTGGGGCTCAGGTTCACATACAGTCACTCGGTGAAGCAACAATCGAACTATCAGTATTTGCGTGGATAGATCAGCAAACACACGATTTACTAAAAGTTCAAACAGCCAGTGCAGTCGCCATCAAGCACGCATTGAAATCAGCGGGTATCGTTATGCCTCAATCTGTACATACACTGAAAGTGATTGACTCACAGCCACTACAGGAGGAGCCTGATTCGCCTTTAAGTAAGCCTCGTTTTCAAGCAGCGCCCGACGTTGAGCAGCGAAGTACTGAGCAAGCCAATAAAAAAATAGTCGAGCAGACTGATGCTGAGCTGAGTACTCACATAAAGCCAGAAGATGACAGTGCGGTGAGCTTGCAGCTGGAAGAGGAGCAGACAGGATCCCAGAATTTGCTGACAGAAGGGAGAACAGAATGAAAGCGGTAGATTTTTGCGATGAGCGTTGATGATATTAGCGTAGATGAGTTGACAGCTCACTACGAACGCAGGTTTTCGTCCCAAAGTGCTGTATTCAGAGACAGAGACAGAGACGGAGACAGCAGCAGGAAGCTGGGCGTGATGTCTGATGACGTCATCTATATGGCAGAAGCAAAAACGATGGATGCGTTAATTGTGTACATCCAAAAAAGGTGTTACAAAAATCCCGGAAAAACCCGGCGATGCGAGCAACGTGTTTAATGAAATGGAATACTTTACGTTTTAGCTTACACTCTTCATCACACAGATACGATCATCCAGCCGGTAAACAGTCGCGATAGAGATACCCTGAGTTTAAGCCTTTCACTTATTAACGCTTGACGTACAGAGTTCTCAACAGGCATCTGTTTTCCGTGTTAGCCATACTCGAAGAAAAAGCAAGGCCACTCCGGAGAGAAACATCAACATAGCTGGCCACAGCACTGACATGAAAATTTCTGTCCGGGATGCTTCAATATCAAGCAACGAGGGTAGCAGGCCCCCGGCACTGGCGAACAATAAAGGGCGAATCCAGCCAACCAACGCGGTTGCCAGTAGGAACATTCGCAATGGAATCTTGAACACCACCGACAGCAAACAGGCGACCGCGGAAGGTAACACGGGAAACAGCCTGAGCACTATCCCGAGTGTCAGAGGTACTCTATCCAACGTCGTCATCGTGTTGCCAAGCCTGTCACTCCAGCGCGATAACAGCTGAGCAAGAGCGTCTGCACCACATTTACGTCCGAGCCAAACTAACAACACCGTTGTAGCCAACTGTATCGTCGAAAATATCAGTGTTGCCGCAGGCGCTCCCAATAAAAATCCGCCCACCAGCATTAAAACTGATCCGCTGGGTATTATCAGAAGCTGCGATACCAAAACCGCAAGGGAAAACCACAACCAGGAAGCCCATTGGTGGTCTTGTATATTGTTTTCCAGATAAAGAAATTGGGATGCCCATTCTCTGCCTTGCGAGAATAAGGACAAGGAAACAGACAAGCCAAGAAGCAAAAGCAGTATTAGTACTGGCACCATTCGGGACTTTGACAAGCGCTCAGGCAAAAACTCGTACGTCATAAAATTTGTGTTTTATCGTCGTGCCGTGCACTTTTAAATGACAACATTAATTCCGTTCTTATCGACAACAAGGCGGATGCCAAAGACTGACTTGTGCTGGAAGCCAAAATACAATAGCCAAAGAGACATCGGTAACCAAAAAGGAGATGGGACGATGTTATCGGATCTGAGCTTAAAAGTATGCGCCATTGGATATCACCGTGCCCTAGGAGCCTGCGCGGCAGAAATCAATCGGCTACGAGCAGCCCACTTTTGGCCAAATCTTGCGCTCATTTTCGTCACTTAGCCAGCTAAACTCCTCAAATGAGCACAAAATTTGACTACTCTCGCTCGATCGCTTTCTACCGCGCAAACTCCTATTCGGTAGTTATCGGCAGCAACACCAAAAGACAGGATAATTACTCCGCAAAATCGCGACAAAATCCTATTTTCCGATTCGGCATCAAAAAATACTCCACGAGAGAGCGTCGCTACACCGTACCTCACTGTTTTACCCCTGTGTCTCGGCTGACGACTAAAAACTGCCATTCATTTTGCACTGCATCTATCTCGCGCTGACTGTTGGAAGGATGGCGTCCTTAAGAGCGCAGCGGCCACAAACAGGTTAAATCCGCGATGGATTACCCTGATCTCTACGGATCTGCCATGCCTGGCCTGACGTAAGCATCATAAGTTGACATGCAATTGGCACCTACCCGGTTTTCTTTTCTTGCATAAACTGGATTATTCAGAGTCATACATGAACACAGAACATGATTAATCAAAACAATCCATCGGTTGGCAGGTTTGATAAATCCTTTCTGGTTCACATGATCAAGGACTTCTTTTTCGTCCTTTTAGCCGTTACCGCTTTGGAGTTTTCGTTTAAGGCCGGTCTGGTTTACTACAACTATCACTTTGACGGAGCTGAAGAAGCTGAACTCGTTGCCGAAGATCTCTCCGACAATGTCATATCAATCATGCGCAACGCAGGAGGTCCGGTCGCAGCGCGAACACTGTATCCCATCCTGGACGATAACTGGTCCGACCTTGGATACACAATAGCAATAGAGCCTGCCGAGGTAACGATAAAATCCATAGAAGCCGGTTTTGGATATTCACCTCGTGGTATCCCCGCAGAAGATTGGCCAGAGGGTCGATTTCAGGAGTACCAAACCGATATTGTTGCTGAGGAGCAATTCTGTATCGGCTGCCACACACAAGCCTCTGTCGGTGAAGTTCTGGGTACCGTGACTGTGCGCAATTATCTGTCTCGTGACTTTGCATTATGGATCAAGGATGTACGACTTACAGCGAGCCTCGCAGCGGCCAAAATTGTTATCCATTCCATGTTGCTGTTTCTGATACTCCGCGCGCGTATGGAACCATTGCTCGAACTGAGAAATGTGGTAAGCAATCTGGCCAGAGCCTACGGACGACTGGACTACCGAGCAGAGATCAAGACTTCGGACGAATTCGGTGTGCTGGCACAGGATCTGAACCTGTTTCTTGACAGAATCACGAATATCGTTGGGGAACTTGATGCCGTGCTAAACAAAGTGGTCGTTGCGAACGATGACATCATCGCCGTTCAGGGCACGTTACGAAAAACGGTCGACGGCCTCGTCTCAGGCATCAGGCAGCTTGAGCGTAATGCCATGCTAAGTGCGAAACAGGAACCGCGACTATCTAATGAATGGTTTGACGCAGTTCGTGGCTCGATAGAATCTCTGGATGATGCCTTGGTAAAAATCGATCACGCGGCAAGCGCATCAGAACTGCTAGGCACACTTCGTCAGGTTGTCTCGAACGCTGAGGCACAAACGGAATCGAGCGAAGTGATTTTTACGAAACTGGCGGATCTGGGAGATCAAAGCGAGACCCTGAAGGATTCAACGCTTGAAATGATCCGACTGGAAGAACGTTTGAAGTCAATAATTGAAAGTTGTAGCACGCTAGTGCGCAAACTGAAGTCTGCTGAAAACGCTTCTAAAGTGTAGATGGGAGCATCAGTTCATCAGGTGCATTTTCCTTGTACCTGTTGTAAAGCCATCTAACATCAATTGCCAGTCAGACCAGATCGGTTTCAAATGATATTTCAGCTTGCCGGGAAAATTCCGGCTTAAAATTCCAGAGGCGTAAAGCAGAATGTGTCAAAAAAAGACACTATTGCATTCTGTGCACCGATATCAACTTGCACCATACAAGCGTCAAGATCGGATAATGCTGTGACCTCGACTGATGATCCATCGGGAAGCTCGGTTACCTGACTCGCTGAGTGTACGCTTGAGTCATCATCGGAAGTTGTGGTGATTGATGTTGTAACGGCAGCCTGACCGCTTAGCATTGAAACGCCATACTCTGCAAACGTAACGACTGCCGCGCCATCTTCAGACACCTCACGAAATTCGGGACAAGTTGCTTCGCTTGATGTTGCATCGTACCGTTTGTTATCACTACGAGCATAACTGGATTCACTAACCGTTACACTACCTGAGATACCCGGTCGCTCCAGACGGGCTGATGGTAATTCGCTGGACTCAACCAGCGATAAATTGTCTCTCTCTAAAGCGCATGTACCCCGATTTCCTGGCATTAATATGTCGGATCCAGAGTTAGAGCGATTTCTGAAGGCCGATCCTGTAACTGTCAGCACCCCTGCAACACCAGCATCAATAACGAGCTCATCAAAGCTGACGGCGACGTTCAAAAATCCACCGGCACCCGCTACCCCGGAGTCCTGATTTCTAACCAGCGTACCATCCAGCGTGTATTCACCAAGCCCACATTGGGAAAACACACCGGTGAAAATACCAGCAGGTCCATTTCTATCGGTGTAGGAAGCTCTGACTGAACCACCTTCTGGGCAATTGAAAGGTGCTTGCACTTCATCCTCTTCAATCTCACCGTTCTGAAACGCCTCTATCCCTCCAATGGCCTCATACAATATCTGTCTGACAGACTCATCAGTGTCAAAGTAAAGATCAAGATACGAGCCAGAAACAAGTTCGCGCGAGAGGTCTCGTGCCACGGGATAACTCATACGAGCCAAATCTGAGCTCCCATCCAGATCGGGTTCGCTGAACTGAATCATGTCACCTTCAGAACCACTTGTACCAACAACAAGCATGTCGTTCTGACTCATGGCAGAGCCGCTATCATCGTTGTCGTTTGAATCACTGCAGCCGACACCTAAAAAAACACCGCAAAGTACCAGATATTTAAGTTGCATATGGATAAGCCGTCCCGGATCGTAGCTAACTTGCCGACGGCTGTATTATAGTCTCGTGGAAGCAGTTTATGACTCAGCGACATCATGGTAATAGTGGCGAGCATCTTCCGAGGAATAACCTCATTGGATTGCCTGAGTATCACAGGCTCCCTGTATCAAACAAAAAGACCTTTTCTCATACCTTGCCGATATAGCAGGTAGCAATCTGATGCGAAGATTGTTGGATGTTAGATATCTTCAGGCAGGCACACCCATTATGAAACGACTGATCAGATGCCACTGGGATATTTCAGCCTGACTATGCTTGGCCTCGCGATACTCGATGTCACCGCTTATACAGATAAAGCGCTAGCTAGAAGCGAGCGGTCAACCCTACCAATACAAGATCGGTTTCTGTATCAAACGAGGTCTCGGATTTCTCCAATCCCGCTTGTAACGAAAACTCTTCGTTTAAGAAAAAGCTGGCGGAGATTCCGAAGCTTTTTGTATCCTCTTCTTCCAGTTCAAAGTAGAGAACTGACCCACCAATTCCAAGCTGGTCCGAAGGATAATATAAAAAGCTCCCAATGAACTGCAGGCCATCTGCATCATCACCGAAGTTGTTAGACAACTCCAATATTCCAATAGCTGCTTCATAAGAAACGGCAGTATTGACCTCACTGTTTTCTTCTACTTTCCGCACACCGATGGAAATCGTGTCAAACGTGAAGTCGTCGTCTTCCTCTCGATTGAAGGAGACCACAAACGTTGTTTGCTCGTCCAGATACTTGCCTGCACCTATTCTGTATTCGTCAGATTCGCTGTCGTCGGAACCGTCCACCGTGCCATAGTCCAGTTCTATAATAGTGTCAGCCTCAGTGACAAAACGAGTCTCTATACTCGTAGTATCCACGCCTTCGCCAGACTCAAACTCGGGGTCAGTCTCAGCGTAGCTGAAACCAACAAAGGCGGATTTATTCAAAAACGCCCGCTCAGCCAGTGGCCCTGAATCAGTATCCACCGGTTCGAGATAATAACGCCCCCCGAAAGCAGTTGCGTCAAACTCAAAACTCTCGGTGCCTGCAAAGGAATCATCAATGGTAAACTCGATTTGCGAAAGCCCGATACCCAGCTCAAGCTGGTAAGGCTGCGCCAGAAGCACACTGGCATTTAATGAACACACCACCCCAATTGCAAAACTTATCCTTCTCATAAAAGACCGCTCCGTGTTAACGCGCACTACTATAGCAGTGTGGGGGGTGAAGCAGTAAAAATGCGATTTATGGACCCTGTTGTACGACGGCTTTTTATCCGCACCTTTCACCAATACGGCGAGAGCATCCAATCGAGGCAAGGCAATACAGACACAAAAGCGTATCGCTCATTCAACGACATCAAGTTAAAGCCCTTCTCAGGGATTGATGGAGCTCCCCGCGTCGAATTCGCGCGTTTCGTCAATGGCTGTGACTGATGGCTGATGCTTGTCTTAGCAGCAAACCCAACCGCAAAGAAGGCTCACCACGTATTAGAAATCCCGAGCTTCAAGGGCACAGGCCGCACTCGCACCTGGCTCTGACGACGTTGGAGCCGGGATGCCTTGCCTGCTACGGAAACAGGCCTTGGTGTCACTAGCAAGTCAGCGATATGCTTCGGGGCTCATCGCCACAGAACGAGCAACAATTCTCACAAGACTCTGAGCCATCAATCCTCACACCCCAAAAGAATCCATTGCCATCATCGGCCTCTACACCGTAGCAAATGAGCTGATCAACGTCGCATCTCAGATTGAACAACCCCGACCCACTGAACGGCAATACTTCGTCAGTCTCGGCTGGCCAGAAAAAACCGGTAGGGCTTCCATCCGCGAACTCGTGAAATTTCGCGTTCATGTCAGCATTATCATCACATTCGTCGAGGAATTCCCACGATGACACACCTGCGTCTGTCGTCGTTACTGGTGGATCTTCGCCTTCCATTGGCAGAGCAGTCATCTCTTGGGGCGGCACAACTATTGAGACTTCCGGATTATCATCACCATCACCACAACCCGAAAGTGAGGCCAGGATAACAACGACAGCCCCAACTGACATTTTACGTAGTTCCATCCTTTTCCTTTCCATTGACATGATGGCCAGTAACGCAGACCTCATCGTTTCATGCATCTTCCGCTGTTTACCGTCTGAAGGCCAATCGATAGCAACTTAAGCCAACACGGTTATCTTGCTGAATTTTCACGTATTTGAACTTCTCGTGTCAATAGTAATTTTCACCAAGCGCTCTGATACCCACTCTCAATTCAACACGTGTCGTTTCAAGTCAGCCTTCTCTCAAACATCGCACTATGGCGCAAGGCCGGATTCGTCACGCGACCTGAACACGAACTGCCAGGATGATTCAATCAGCTAATCAGATACCGATCAATGGCCATGCATAGTGTGAATTGGTTAACATCCATCACACGATATCCCAAGAAGTGTCTGATCGTGTCAAGCGAGAACTCTACGTATTTTCTGAGTAAATGTAGACCAATCAAAATGACCAGATCAAGCATTGTCGTTTAATCAAAAGAGGCTTCCCTGAACCCACTTCTGATAGTAAATCACATTATCACCTGAACACTGCACAGTAGTGATGCGCGGCTGAGCCAGATCTACTCAGAACCTGAGGATTAGCGATCTTCTGAGAAGTCAGATCTATCGTTTTGTACTGAAAAATTTTGTACTGAAAAAATTTACTTACTGCCGAACAAAGGTATGGAATGCCTCTGGACCCGACAAAAACTCCATCGTGTTCTGGTCAGGAAAAGCAATATCGAAGATGAAGAATACCTGCGGCTCAAGCGAATCGCTCGGAGCAATTTCGCCGAAGCAGTCTGTGCCAAAGTTTTCACTGGAATAGGCCTCAAACATTACAAGATCGCCACCCTCTATATCCAAATCATAAGTACCGGTTGCGAAGCGGTCTGATCCCGTCGTGGAGAAAACGCCTGCTCCATCAATCTGATAGTTGGTGACACATTGGGTAGCTGGATTGGTATCTGACCACGATCCCTGAATAAGTGCTCTGGCCCCATCGAGATCTGGAACACCGTTGGAAGCCGCAAGTTCTGCATCGCTAGGATATCGCTGTGTTGGCAGTTCGGTCATAGTATCTGGTATCAACACTATGCCCTCACTGCCCTCACTGCCTGCAGCTTGAGCATTACCACTGCTTTGTTCAGTATCGTTGCTGCTGGAACAGCCTGTGATTAATGCAAGAGTGGCAATAGCCAGGCTGAATTTAATCATATTCATCACGACTCGCTTCATGTAGTTACATTGATACACACAAAAAATAGTACGAAATTTCACAGCACTCGTCAGAGGTAACTGTTCATTCGGAAGCAGCAGCATTGAGGTTAGGCTGAAAAGCTGACACTGCGACCGTCGGGGACCAGGATGAATATTATCTACTTGTATGGGCAATGACAAGCTGACCTTATCTATGAATCGATTATCCCTGAATCATAGAGGGCATGCCTGTAATAGCTAATTTAATTGCATTAAATACGATAGCCTGTCACCTTCAATGTCGTAGGTGATGATTTGAAGCATTGCGAATAGCTAACGGCTTTGTACAATTCAGACTGTCAGTTCAATATGCTGCGTTTGCCTGGAATCCGTTATGAAAGAAATAGCCGTCATCAATATTGCTGAGCTGATGCAATCAATTGCATCTGATTCACCAGAGACAAGTGCGCTAATAGCAGACGTCTCGGCACAAATAAGGCAGGCAATGCAAAACAGCGGCTTTTTCTACATCAGTGGGTTATCGTTCCAATCCGAAACTGTTGACAAAGTACTGACTGCACAACGTGCATTTTTCGCTCTTTCTTTAGAGCAAAAGAACCAGATTGCCATTAATCAGGATAACCGGGGCTATCTGTCATCGGGGATGGCAAAGATGCACGGCTCCACGACGCATGATCAAAAGGAGGTTTTTTTCTGGGGAACTGACCTGCCAGAAAACCACCCTCACCTGATCAACAAAGTACCGCTGTGTGCCAATAATCAATGGCCTGAGCAAATCACACAATTTCGTCAAGCGGTACTGAACTACTCTGCCATGATCAATACCGTTGGCAACGGGTTACTGCGTGCTATAGCGCATTGTCTTGGTCTGGATGATAATTTCTTCGACAGTCGCTATCACGATTCATTGCTACGTGGTCAGCTAATTCGCTACCCGCAGACAAAAGGCAGTAAAGACCACTTTGGCGTCGCGCCCCATACAGATTTCGGCTGCCTGACACTCTTGTTACAACTTACACCCGGCCTGGAGGTTTTGTGTGGTGAGCAGTGGATACCGGCGCCACCCATCGAAGGCACTCTGGTTGTAAACATCGGCGACTTGCTGGCACGTTGGTCAGACGGCCGTCTGCCCTCTAACGTGCATCGCGTCAGGAACGAAAGCCCTGAGGAACGATATTCCATAGCCGTATTTCACGATCCGAATCCCACCGTCAGCATTTCGCCGGCTGATATGAATTCAGATACTCAGGGTTATACGCCGACTACCGCAGCCGAGTACATTCTTGGTCGCAACAGTGGCGCATTCTCTCACTACGGCACTGTGAAAAAAGCATGAATATTGACGCTCTCCTGATTCCTCACGGTTGTGCTCAAAGCCTATCTAAAAGCGTTGAAATATCAAACTCCGTTCGCTGACAGAGCGACCGGAGGCAGTCCCGTTGAAGTCAATCAGACAGAATATGACGCTATTACGCTAAGCTCACATCGGCGCGGCAGACTTCAAGCGCGGTAATTCAGAAAGCAATGCGGCTCTACCTGCACATTGTCGTTACTTTAATAAAAAACTGCGATCTTTCAAAAATCCATTCATATGCGGCCGTGACTCCTTACCAACCAGCGCTTTCATTTCCTGACTCCAGGTACTGTCCTTGTTACCACCTGTACGCGACTGATAATACGCTTTGACCGTGGCATCATATTGTTCGATGTTTTGGTCAAAAACGCTGGCATCGTACTTGTCATGCATCAGTACGGCCTCTAGTGGCATGCGTGGCTTTACTTCCGGATCCTGTGCCGGATGACCAATGCACAAACCAAACACCGGATACACATGCTCAGGTAGTTCCAGCAATGCACTCACTTCGGATGGCTTGTTTCGCAGGCCCCCTATGTAACATATGCCTAAACCGAGGGATTCTGCCGCAACCACCGCATTTTGCGCGGCCAATGCCACATCGACGGTAGCTATGATGAAGTGTTCTGTCATACCGGGAGCGAAATCTCCATCCTGTTTTTCACAGGCAAATTTCGGTCTGTTCATATCAGCACAGAAGACGAGAAAAGCGCCCGCTGATGCGACATAAGGCTGGCCACCCGCCAGCGCCGCCAATGTCTCACGCTTGGTCGTGTCGTGGACATGAATCACTGACACCGCCTGCACGTTACTGGAGGTGGCTGCCGCCTGGCCGCAACTGACGACTTGATTAACCGTTTCCTGATCGACAGGATCGTCAGTGAATTTTCGGATTGATCGATGGGAAAGCAAGAGATCGATGGTGCTGTTCATGGTATGCCGTCTGTTGGATTGCAATGTAATTAAGGACTATTCTGCCTGAAGCCCTATAATAACGCACTCAAACGGCTGACCTGTCAACAGATTTTGAACACGGGTTCTGCCATCTCTAACAGAACTCTCGCCGTTCCCTGAACTACCGTGGCGCTTCTTTGTTTCTTAATCCATCGTCAACCGACTCAACACAGCATAAGGAATTCAACATGATCGGATATACAACACTTGGTGTTTCCAGCCTTGAAAAGGGTCTGGCATTCTATGACGCGCTGCTGACGTTGGTCGGTGGCAAACAGCTCATGGGACTGGATAGGATAAAATTCTATGGCAATGATTCAGGTGGTGCCATGCTGGCTATCTGCACCCCTTACGACAATAAAACTCAAAGCTGCGGCAATGGCCAAATGGTTGCCATCCCGGGTGGCTCAAAAGAAGGAGCCGATGCACTCTATAAAAAAGCGATTGAGTTAGGCGCGACCGATGCAGGCGAACCCGGACAACGGGTTTCATTTTTCTACGGCGCGTACGTCAATGATCCAGATGGCAACAAGCTTTGCTTTTATCACATGACGCCAGCCTAAGGCCGGAGTATCCTAACCCCACTTCCGTATACAAACACCAGCATGCTAATGGGTAACGTCGTAACAGGTCGTTCACCGCAAATACCCTGAACAACAAAAGCATTGCTTGTGGGGAAAAATCCCACTAACACGTTTAGAAGATCCAACAAGCGCATTGCCCTTGTCGCCGGACGAGGGCAACTGAAGCTCTCCAGATGAGTTTGCTGAAACTGCTGGCCCAACAACGCATAACTGGCTGTGAATGTCATTTTTTACCCGTCGTTGACTTTCGTTTTGATGTCCGCTTTGCCGCTCGCTTTTTAGGGCGTTTTTTGAAGTTCTTTTTATACCCCGCTTTTTTAGCAGTCACTCCACGTAGAGAGTCGAATGACCCTGCACTACTGTCGGCTATCAGCTGATGCAGTTGTGACTGCAAAGGATTCATGAAATCAGCATAGACCAACTCACGACGACTAATGGCATTGAGGATGGACTCCCAGTTTGCGGTCATATCGGGCAGAGTCGCAGCTTCTGGCAGGGCCTTGATCAACCCTTTCCCCGCATCCGTTGCGTGAATCTGTTTGCCTTTGCGCACAAGAAAACCACGCCCGAACAGCAGTTCAATGATCCCTGCCCGGGTTGCCTCGGTTCCCAGACCATCAGTCTCCCTGAGAATTTTTCTGATGTCTTCCGATGACACAAACCGCGAGATACCTGTCATGGCGGCAAGCAAGGTAGCGTCAGTAAAATAGGGCGGTGGTGTGGTGTTCTTTTCTATCAACTCACCACGCTCGCAATGAAGTACCTGCCCCATTGCCAGAGACGGGAGCGTTTTTTCAGTGTCTTTCGTCTTGTGATTCTTGAACAGTACCCGCCACCCTTGGTTCAGAATAGTCTTGGCGGATGCGACAAACAGACCGCCTTCGATAACAATATCCACTTGGGTGTCAGCATATTCATGCACGGGATAAAACTGCGCTACATATTGACGAACAATCAAGCCATAAACTTGCTGCTCCGCTTTGGACAAGTTGGGCACATCAACGGTACGTTGCGTTGGAATAATCGCGTGGTGCGCCGTGACATTTTTATTATTCCATGCTGGTGACGTTATGCTCGTGTCTGCGTTCAACGCAATTTTTGAGTATGAGGAATCGTTGTTTTTTATCGTCTCAAGTATGGATTCAGCCTCTTTGTGATGCTCTCTTGGAAGATAGCGGCAGTCAGAACGAGGATAGGTGATCAATTTATGTCTTTCGTACAAGACTTGAGACGTGCTGAGTACGCTCTGAGCACTTAATCCAAACTGACGCGCCGCCTCTATTTGCAGAACACTCAGACTAAAGGGTAACGGTTGCGCCTGTTTCCTGTTTTTCTTCTGGTACTGTTTTATCCTGGCAGGTTTGTCCGTAATGGCGCTGACGACCTTGTCAGCCAGTTTTTTCAACAGCACACGTCGCATATCATCCATGTACGGCTCACAGGCTTTGCTAGGCCGCCAAGTGGCTGTGAAGCGCTCATTGGTGTCAGTTATCAGGTGAGCATCCACCTCGTAAAAGGGTTTTGACACAAATTTTTCTATGTCTTCGCAGCGACGCACCACTAGACCCAGCAAAGGTGTTTGCACCCTACCGACTGACAGTACGCCGTCATAACCCACGTTGCGCCCTTGAATCGTGTAGGCGCGAGTCATGTTAATGCCGTACAACCAATCGGCGCGCGAACGAGCCAGCGCCGACGCCGATAGCGGGGCAAAGTTTCTGTTGGGTTGAAGTTGTTTAAGTGAACGCTGCACCGCCGCCATGTTCAGATCACTCACGAGCAAACGCTGTACCGCGTTGCGTTTCCTGGCACTCACTTTCAGAAAATCAATGAGCTGATCTACCAATAACTGACCTTCCCTGTCAGGATCGCCAGCATGGATTAACTCATCGGCCTCCTTTACCAGTTTTCTGAGCACCGATAGCTGGTTCTTCGTCTCCTTTCTGGGCTGCAGTTTCCAGTCATTGGGTACGATGGGCAAATGCTGCATGCGCCAGGCTTTGTACTCTGAGTTGTAGATATGGGGTTCTACCTGCTCCAGCAGATGGCCGATACACCAACTGACGTAATCCCCATTGGCTAGTTTGATAAAGCCGTCGCCGTGCTGCTCCCTGCCACTCATACTGTCAGCCATACTGTTGGCTAAGGCGCTGGCAACTGCTCGGCCAAGGCTGGGCTTTTCTGCAATATACAACTTCATTTAGTATCCGGCGCTGTACGAGGCCTGCGCTCTGCCGATTGGCAACCTTTTTTCAGTCGCTTCTGGATTAATTGTATATTGCCAGTAGCAAATGCGTTGTCCTGATTACTCGCTTACTGGTATATTTTACAGCAGGCACTTAATCCAGGTGCTTGCGAATCTTCTGTACCATCCACCAGACGCCTAGCAGTACCATGGGTGTGGCCACCGATCCCATCACCGTTTTAGAAATACCCAGTGCCTGCTCCAGTGGGGCGAGTACATAAAGCACCAGATTAACTGCATAGTAGGTGATTGCTACCACAGACAGCCCTTCAACAGTACGCTGTAGTCGCAATTGCAAATCAGCGCGTTTGTCCATTGATGTGAGTAGCTCCTGATTCTGTGCAGAACGCTCAACATCTACCCGAGTACGCAACAGGTCACTGGCTCTTTGTGCACGATCTGACATACGTGAGAGCCTTCTCTGAGTGGACTTGACTGTCCGCATGGCAGGATCAAATCTGCGCATCATGAATTCAGCAAAAGTTTGTAGTGCTACAAAGCGCTCCTCACGCAGGGCAATGATGCGCTGATTAATAATGGACTCATAAGCCTCGGTAGCCCCGAATCTGAACGAAGACTGTGCCATGATATTTTCCAGCTTGGCAGAAACCTCAAGTAGCGATTGCAACATGACGTCTGGCTTGTTAATCGGTCCCACCATATCCGACAGAATCGATGTCAGCGATTTATCGATAACGCCCATTTCGACACTCAATTCGTTCGCCCGGTAGAGCGCCAGCATGGACATCGCCTTGTAGGTTTCCACTTCACACAAGTACTGCACCACGCGTCCGATGCGTCGATCGCCCGCATCCGGTCGGGCGAATATTCCAAAATGCATGTGACCCGACGGATCGATACGAAAATCACCTGCAATAACCAACCCATCATCAAGCACCCTGCTGATAGCCAGGCTCTCTTCAACGAACCAGTCTCCCGCCTTCTCTGCAATTCCATCGTCACCGTTAGCAACCTCTATACGGATAAGTGCAGAGGTGAGCCGCACACCCGGTAGTCTCGCCAGCCAATCAGCGGGAAATACCCCAAAAGTATGCGCATCGAAAGGACGTTCTGACAAACCATCCCCAAAAACCGTGTAAGTGACGAACTCAGTGTGAGATTCCCATCTTAGTGAATGCTTACCAATCTGCCCGAAATAATGCGTGGCCCCGGGCTTTGGGTGCTGCGCACCAAAACGATCCAGCAGCTCTAGCAAATGCGCACGATCAAGGTCTCGATCACGTCCTGCAGCATTTTCGGCCACTTTTGTCGCCAGATACGCGGCACTGCTTGGCGCTGCAATGGCGGGGAACGGCCGCGCATGAAGCTCATTGGCAATGGCGTAACGTAAGGGATGATCGGTGATCGAATTCATGGGTTTGGTGTCTTGGGGCTGTCAGGCCGTGGGATCTGTGGACGCTCGTCTGCGACAGAATGTCAGTATTATATCGTGCAATTGGTATCAAACAGTCTACGAATAATTCAAGCCAGAAACACAGAGCGCCCACAATATTCGTATCGGAGGAGTATTCCTTACGTCGGTAACAGTTGGCCCTCCTTATCGACGCAAACTGATCTCTAAAGCGACCCGGTACAGCAACATCTCATCAGTACCATACGTATCGCGCGCTAAAGTGCCAATGAACTCGCTTCGCAACCCACAGGCGATTGAATCCGGCACTACACACAAACAGAGCAAGGAAATCGAAACTCTCTGTTTTTAATTGCTGACATAGCTGATTAGCAGCAGCTGTGGTCGTGCCAGGACCAACCAGCAAACGTGTCATGGATTAATATGGCATGAGGCGAGCGGTTTTTCCTTATAACGACTGCATACATAAATAATGCCTGCATACGTTAACCGAGCCTGTCCTACGAAGCTTGCACCACATCATGTGAGTCGTAAGCACCAATCGGGACGAACCAATTTCCATTAACTTTGCCGCAGTTTGTTCGCGCGAGCAGTTCCAGGTTCTGCTACCTGTGGCTTTTTCAGTGTTTTTAGAGGAACATTTGTTTCCAAACCGGGCAGTGCCGCAGACAATATTGGAAGAATCAGGTGTAGTTTCCCCGAGTACATCCACGGTTAACTCTGTAGATTTTAACGTCCCAACAGCGTTACAAAACAACCTTGCAGTTACTGTGGTACAGCAATTTGAAAGTGGTACTGTTATTGCCACAGTTTCATTGAAGGCAACAGCTCAGCCTTTTCTGACGACATTAGCAAAGAGTCGCAACCTTATCTTCTTGAAACCAATGGATCAAGTTAGAAAATTTTCTGCCATGTATTCTTATGCTGGGTGTGCTTACCTTTAGTCGTACCGCACAAATCTCAGACGTTAGACTTCAACAACAACTGCGCCAACCAATCTTTTCAATACAGCGTCAAACTCGCAAAGTCGCACCAGCACTTCATCTATTTTTTTCAAAGGTGGAGGATCTGGTGTCAAAAAGCTGGAGCCCCGCAAAAGTCTGCAGGGCTCCAGCCTTTCGGTAGAGACCGTGGTTACTAATGACGCGCTAACAGCGCACGACAGTTTTAGTGGCTGTGACGTCGACGTACGCTGAAGCCAAGGCTGTTATTGTCGACATTGAATACGGAGGAGACAAATGTTTGCTCACCACCTGATAAGTTGATAACAGCCGAAATCGTGTTTTCACCGTCCTCCAGATTTCGTGTGTCGTAACTCCCCGCGCTGCCGTAGTAACGGGTTCCACTTAGATCATACGGTGCGCGCGTTTCTGTTTTTGCAGGCCGGCCGTTAATGAAGAAATTTACCGATGTGACCGATTCGTTCGGGTACAGCGGGGTGAGAAAGATATAGACGTAGTTATTCAAAGTGTTGTTGGACAACTCGGCGGAACCTCGACGATATCTGTCGGAACTGACTAGCAGTTCGAAATTATCCGACAAGACCACCGGTGTAATGATTCCACAAGCCGCGCGCGAGCCACCGGCACAACCAGCCGCCTCGCCAAATGCACAATAGCTGTCCGGATTGTCGTGCACGATAAAGGCGCTTCCGTCACTGTCGAGGAGACTTAACCGTCCTTCTGACAAGGTAACGCGACTGGTCACGTTAGCGCTGACAGCAGTGTTGCCCCGACTGGTGATTTGCGGCAAATCTCCGGAATGGAAGGGGTGATTTGCATCCGGGTTGGAGAAACCGAAATTACCAGGGTCAAAGTGCCCACCAGCTGAGCCACAGGGTGTGCACGACCCAAACTCGTGCAAATGCACTGCGCGTTGACTGTCCCCAAGGCCTTGCATCTGAATAAAAACCTCAACTTCCTTGATTCCTTCGTCAGACGCACGCTCCTTGAGCGTCGCAAAACCGCTGACGGCTGCGGTGGTACAGCTGGTAATCTTGGCCACAGCCTTTGTTGAGTACTGTGATTGCGCCATGACGCTGGTTACCGGCAATGCAAAACATAACGCTACGCAACCAACGACAAGCTTGCGCGAAACCCTAATCAAGGGTGCTTGACTCCCGGGATTTATTGCCTGACTAAGCGAACTCATAACTACTTCCTTTGACCGTAAGTTAATTTCCATGCATAGGTAATCTGACTGATTTTCGTACGCACTGCGTCCTTCTCACTTTACAGGAATTACGGTTACATGAAGCGATGTATCAATGAGTCTTTGGCAAGTGGAAAGGCTGCCACGATTGAGACAATTTTCACGACCCCCGTCCATAGATCTTCTATCCCTAAGCCACAAAAAACGGGAATACTTGTGAGCCTGCCAGATATTTGACTACCGGGCATTTCCCGCAACCACACTGTGCAGGCGTCGTGCGCTCGATGAATTTTATTTTCGCGTGTCCTGACAAAGCTAATGCTACGGAGGAAAGCCCTCCTAAATATGATAGGCATGCCCGGAGAGGTCGAGCAGGCAGCATGAGCGGTAAAACATCGCTCAAACCTTATTACACCGAGCTATTAGCACGTGAAACTGCCTATTGGGCGCTCCAAAATGAGATTTTTTTCAGGCCCAACAAGCACCCATTGAATGCACTGTTAAATTTTATTGAATAATATAACTATTTTTCTGGCGTATTGTTGGCAGGTCGAAATTTTTACGTTTCCAGAGCGTCAGCATGCACATCAAGAAACTTGATCACATAACCATCCAGACCACACACATGGCAACAATGATCAAGTGGTACACCGAGGTCCTGGGACTTGAAAACGGACCCCGTCCAGAATTTAACTCCCCGGGTGCTTGGCTATATGCTGGAGATACCGTTGTTGTGCATATGGTGGAACTCACCGGGCTGCCGGCAGTCGGTTCCGAACGAACCCTCAAACTTGAGCACTTCGCCTTTACAGCCTTCGGAGCCGCTGAATTTGAAGATCGACTCAAGGAATTACGTCAGAATTACCGCCGGGTGTTGCCTGAAGCAACAAACACAGTGTTGTACAACGTTTGGGATCCGGACGGAAATCACATTCATGTCGACTTCCCTGCTGCTGAGCTAGAAGAGTCAACGAACTCGATGCTCGACACAGTGATGTACGGCTAGGAGCCTGCGCAGCAGAAAATCCCTGCTGCGAACAGCCGCGCTGATTGACGCGGCACTGCCCATGGCGCTTGATATCAGCGCCATGGCCGAACCTTTGCTCGTGGGGAACTCTCCGCATCGGTGAAGTGTCTACGTGTACGACACTCCAGTCAGCCGTTTGCGTAGACTCCACCCCATGAATATTCTCAAAGACATGGAGCTGTTCGTCAGAATAGTTCACTGCGATGGGCTGGCAGCGGCTGGTCGAGAGCTTGGCATGACGCCATCAAGCGTGACGATGAGGATAAAAAAGCTGGAAATGCACTATCAGGTAAAGCTGCTGGCACGCACAACCCGGAGCATCAACCTTACCGATAGTGGTCGTGAATTTTATCTGGACAGCTTGAAGATGCTGGAGCACCTCGGCCAGGTGGAATCAAAGCTTACGTCATCTAACGCGACTATAAGTGGACCACTCAGAATAACAGCCCCTTCAGACCTGGGTCGCCAGCATATCGCACCACTGATCAACCAGTTCAAAGAGGATCACCCCGATGTGACACCATTTCTGAACCTCAGTGATTCAGTAACCGACCTGACCGAAAGCAACATAGACCTTGCCATCCGCTACGGAATAGACCCGAATAGTCAGTTAATCGCGCACAAGGTTGCCGAAAGCAGACGGGTGCTCTGTGCATCCCAAAGCTATCTGGATCAATACGGCGTACCGGAAGCACCTCAAGATCTGGCTAATCACCTTTGCTTGACGATGGTCCAGATAAGAACACCGTTATCGAAATGGTTTTTCAGTCTGCCAGACGGCGAGATATCCATCACGATCAATCCATCACGATCCTGTGATGATGGAGCCCAGATCAGAAACTGGGCAGTCGAGGGTGCAGGTATCGCGTTAAAGTCTTACTGGGATGTAGCGATGGATTTACAAACCGGACGGCTGGTTACCCTCCTCGATGATTTCCATCCGGACTACCAAAGCAAAAAATTATCGATCGGTGCAGATTTGTACGTTGCGTATCAGGACCGCAAGTACCTCCCGAAGCGCATCCGCGAGTTCAACTCGACACTTAAAACCTACTTTCAAAACGTGCTGGGCTGACAGGTTCGGAAATTGTCAGTCTGCTCTTGCAACAGTGTGCGTGTTTCAAAACCCTATACCCGGTCAATCGAGGCACGCTCTGTCAAAACCAATCCTCACAAAGCTATTAATGGTTAAATCAGTAGCTAGCGCATCTTTATAGCGACAGACTCATATACTGAGCGGCATTCACCTGACTATAGATAACCACACATGCTTGCCATTGAATTGACAGGTTTCGGCATTCCGCACGAAGTATGCCGCTGCATAGACATAGACCCTCCGGATGCGCCTGGCGTAGATGAGGTTACCGTCGATAGTCTGGCCTGCCCTGTAAATCCGGCGGAAATTCTCTTGCTGGCTGGAAAATATGCCAGCAGACCCGCGTTACCATACCGACCGGGTATAGAGGGTGTCGCGCGGGTCACAGCCATCGGAGCCAACGTCACGTCAGTCAACGTTGGTGACAAGGTAATAAGCCTTGGACGCCAGAACTGGGCGCAATCACTCAACCTGCCCGCCTCTGATGTTATAGCGGTGCCTGAACAGGCAGATACACTGCAACTGGCTATGTTGAAAGTTAATCCGGCAACCGCGTTGTTGATGCTCACTCAATACTGCCAGCTCAAGGCCGGATCCTGGGTAGTTCAGAACGCTGCCAACTCCGGTGTGGGGCACGCACTCATTCAACTGGCTAAAGCCAGTGGTTGGCGCACTGTGAATGTCGTCAGACGTGAAGAGCTGGTAGCACCACTTTTGGCTGCAGGCGCTGACGCTGTACTGGTTGATGGTGACGATCTGGGCGAGCGATGCAACGCAATCACGGGGAATGATCCGGTTGAGCTTGCCATCGACGCCATAGCAGGCTCAGCAACAACAAGACTGGCAAATTGCTTGTCGGATGGTGGAACAGTTGTCACCTACGGCCTTTTATCAGGCGCTCCATGTCAGGTGACCCCCGACCAGGTTATCTTCCGCAGTATTACGCTCACCGGCTTCTGGTTGGCTAAATATCTGTCTGGTATGCCTCGCGGTAAATTGCTGGAGCAATATGACGCTCTCGGCGGGATGGTTGCCGACGGTATCCTGAGTACGCCGGTTGAAGCTACCTATAGACTGGAAGATATCAACACTGCACTGGAACATGCCGCACGAGGCAGCCGTAGCGGAAAAATTCTGCTCACACCCAACGGCGCCGTGTAGGTCCTTGAAGACACCTCATCAGCCACAAGCAAAGTAGCGAGAATGTCAGACTGGCCGAGGTGGCACCACTTGAAAATTTTGGTGCCGGCGCGGCGCTTACTACAGGAATCGCAGAGGTATCGACTGCATCCGGACGCACAATCGGCACGGCCGTTGATCCGCTATTTACAATGCCTGGCTCATCAGCGCTCGGCGTATTGATGACGGGCACATCGCTGGCAGGCAAGTCGACAGCAGGCGCATCAACAACAGGACTATCGTTAGCAGGCAGTTCAACTTCAACTGGAGGCCCATCAACGTCGGATTCATCAACAACCGGCTCAGTAATGTCCGGCACAACACTGTCCGGCACATCCAACACGGAAAGGTCGACAAACAGTGATTGAGAAGGTGTCGACCGAAGGCGATCATCGTCAACTGCAACGACTCTGTAAGTATATTGCGTTGCCGGTTGTAACGAACTATCGACATAACTGACGCCTTCTCGCGTATCCAGAAGTACGTCGTCTCTGTAAATTTCGTAGCCCGCAACAAAGCCGTTGTCTATCGACCGTTCCCAGATGAGTTCCAGCGATGTCTCTGAGTATTTAAAGACTCTCAAGTAGGACGGTGCAGTGGGAATTTCTGGGTGATATAGCGCATCGAGATCCGGGTTTGGATCAGGCAGAGTGAGGATGGGATGAGCAACGCTTGCCACCGATCGGTTCTGCTGTGTATCGACGGCGACTATCTGATAAGTATAACGCTGCGCCGGTTGTAAACCCTTGGCGAAATGAGGTGAACCGCTTTCAACCGCAATCAGTCGACCATCCCGAAATATCTCATAATGGACGATCACGTCGTCGTTGTCAGGCATATCCCAGTAAATCTCGGCATCAGTCGAGCTGCGGAGCGCAGCTCTGACATTTAACGGTGTGGCGGGTAGAGACAGAGACGGGTTGACTACAGGGATTCTCGGCAGATTGCTGGCATCATCAATGTGAGCCACGAGACTGTAGTCAACACGCTCTCGGCCATGGACTCCGATATACCAGGTGGTGTTTTCAGTTGCACGCCCCGTACACAACTTGGTACCAGATTGGTCAGTGCGTGAGACACAGGCAAATTGTCCTTGCCCAGCGTCTGACAATGTCGGGTATTCACCGGCATTCAGTACCAGATCGATATTTTCTGACTCGCCGTGGAGGTACACCGTCAAGGCATGATCACCCGTTGCGTCAATCGCATAGTAATCCCAGCGATTCTCTCGAACAGTCTTCACAACAACTTCATTTTCTTTGATCAACGGTTGACCTATTTGCAGGATCTGCCCAACCGATGGAGTGCCGTTTGTGTCAATGACATAGAGCAGGTAGTGTCCCGGTGGCGCGATTTCACGGTTCTCCGGTGCCGTTATCAGCAGAGTGTTGTTTTGCGAGCGGAAAGATACGGGAATTAGCCGCTGGTCCTGATTTTGAGAATGTGTTACCGACCCCAGTTTAATCAAATGCGCCTTTTTCACAGCGTAGGCATCATCAGACCGAACGACAAATGAGTCCCCATAATTCACCTGTTCGGGCAATTTTTCAAGCTCAGGACGTTGAGCTGGGTTGCCGTTGTCATCAAAAAGATAGGGGGGCGAGAATATCTCGGCATTTTGTTCGTGGTAACCCGCATCACCGCAAACGCCGCAGTAACCACCGCCGGCACTGAGCACACGTCCATCCGGTAGCAGTAATGCGATAGAGTGATATTGGCGGGTGATTGGCATGTCTGCCATAGGCTCCCAGAGCCCGGTGGCTGGACGCCAGAGCTCCGGTGTCAACGCACCACTATTGAGATCAATGAGATCTGCACCGCTGAAATTGCCGCCCGAGGCCAACACGCTGCCGTCGGCAAGAATAGTCAGGTTATGTTGGCGGCGTCCGATAGATAATGGTGCGGTGGGAGTCGTTGTCTGAGTTGACATATCGACCACCACTGATGAAGCAAGTGAATCTCCGCCACCCACTACCAAAGCCTTGTCGATATCAAAGAGTGCGTAGCTGCCATAGCCTCGATAAGGTATTGCATCGCGCTCGGGACCGGCACTCCAGAGCCCGCTGGCTTCGGTGGATAACGTGCTCAGGCTATTGTGCGGGCCGAGGTACATGACATCACCCGAACTGGTGGCCTGTAGCCACGAATAATCACCACTCAAGGTGAACGGCACACTAATCGGTAAATCGCGCCACTGCTGGTTGAACTTGAACACCTCCGCAATGGGTCTGGGTGAGTAGGTTCCACCGAAGGTGAGCATTTCGCCATTTGACAAGGCGGCTACCGAGGAGTACCAGCGTGGTGCTGACAGACTGTCCGCCTGCGTCCAGGTATTTGTCCAGGGGTCGTAGACACTGGAATTTGACAAGGGCCCATTGCGCCCTTCCCGCCCGCTGTCTCCGCCGGCAAATAAAACTCTTCCATCCCACAGATGAGCAGAACCGGCGCAGAACAAATCCGCCTGAGTATCATTATTAGTCGGGATGTGGTCACCTGTAGCAGGATCCCACACGGTCACGCGGGTGGTGTAATTCTCGGTCGTATGAGGGTCATCGTCGAAATCATCAGGCGTGGCATCCCATGCCATGACTCGCCCGGTGGGGAGCAAAGCCGCATGCACGGCCAGAACTGGCCAGTCGATGACGTCCGACCAGCGTCCATATTGACCTGCATTGACACGATTGCCAGGAACAGAGACCAAAGGCAGACCCGATACCGCCGGCAAACTCGGCTGATCCGTCTGCGCGGGCGCGCTGGTCCATGTGTTTCCAGACGTTCGTGATGGGGATGTGCTTGTATTTCTACTGGCTATATTATGAGCGCCATCATGCGCCAGCGCATCACTTGCTGACGCGACCAGCGTGCAGCCGAGTACTGCTGCGACCAACACACACAACGAGCTTTGCAACTTTCCTGAACAGGCCTTTATGGCCTGCGTGGTGTTTCTATTGAACGTATACAGCATGGCGAACTTGGCTATTGTTTTGATCAGCCTCAGGTACGGTGTCTTCGCGCACCCTGTTGCTGATGTGGCTATCCTGCCGTGACATGTTGATTTCCTATCCGACGATCCAAACCGTACCGTATATTGTGGATCATGGATGTGCGATGTAAAGTTTATTAATTTGAATTGTTATATAGATCACAATGTGCCAACCCGTATGTGAATTCTTGCTGTCTGCGTCGATTGATAACGTTCGAACAACAAACCCGAAATAAAGTTCATCGAACTACTGCACAATTGCACCTACAACAACTCAGATATCGTGCGTCACGCAATTTCAAATTGAAAACTGCTGGTGAAACGCACTGCGCTTAGGCCAGTTCACAAGTTCTGTTCAACTTTCGCTTGAATGCAAAAACCTTGAATGCAAAAACAATGGCTGAGGTCTCTGGACCATGATCAATAGGCAGTTATCTATACCTGTTGGTTATACCAACGATCAACTTACTTGTATGTCCCGCAACACGAGTATGTCGACGATAAGATGACAAGTAAACGCCAGCGCCTTAGCATCGCGCATGTGTACCGACGATGTTTTTTGCCTCGCAGCGACTTAGTCCAGGCTCGGAGCCTGCACGGCCGGAGGCTCCTAGGCTGATATTGACTCGGCATGGCAAACTCAGACTGACGAGACCACTATTCCAAAAGCTGCCTGACGTTTTGCGAAGACACGTTGGCCTGTGACATCGTGGCGGTACTCGCTTGTTGAACTATCTGAGAACGAACCAATACAGCCGTTTCCATTGCGAAATCGGTATTGCTAATGCGGCCACGGCCGGCAGACTTATGCTCAGCACCTTTCTGCAGGTTTTCAATGACTGACTCGAGTTGCTGTTGCACGGCATCAAAATCCGCCCGTGAGTCTGATATTTCAACGATCCTTGTATCGACTGCTTCAACTGCTGCGAGGGCTGCTGAAATCGTGCTGATATGGGCTTTGACGGGATTCACCTGTATTGTCTCCAGAGATAAAATGTTCGCCTCATCGGTGCTGGACCCAACCTGATAGTCAATAAAGCCGCCGTCGGTCGCAAGGACACGCTTTCCGTTAAAACTCGTCGACGATGCAACCCGGGCAATATCGCTATTAAGCGACTTGAACTCTGAGTCAAGTGAGTCGCGCTCGATTGCCGCGTTGCCACTACCAGCAGACAGCAGAGCCAGTTCGCGCATGCGCTGAAGTAGATCACCGATTTTCTGCAGACCACCCTCCGCTATCTGTGCCATCGAAATTCCTTCACTGGCATTTCTGATCCCCGAATTCAGGGTACGTAAACTTGCATTAATACTTTTAGCGGAAGGCAGAGCAATGGCGTCGGTTGTGGGCATGTTGAGGGAAGCGTCAGAGCCGCTTCGTTGCATGAATTTGCCGCTTTGCTCTTTTGATGAGTCCGGATTTTTCTGGACTCTCATGGACGTCATTCTGGTATTAATTGTCTGCGGCATGATTCCATCCTCTTTTGGAAGTCATTTCAGAATTTAAGATGTACCCTCTGGTTAATTACGCTAGCGTTGTCTGCGAGGAGCGATGGCACCCAGGCCGCTCTGACTTTCGAGCGCAAGTAACTTTTGCAAACAAGTCCCGGATGACTACAAGCCGGCGGCAGAACGGCTGCGTTTTTCAGCTCTGTATTCGCGAATGAACAACTCATTTGCATAAAGGCATTCAGCAATCTGCACGCCAATTACACGTCTGCTCATGGCGACGGTTATCTATCGCTCGCCGATCCTTTGGGTGCGGAAAAGACGAATTATGTAAATCATCGTAAACCTGTCTTACGATACGAAGCGTCCGTCACTTCTGCCAGATTCAATACGTGCTTCGCAACAGACGCAATATTATGCATCACGCATTGAACAATGTGATGTGGTACAGATACCGTTACGACAGATCAGTAAGGCGTGCACGAGTATCAGAAACGCTTGCCGCAGCGGCTGCGGCGAGTAACCGAACATCGTTGAGCAAGGTGGTGAGATTGAACCCTTGCGCCAAAGCATTAGCCGCGTATTCCGAGCTTCCACAGTGCAGACAGGCCCGAATGCCAGCAGACTGAGCCGCCTTGCGTATCTTGTCTATAACTGCCAGCATCTCTTCTTCCTGTCGATCGAACCCCGGTGGAAGCCGGCCATCGGTAACGCTGATCGTTAAATCAGCAGGGCCGATATACAAACCATCCAGACCCGGTGTTGCAGCAATTTCTTCAAGGTTACTGACAGCTTCAGCCGTCTCGATCATCGCAAGGCAGAACACTTCGCTATTGGCCTGGCTTGCGTAGTCACTCCCGGCGGAGAAAATTGCGCGCGTAGGGCCGAAGCTACGAGTCCCATGTGGCGGATAACGGCAATAGGAAACCAGCTGCTCAGCCTGCTCACGCGTGTTAACCATGGGACAGATGATCCCGTAAGCGCCGGTGTCCAGGGCTTGCATGATCGTTGCCGGGTCGAGCCAGGGCACGCGCACAATCGGTGTAACGCCACTGGCGCGAATAGCCTGCAGCATGGTAATAGCTGTACCGTAGTCGATGATGCCATGTTGCATATCAACAGTGATGCTGTCGTAGCCTTGTGCAGCCATAATTTCTGCAGTCAGGGAATTACCTACGGATAGCCATCCATTCAGTACGGGTTGCCCATTGTCCCATAGCTCTTTTACACCGCATTTGATCATAGGAACGTCCTCAGCGATTTCAGGTTTGCTGTTATTGACTAACGAGGGTATCAGGCTGGCACTGTCAGCGTGATGCCGAGTATAAAAGTTCAGTTGCCGTGGATTAAAACATTAAAATTGCCTGTACCCAACAAACCTGACGATTACTGCAGCTTGTGTCAAGTAGACTCGTCCAATTGTTTCAGCAAGGCATCGATGACAGTATCGCGATCTATCGATGTCTTGTTTTTCAATTGACTCAGTCTCTGATAGATATCTGCCGCACCATCAAACCAGCAAGCAGGCAGTCCACATGCATCCAGCGCAGTACCAACCTCTCGCATCTCTCCAGCAAAACGCCATGCCTTGGGCGCGCTACTGGTGCACGCTTTGTCGAGAGTTTCGGTCAGTCCGGGTTGAGATAGTGCCCATTCGTCGAGCAACGCGGATTCGACACCCTGCTCTCTGGCAAGTGCAAACTGCATCATCAGTAGCGCAGCAGAGCCTTTTGTCCAGCCCGCATAAGCCATTTTCAGCGCAGAGGCTGCACCGGCATCTGGCCCCAACACCCGCGCATCGACCAGCGTTCCAGTAAACAGATCAGCAACTGCCGGCGCCGACTTACCCGATAAATACAAACGAGTCGTTCCACTTCTGATAGCTGGAGGGCCGATGATGCCGCCATCAACATAACTTGCTGCACCCTGTTGACTCACGATGTCATTAACGTTCCTTGACGCAACTGGAGACACCGCATTGCAGTCAATGTACAGCCCGTCAAAATCTGTCTGTTCAACTTCTCGTGCAACCTTGCAAGCCTGATCGGGAGGACATACGGAGAACAGAAAATCGCAATCGTTACACAACGCCTCCACGGTCAACTTGTCTTGAAGGCCTGATTGGTTGGCCCGGTTTGCGGTTTCGTCACTGCGCCCCTGACTTGCCCAGAAAACCGTGTGACCTGCGGAACCCACCGCTGCTGCAATAGTGACCCCCATTTGCCCCGGGTGCAAAATACCGACGTGTTTGACGCCTGCAGCGTGTATTTGATTCATTTAATACTCCAGATGTCTATCTCTGCAACGGACAAGCTAACAGTGTGTCACGCTGTTAGTGACATTAAAGGTGATCGTATGTTGTGATAGTACTATGTGCTCCAGTCAATCATCAATTAGCTTACCCTGAAACATTCAGAATCTCCAACAGACAGGCCTACGGAAGCGGGTCAACGACTCTGACCCAAAAGACAGGAACCTGACATACCCATGGCAATTAATGAACGCTCGAATGTCGTTGGTATCGCATTGATGCTGATCGTCGCCATCATGGGCGCTCTTGATGCCGTTATTGTCAGGCTGGTTACACCATCAGTCCATCCGTTCATTATTGGATTTACCCGCTCGTTTTTCGGTTTGCTAATTGTCATACCCTGGGTTCTGGCCAAGCCCGCCATTCTTGAATCCAGCTTTCGGTTTCGCCACCTGTTGCGCGCAATATTGAAGCTGGCATCGTTGATTCTTTTTTTTATGGCATATGCTGCGGCGCCACTGGCAGATGTAACGGCCATTGCGTTTACCGCGCCAATTTTTGTCACATTAGGCGCCTGGACGTTTCTATCAGAACGCCCACAAAAAATTCGGGTTATCGCAATTCTAGTGGGCTTTGCAGGCGTTCTGACTGTGATTCAACCTGGTCAACAGTCGGGTGTACCCGCAGGATTGCTACTCGCATTGGCCGCAGCTTTGCTCACGGCAATTTTCCAGCTGATGCTCAAACCCATGTCTGCACGCGATTCTACAGAAACACTGGTTGCCTGGAACCTGCTACTGACTGTACCTTTAGCGGCTATCCCCGCCTGGCTGGTCTGGAGTATGCCAACGACGACTGAATGGCTTTTGCTGGCAACTCAAGGCGTACTGGGCATGTTCGCAATGAGTATGGTGACCAAGGCGTTTTCGCTGACAGAAGCTTCGCTTTTAGCGCCTATAGAATTTCTTCGGCTGCCCATCGTGGCAGGGTTTGCCTACCTGTTTTTCAATCAGATCCCTGGTGTTGCCACTCTGCTCGGTGGGACATTCATCTTCGCTGCAACAATGATGATGGCGCGCAGTGCAAGGCCCGTACCCGCTGATAAATCCTGAAGGTACGATCGACGAACCTCTCTATAACCACTGAGATAAATATTGCTGCTTGCCATCGTGAAAGCAACAGCGCTAGACTGGAGAGCGACGCAGCCACATAAGAGCAATATCAGGATTCGGTAAGTTCAAAAGATAATCACACCCATAAAGGATGAACCCTGGTGGCAAATTCGCACATCTCAGACTCGCAAAACCAGCGCAGTCAGGTTACCCAAGAGTGAGGAAACAGAGTGAGGAAACTATGAAGAAAATACTTGCATACTCCGTTGGAGCGGTGTTTACAGCCGCAGCCATGACCACCGCCCAGGCACAGGACTCAGCGGTAACAATAGTCCTGTCCGAGGAACTCGACATTGTCGATCCGTGTGAAGCATCACGCTCTAACGTCGGCCGCGTGGTGTTACAGAACATCGCTGAGACCATGACCGAACTCGTACCCGGCGAGGGCCTTCAACCCCGGCTTGCTGATAGCTGGGAAGATCAAGGCGGTGGCACATGGCGGTTCAATCTGCATCCGGAAGTCAAATTCAGCGACGGTACCGATCTGGATGCCGCTGATGTTGCGCACACATTGGAACGCATCAAGTCGGCGGATATCGTTTGCGAGATAGGCGCAAAGTTTTTCGGTGGTATCGAATTAACTGCCAGCGTTGTGGACGACACTACCATCGACATTACGGCAAACCCGGCGCAACCTATTCTTCCGTTGCTGATGTCTACAGTGACTATCACACCTAGTGAATTCCCACTGGATCAACGCGTGGATATCCCGATCGGTACGGGGCCCTATATCTTCGAAGAATACAATCGTGGCGAAAATATCAAGCTGACAGCCAATCCTGACTACTGGGGTGAAAAACCCACAGTACAGACAGCAACCTATGTGTTTCGGTCTGACAGCGCAGTCAGGGCTGCAATGATACAAGCCAACGAGGCTGACATCGCTCCCAACATCGCTGTACAGGATGCCACTAACGAGGCCAGTGATTTTTCGTATCCAAACTCTGAAACCGTTTTCTTACGCCTCGATCATAATATGGCACCACTGGACGATAAGCGTGTACGCCTGGCACTTAACTATGCAGTTGACCGGGAAGCCTTTGTAGGTACAGTTCTGGCGGACGGAACCTTGCTTGCGACTGGCATAACGCCGCCGTCTACCATCGGATACAACAGTGATCTCCAGCCCTACCCCTATGATCTGGAAAAAGCCAAAGCATTGCTTGCAGAAGCGAAAGCTGATGGAGTACCGGTGGACACCGAAATCACTCTGATTGGCCGTACCAACAACTTTGGCAACGTTCTTGAAACCATGGAAGCGCTGCTGGGTATGTACAACGATGCCGGTTTTAACATGACACTGAAAATGGTTGAAGTCGAAGAATGGCTAAAACACTATTCAAACCCCTTCCCTGAAGATCGTGGCCCGGAAATCGTGCAAGCACAGCACGACAACGCCAATGGTGATCCGGTATTTTCCATGTTCTTCAAGTACGCATCAGAAGGCCTTCAAACGGGCGTAACCGATCCCGACCTTGATGCCATGATTGCTGACGCATCGGCGGCAACCGGCAAGGAGCGCGCCGCCAAGTGGGAAGATACCTTTGCCTATATCCATGAGGAAATTGTCGGTGATGTCATGCTGTTTCACATGGTTGGATTCAGTCGGGTCAATGAACGCCTTGCCTTCGAACCTACCATCAGAACAAACAGCGAGCTTCAGCTGTCGCAAATAAGTTTCAAGTAAGATGAAGAGACCGGGGGTAAGGCTCAGCTGCCCCCGGCCAACGTTCTTCTGGCTTTTGCCATGAAATCCTTTCTTGCCAGACGCGCTGTTGCCAGCGCCATCTCCATTCTTGGGCTGATCATACTGGTCTTCTTTCTTAGCCGTCTGACCGGTGATCCAGCCAATCTGTATCTCCCTATTGACGCCTCGGCTGAAAGCCGTGAGCAGTTTCGTGAATTACACGGACTCAACGATCCACTACTCACGCAGTTTTTTAACTACGCAGGCGATTTGCTGCGTCTGGACTTCGGGATGTCCATAAGACGCTCAGAGCCAGCCATTGATGCCGTTATGCGTGGCTTTGCATGGACACTACAGCTTGCGGTCATCACGATGACTTTGGTGACCGTCATGGCCGTTCTCATTGGCTCACTTGCAGCCTTCAACGTTGGTGGAGCGTTTGATCGGATCGCTACTTTCTTTTCCCTGATGGGCGCAAGTGCGCCTGATTTCTGGATAGCGATCGTTGCCATCGTGTTTTTTTCAGTACACCTTGGCTGGGTGCCGACCTCGGGTACAGGCACTGTGTGGCATTGGATACTGCCCGTATCAGTTCTGTTCATACGACCGTTCGGCCTGATCTTGCAGGTGGTGCGCGGCTCCATGATCTCTGTGCTGTCATCCGCCTATATCAAGACCGCTCGCGCCAAGGGTGTTAAAGACAGGCCAATCATTTTCGTTCATGCGCTCAGGAACGCCATGCTGCCCGTTATCACGGTTATGGGTGATCAGGCTGCCGCCCTGTTAAACGGTGCTGTCATTGTTGAATCCATTTTTGGTTTTCCCGGCGTTGGAAAACTGATGATTGATTCCATCTTGCAACGCGACTTTCCAGTCATTCTTGCTGCCATCATGGTAACGGCGTTCGCCATTTTTCTGATGAACCTGATTATCGATATTATCTACGCGCTGCTGGATCCGCGAATTCGGTATTGATCTTTTGAACACACAACAGACAGGCGCACCCATCAACGCAGAGTCCCAACGGAGCTCTATCGTGCTGCTGCGAATGTTGTGGCGCGACAAACTGGCGTTCTGTGCGGTCATTTTCTTGTTGATTGTTTTCTTTTTCGCCGTGTTTGGCCCGTTTCTGTTTGAAGAGATTGCCACCAAAAACAATCTGCGTGGACGCAATGCACCACCATTTGATTTTTCCGCAAACTGGCTATTCTGGTTGGGTGGCGATGCGCTGGGCAGACCGCTGCTGGCACGCATACTTGTTGCAGCACAGAATACGATCGTGGTAGCCGTTGGCGCTGTGGTTTGTTCCATGATCATAGGCACCGTACTCGGCTTGATTGCCGGCTACACATCAAAACTGGCAAGTCAGGTCATTTTGCGTCTGGCGGATGTGATCATGTCATTTCCGTCGCTGCTACTCGCAGTCATTGTGCTGTACATGTTGCCACCCTCTGTCTTTAACCTGATTGTGGTACTGGCGATCACACGTGTGCCGGTTTACCTACGCACAAGTCGGGCTGAAGTGCTGGAGGTCAAGGGTCGGATGTTTGTGCAGGCAGCGCGCGTCATGGGTGCAAGCGGGAAGCGCATTGTTTTTCGGCATATCTTGCCTGTGGTACTACCCACATTACTTACCATAGCGACACTGGATTTTGCCTTTGTCATGCTAGCGGAAAGCTCACTTTCATTTCTTGGCATTGGCATACAACCTCCGGAAATAAGCTGGGGACTCATGGTCGCGCAAGGACGTTCCTACCTGACAACAGCCTGGTGGTTGTCCTTCTGGCCAGGGCTTGCCATCATCCTCACCACCTTGTCTCTCAACCTACTCTCTAACTGGTTACGCACAGCACTCGACCCGGTTCAGCGCTGGCGACTTGAAACGATAAAACAAGATGACTGATCATCTGCTTGAAGTTCGGGATTTATCAGTCGAGTTTCATACCGTACAGGGCACTGTAAAAGCGGTTCGCAACGTCTCCTGGCACCTGCAAAGAGGTGAAGTGCTTGCCATTCTTGGCGAAAGTGGATCAGGAAAATCGGTCTCTGCCTCTGCGGTTCTGGATCTGATTGATTGCCCACCCGGAAAGATTACCTCGGGCGAAATACACTATGACGGGCAAAATCTGTTGTCGATGACCAGTAGCGAACGCCGGGAGATCAATGGCAGCAGGATCGCCATGATATTCCAGGACCCACTGAGTCATCTGAATCCCGTCTTTACGGTCGGCTGGCAAATAGAAGAGACCCTGACCACTCATGGAATGGCCGCTTCGGCGGCAAGAATTGAATCTATATCCCTGCTTGAACGCGTTGGAATTCCAGAGCCTGTCCAGGCCATGAAAAAGTATCCACATCAATTCTCTGGCGGGCAACGCCAGCGAGTGATGATCGCTATGGCACTTGCACTCAAACCCGATATACTGATTGCCGACGAGCCCACGACTGCGCTGGACGTTACAGTACAGGCGCAGATACTCTCCTTGCTGGAGAAGCTGCAGGAAGAGACCGGCATGGGGCTGCTGTTGATTACCCATGATCTGGGAGTGGTTGCCGACATGGCGGATCGGGTAGTGATCATGAACAGCGGCCAGATTGTCGAGCAGGGGTCAGCACTGGATGTCTATCGCAATCCGCAACATCCCTACACAAAAGCACTCATTGCTGCAATTCCCGGCAGCGGTGCCATGGCTGAATCAACACATCAGAGCGACCCTGTCCTGTTATCGGTGAAAGGCTTGTTCAAGTCGTTTGGACATTTCGTTGCACTGGAAAATATCAGTATCGACTTGAGAGAAGGTGAATGTGTGGCCGTTGTCGGCGAGAGTGGTTCCGGAAAATCCACCCTTGCAAAGTGTCTGGTTCAATTGGAAATCCCCGACGCAGGCACAGCTAAATACAAGGAGAAAAATCTCTTTAAGCTCTCTGCACGGCAACTACTGGCTATGCGTCGCGATATCCAAATGGTGTTTCAGGATCCGACGCAAAGTCTTAATCCGCGAATGCGCGTTTTCGATATTATCTCGGAAGCCTGGATTATTCATCCGGATATCTTGCCTGCAAACCAATGGCACAACAGGGTGGCGGAACTGTTGGAACAGGTAGGGCTTTCGAGTGATATGGCGATGCGCTATGCACATCAGTTTTCAGGTGGCCAGCGCCAGCGCATTGCCATTGCGCGTGCTCTGGCACTAGAGCCAAAGATTATCATCTGTGATGAAGCTGTCAGCGCACTGGATGTTCAGGTACAAGCTCAGGTTATCGATCTACTCGACAGGCTGCGCAGCAAGCTTGGCATTGCCTATCTGTTTATCGCACACGACTTGCCCGTCGTCAGAGACTTTGCTGATCGTGTCGTTGTAATGCAAAGCGGCAAGGTTGTGGAAAGTGGCACCGTAAGAGAAGTTTTCGACAACCCACAACGAGCGTACACGCAAAACTTGCTGGCTGCGAGTCTTGATCCCGACCCGGAAGTGCAGGCCTCACGGCGAATAGCTCGTGAGAAGGTGACGACAAGAGAACGTGGTGAAACAGGGTAGATCGCAAAGGTGCATTGCCTGGCGATAGTTTAAAGCGTCAGGTGTCAAGCGCGCTCATCGAATCCCACACCTTGGCGCATTCTTCCTTTGATAATGCAAGCAGTGGTGGCCGCGTGTGCAGCCAGTTCAGATCACCTCGAACCCGGGCAACCATAGCCTTTACGGTCGGTAATTGAACATAGGAATTGCTCAGCTCCCTCCACGCTTCGATTCGTTTTTGTGTTGTGCCAACCAACGTGACAGCATCAGGATTTTGCCAGTTGTCAAAGACAATGCGCAGTGCATCTGATCGCAAGTTGGATGTAGCGGTAATGCATCCCGCACCACCAGCTTCCAGCAAGGGTTTGAGTAGCGGGTCGGCACCAGCAAGTACCGAAAAATTACTGAATCGATTAACCATGAGCTTCATGTTTTCGATATCCCCTGCGCTGTCCTTGATACCCACAACGGTCTCAGGAAATTCAGCGATCAAGCGCTCGATTAAATCATGACCCAGCGGTATGTGGGAAACTTGCGGAATGTGATACAGAATAACCTTGAGTCTGTCATCGTTTATGCCTTCGATAACCGAGGCGTAGAATCGGAACAAACCTTCATCACTGACGCCCTTGTAGTAGAACGGTGGCAGCAAAACGCAGGCACGCACATCGCATTGAACCGCATGGCGGGTGAGTTCTATGGTTTCCGGCACTGAGCAACTGGACGTACCGGGCAGCAGCTGCTCACCTGTAATGCCCCCATGCAGGGCAGATTCAAGCAACGCGCGTCTTTCCGTGCCAGAGTAGCTGTTTGCTTCACCGGTAGTTCCCAGCAATGCAATGCCATGCGCACCCTCCTCTATCAATGCGCGACAGTGCGCTGCAAAGAGATCAAGGCACACCTCGCCTTGTTCGTTAACCGGCGTTGTCGCAGCACAGTACACACCAGAAACAGCCTGATTCATTTTTACTCTCCCAAAAACACGACAGCTACAGTGCTGTACAACCACGCAGCGACAGCAAGAAAATCAGAAGATATCCGGTTCACCGGCACTTTGACCAAAACCGTATTCCAGAAAGTCGAAATCACAGCCTTTGTCGGCCTGCGTGACATGACCAGAGAACAACCAGCCATAGCCCCTGGAATAAGGCGCAGGCGGTTGCTCCCATATCGCTTTTCTCAGCGCCAGTTCTTTCTCATCCACCAGCATGTCAAGACGTCGGTTTGCCAGATCCAGACGAATCGTATCGCCGTTTTTCAGGTACGCCAGCGGGCCACCAATGTGCGATTCAGGAGCCACGTGCAAAACGCAGGCGCCATAGGATGTTCCTGACATACGTGCATCTGATATGCGCAGCATGTCTCTATGCCCTTGCATGATCAAGGCCTTTGGAATGGGTAACATGCCCCATTCTGGCATGCCAGGACCACCAAGCGGACCCGCATTTCTTAACACCATGACATGCTCAGGAGTCACCTCCAGATTCTCATCATCAACAGCCGCTTTCATTTCCGGATAACTATCAAAAACCAGAGCAGGGCCTTCGTGCAGATAAAACTTCGGATCACAGGCTGCGGGCTTGATCACCGCCCCATCTGGACAAAGATTGCCACGTAGTACGGCCAGAGACCCCTCGTGATAAACCGGATTGGACAACGGCCTGATGACATCATCGTTGAATACCATTGCCCCGTTGATATTTTCGCTTAAGGTTTTGCCTGTGACCGTCATGGCGCTACCGTCAAGCTTGTTGCCTAATTCACCCATCAAGGCACTAAGGCCGCCGGCATAGTAGAAGTCTTCCATGAGATAGACATCACCGGATGGACGAACATTCGCGATAAGGGGTGTTTCTCTGCCCAGTGCATCCAGATCATCCAGTATCAGGTTAACGTTTGCACGTCGGGCAATGGCAATAAGGTGGACTACCGCATTGGTTGAGCAACCCGTTGCCATGGCAACAACCGCCGCATTGCGCATGGCTGTCTCTGTCAGGATACGATCCGGCGTCAGATCTTCCCACACCATGTCGACGATCCGACGACCGCAGTCACTGGCCATTCGGATATGACCGGCATCGGCTGCAGGTATCGAAGACGCATTAGGCAGGGTGAACCCAAGCGCTTCAGCAATACCTGTCATGGTGGAAGCTGTGCCCATGGTCATACAGGTACCATACGAGCGTGCAATTCCGCCTTCAATGCCTAACCATTGATCGTCGCTGATGTTGCCAGCGCGGCGCTCGTCCCAGTACTTCCAGGCATCTGAACCCGAGCCCAGAGTCTGACCGGCATAATTGCCACGCAACATAGGGCCGGCTGGCATGAAGATCATGGGCAGGGCTGCGGACAGTGCCCCCATCAGCAATGCAGGTGTGGTCTTGTCACAGCCTCCCATCAGCACGGCACCGTCGACAGGATGCGAGCGCAACTGTTCTTCAGCCTCCATCGCCAGAAGGTTGCGGTACAACATGGAGGTGGGCTTGGTAAAACTTTCGTCAACGGACAGCGCCGGCAACTCAACGGGAAAACCACCTGCCTGCAAGACACCACGTTTGATGTCATCGACACGGTTGCGAAAATGAGCATGGCAGGGGTTAAGGTCAGACCAGGTATTGATAATGGCAATTACTGGCCGCCCTTCCCAGTCGGCGGGTGCGTAGCCCATCTGCATCAGCCTTGAACGATGGCCAAAGCTACGCAGATCGTCTGGCGCGAACCAGCGGGCGCTACGCAGCGATTTGACATCCTTGCGAGGTGCTTTACTCATCCCCACTACCCCCTTAACTTACGAGCTTGTGAACGCTAGAATCGGGGACGCTGGAAATGCCAATCCGGCCAATACTTGCGTATTTCTGTTTCATCGTCACGTCGTACATATCCACATTCAATGTAATTGGCATGGAGCCGCGCCAACTCGGAACGATCCAGTGTCACGCCCAAGCCCGGCCCCTCAGGTACTGATAGAGACCCATTACTGAAAGCCAGTTTCCCGCCTTCAATCACCTCATCGGTCTGCCATGGATAATGCGTATCACAATCATACGTCAGGTTTGGCGTGGCGGCAGCCAGATGCGTCATGGCAGCCAGACTGATACCCATATGTGAATTGGAATGCATGGACAAACCGAGCCCCCAGATATCGCAGATTTGTGCAAGATGCCGGCTCGCTTGCAGGCCACCCCAGTAGTGATGATCGCTCAATACCACCTTGACTGAACCTTGAGCCATTGACGGTGGCAGATGTTCGTTGGCTACCACACACATGTTAGTAGCCAGCGGGATATCCGTCGCAGCTTGAATCAGAGCCATGCCTTCAAGATCCATTGTGGGATCTTCGAGATACTGGACAAGCCCGGTCAACCGCGGCAACAGCTCCAGCGTGGTATGCACATGCCAGGCGCCGTTTGGATCGATGCGCAACGGTGCATCGGGAAACGCGTTGCGCAGTGCTTCAAGGCCAGACAGCTCCTCTTCCGGAGACAAGATGCCCGCCTTGAGTTTTATCGCCTTGAAACCATGCAGATCAATCATGCGTCTGGCTTGTTCAACCAATGCTTCAGGTGTGAGCACTTCGCCCCACACATCATCGCTGGATTCATGCTGATGGCGTGCGAATTTGTAAAACAGATATGCTGAAAAAGGCACAGTCTGTCTCACCTGCCCTCCCAGCAATTCACACACAGGCATGCCGAGTGCCTTTCCCAATGCATCCCAGCAGGCGACTTCTATGGCACTGACGACGCGCGGCAGCAGTCCTTTCGCATTGACACCAGTAGCACGAGCGCGGGACCACAGCCCGTTGAGGTCGGTGACCATCATGCCGGGCAAGTGTGGCCGCAGCTGCGCCAGCGCCTCAAGCACTGCTTTGTCTCCATAGCTTTCACCCAGACCGATAACGCCATCTTCGGTTTCGACTTCGATAATGGAACGTAGCGCCAGGGGCTGATGACACCCGGCGCAGTTCAGCAACGGTGGATCGTAAAACGCGATGGGAGTAATTCGAACATCAGCTATGCGTAAATCAGACACGATTGGCCTCTATGAATTCCAGATTGAGATCCTGCCCCAGTCCCGGTGTATCTCGACAGATGACAAAGCCATTCGCATCCATTTCATCATCAATGCGATTCTGATAATCCTTGGGTTTGTCATAGTCCACGAACGGATGCAATAGACCGCGCTCGTAGTAGTGCGTGTTGGGAATGGCCGCGGCAACCGCCAGGTTGCCTGCACCGGTTCCGTGAATCTCGCAAGACATGTGGAAACTCTCTGCCAGTTTGGCGGTTTTCATGGCAGGCCCGATACCACCAACATCCCAGACACCGGTGCGCAACATGTCGCAAGCCCCCTTTGACGCCCATTCTGCACGTGTCCAGTGCTTACCTGTCATCGACTCCGGACCCAGTATGTTAAGGCTTGGGGTACGACTTGTGAGCCATTGATAAGAGGACAGCGAAGCCTCTTCCATCATCTCTTCTATCCAGAAATAATTTAGCTCTTCGAGTCGTTGACACAACCACAGCGAATCAGTGCGTGAATACCAGTGACTCGGATCAAGCATCAACGGTATGTCTGGTCCGACAGCTTCTCGAACAGCAGCGCAGGCCGTGTAGTCCATCTTGACGTTCGGTGCCCCCGGAATCGGTGGCATCCATGTATGCAGCTTGATGGCCTTGTAACCGCGCTCATTAACCAGCCATTGCGAATAGCGTGCGTAGTCGTCGGGCGTGGCAAGGCCATTCTCCAGATCGTCACCACACATGGTTGATCCATAGGCGGGCAGACGATCACGATAGCCACCCAGTAGCTTCCAGACGGGTTGGCCGCTTGCCTTGCCGATAAGATCCCAAAGGGCAAGTTCCACGGCGCACAGCGTCCTGTCAGTGAGCTTTGTAGCACTACCGCGTTGCCATTTGTACATGCCCTGCCACAAGGCCTCATGACGTAGTGGATCGTTACCCAGTAAAACCGGTCGAACGAATTTTTCCAGCAAGGGCTCTTCAACATCACCGACACGGGAGATAACGTGACCGCTTGTACCATCATCACAACTGATGGTCAGTAGTGCGCTCTGGCCACGTCCTTCAGGTCCCGGATGGGTATGGCCATCCGTGTCACGAATGGTATTCGTACTATGGGCGAATATCGTTGCCTGTATTTTTTCAATTTTCATTCGCGGTACCTTTGTTCATGATGGCTGCCAGCTTTTGGGAAGCCTGCGATAGCGAAGTACGGGCTGACGGTAAGGTTCGCCCACGATTAATATACCCATGAGTGACGCCCGGCTCGATCCAGAAATCAACGTCCACGGCAACATCACGCAGGTGTTTGTGCAAACGCTCGCTGTCGCTACGCAAAACATCGCATTGCGCAGCAACCATGATGGTGTGTGGAATTCCTTCCAGTTGAGCGTGCAACGGCGTAACCAATGGGTCGGTCAGACGACGTTTCAAAGGATCATAGAGCTGGAAAAGCTCCTGCATTCTTGCCCGGCTTAGCCCGGGCCCATCAGCGTACAACTGGTAACTGGGCGTTTCAAAGTCGTCGTCAAAAACCCCGTAAAACAACAACAAGGCCTTAAAGTCGGCTCTGTCAAGCGACAGCGCCGTTGATAACGCAAGGTTGGCCCCAGCAGATGCACCACCTATTGCCACACATTGCGTTTCGAGATCAACCGGCCCCCTGCCTGCCATCAGCCACTGTACTGCCGCCTTGCAATCCTCAAGTCCCGCAGGATAGGGATGATCCGGTGCCAGTCTGTAGCTGATACTGAAAACATGACAACCGGATTGCGAAGCCAGTGCTCGAGCCGCCGGCTCATTCAAGTCGATACTGCCGCCCACCCAGCCGCCGCCGTGGACATACACCAGCACCGGTGCAGATGACGCCGAGGCGCGATAAAGCCGGTAATGCTGTTGCTGGCCGGCAGCACCCGGATAACAGCCCTCTTCAGTAGCGTAGACCTCATCGGCACCAACAGCCCAGAACTGCGCGGTGGCGATCGGACCCAGTGGTGCCAGCCGGGCCGTCTCATTAATTGTTTCAAGCATTCCCGGTGCGAAATCAATGGCAGTTTCACAGCGTGATGAATCAGTGTTGGACATGGTCATTGTTTTCACGCATCTTCACGATAACGGTGTCGTGTTCGTGTGCCACGTTGTGTAGGGTCAGAAATAGGCACCGATGACAACAAGGCTTGCGTGTAAGGATGCTGTGGGTCGGTGATGATTTGCTCGGTCTCACCGATTTCCACGATCCGGCCCTGATACATGACGGCGACACGATCACAGAAGTAACGAATCACAGCCATATCATGTGAAATGAAGACAAATGAAAGACCCATATCAGCCTGAAGTCCCAGCAACAGATCCAGCACCTGAGTACGAATCGATACATCGAGCGCTGATGTGGGTTCGTCCGCGATGATCAATCTGGGTTCCAGTGCAATGGCTCGGGCCACAACGATTCGCTGACGCTGCCCACCAGAGAACGCGTGTGGGTATCGTTCCATCATGGCTGGATCAAGTCCCACTTCAGTGAGTAGCCTGGCGACTCTATCTTCAAGCTCGCTGCCTGTTGCAATACCGTTGACATAGAGTGGCTCGGCGACAATCTGCTTGACTGTCATTCGCGGATTGAGTGAGGCGAATGGATCCTGAAAAATCATCCTGATCTGCTTTCTATACGGTTGAAGTTGACCTGCACTCGCCTTCGTCAGATCGGTACCGTCGTAGCGAATAGTGCCAGCAGTGGGCTCATAGACGCGGCTTATGCAACGACCAACTGTCGTCTTGCCAGAACCACTCTCACCGACGATACCCAGTGCCTCGCCTTTACGCAGCGAGAAGCTCACACCATCAACCGCCCTCGTGGTACTGCTTACCCTTTGCATAAAGCCTTCACGCTTTTCAAAGTGCAGCGCCAGGTCGTTTACTTCTAATAGAATATTCGCATCGTGGGCGGGTCTGTGTTTCAAGGGTGCTGGCTCATCAAGTCGCTTGATTGAGCTGAGCAACCGGTGCGTATACGGGTGTTGTTGATGTGCAAAGAGAGCGAGTGTTTCACCGTGCTCTACCACATGACCTTTTTCCATGACGATGACATCATCCGCAATTTCCGCCACCACACCCATGTCGTGGGTGATGAACATGATGGACATTCCTCTGTCGCGCTGCAGATTGCCCATCAGATCGATGATCTCAGCCTGCGTGGTGACATCCAGCGCCGTGGTAGGCTCATCGGCAATTAAAACATCCGGTTCGCAACTGAGAGCCATCGCAATCATCGCCCGTTGGCGCATTCCACCGGAGAATTCGAACGCATATTTGTCCAGCGCTTTTTCTGGCTCAGGTATTTCTACCTGTTCCAGCAGTTTCTTCGCGACATCTCGCGCCTCTTTCTTGCTGAAGGGGCGGTGCAAGCGTATGGCCTCGATAATCTGGCTACCGATCGTATGCACCGGAGACAGAGAGCTCATGGGCTCCTGAAAAATCATGCCAATGTGCCCGCCACGAATCTTGCGTATCTGTTTACCGCGTGAATCAAGACTGGCAAGATCAACACTTGCGCCGCCGTGTGGCTGAAACATGATCTTGCCGCCGTGAATAGCGCCCGGCCTTGGAACCATATTGAGTATGGCTCGGGCGGTTACTGATTTTCCCGATCCGCTTTCACCCACCACAGCCGTTGTCTTGCCACGTTGCAGATCGAACGATACATCGTGCAGTACCTGCACGATACCTTTACGCGATCCGAATCCGACATTCAGGTTTTGAATCGACAGGATAGGCGTGTTATCAGTGTCCATAAGGATCCGCCGCATCGCGCATGCCATCACCCAGAAAATTGAACATCAGTACAGCAACGACAACGAATCCGCCGGGTATGAACAGCCAAGGTGCCTGACTGATCGAACGAATGTTCTGCGCCTCTTTCAACAGGACACCCCAGGACAAGGCGGGCGGTTGCAGTCCCAGCCCCAGAAAAGACAGACCGGTTTCTGCCAGAATCATCAACGGTATGGCCAGAGTTAGTGAGGCAATGATGTGACTGGTCAACGATGGCAGCATATGGCGAAATATAATCCGCGATTCAGTTGCACCATCCAGCCGTGCAGCGACGACAAAGTCATCGTTTTTCATCGACAGGAAACGCCCTCGCACAACACGCCCCAACTCGGTCCAGCCAACCAGACTGACAATCAGTGTAATTACAAAATATTGCTGATAGATCGGCCATGACGATGGCAGTGAAGCAGCCAGAGCCAGCCAGATGGGTATGGTGGGCAAAGACAGTACAAATTCTATGACGCGCTGGATAATCGCATCAGTTCGGCCACCGTAGTATCCCGACAATCCGCCAAGCACAATGCCGAGCACCAGTGAAATGGCAACCCCGACCAGGCCGATGGACATGGAGACGCGCGTCCCGTACATCACTCGGCTGAACATATCCCGACCCAGTCTGTCAGCACCGAACAGGAAGAATTTGTCACGGGGTTTTTCCGTTGCCAGCAAATGTAAATCACTTTCCCATATACCCCACATCTTGTAGGTTGAGCCTTTGCCGAAAAGTGTCAGGTAGACCTTTTCATCCGTTGGCACGTACGTGATCTTCAATGAATCAGGATCACGTTGTCGATCGGCCTTGAATACGTGGGGCCTGAATGACCAGCCATCCTCCTGGTGGTCAATAAAGTGAATCATCTGCGGAGGATGAAAAACGGCACGACGATTTTGTTTGGTTGGATTGTCCGGTGCAATAAACTCTGCAAACAGCGACATGAAGTACATCAGACCAATCACCCAGAGCCCAAGTATGGCTAGCTTGTGTCGCTTGAAAGCCCACCAGGTAAGCTGCCATTGGGACGCAATGGCAACTTTATCCACAGGTTTGGTTGCGTCCAGATCGATACTGGTGTCGCTGGTGGTAGCGCTACTCATATTTGACTCTGGGATCGAGAAGTACCAGCAAGATGTCAGATAACAACATACCGATGATGGTTAACGAACTCAGCAACAGTACAAACGCTCCGGCAAGATACATATCCTGTGCAAGCAAGGCCTGCAACATCAACGGCCCGGCAGTGGGCAGGCTCAATACGATGGCAGTGACCACGGCACCAGACACCAGATTAGGCAGTATCCAGCCAATGGTTGATACAAACGGGTTTAGCGCAACACGCACTGGATATTTCATGATCAACGAAAACTCACTCATGCCCTTGGCTCGCGCAGTATCGACATACGGCTTGTCCAGCTCATCCAGCAGGTTGGCGCGCATGATTCGGATGAGGCTGGCGGTGGCACCGGTACCAAGAACAAATATGGGTAACCACAAGTGCGATAAAAGATCCTTGAATTTGGCCCAGTCCCAGGGAGCATTTTTGTATTCGGAGCTGAACAGCCCTCCCACATCGGTACCGAAATGCACAACACCGATATACATAAGTATCAAAGCCAACAGAAAATTAGGGGTTGCCAGTCCGATAAAACCGATGGTGGTTACTATGTAATCGCCAATGGAATATTTGCGAACAGCCGAATAGATGCCAATAGGTAGCGCAATTGCCCAGGTGAACAACAAGGTTGCCAGTGACAGACAGAGCGTCAGGCCCATCCGTTCCCAGACAAGATCCGAGACAGGTTGGCGCCATTCGAAGCTCATGCCAAAATCGCCTTGCAACAGGTTGGCTACCCATTTGAAATACTGAACATACAGGGGTTGATCAAGACCAAATCGCTCGCGAAGGTTGGCTACGGAGGCCTGATCAAGAATCTCGTTGGATTCACCGAGTTTGGCAATATAGGTGGTCAGGTAGTCACCGGGAGGTGCCTGGATCAGCACGAAAGCGACAATGGATACCGCAAACAGAAACGGAATCATCCAGAATACACGCTTGAGTATATAGCGCCAGATCATGTTATCGAGCTCGGGGAAGAGGCATCCGGCCTGAACCTTTCAAAGAGTATTCTCCCTTGATTTGATTCAGACCGGACACACAGCCACCTACTTGGTGATTAGTTTGCGAAGAAGTAAGTCGGTGGGAGAGTTGGACCCGGATCTGGATACATCCACGACGATGGAATAATGTCGGGGACATTTCTCAGATTTTTGTTGACTACACCGATAAGATTCGGTGCCAGCGACACGCCAATAATCTCCATCTCATCAGCAGCCAGTTGATGGATCTCGCGGAACAAATCGTTCGCCTTGTCCGGATCAGGCTCTTTCTTGAACTCGTCATACAGAGAAAGGCGTTGTTGCATCGATTCTGAAGGCTCTTCTCCGTCTTTGCCGTTGGTCAGATACCAGCGCGCCCAGGGAATGGCGTACCAGCTCGCCTGAGGATGCACCGCCAGAACATCGCGTGGAGAGAGCGTTGGATCAAGCCCTCCGGGGGCACCCCAGACCATCGCATCATGCTCATTGGCCTCGCCACGTGAGTAGTAGATTGACCGCTCGACTGAATTGGACGTGAGTTCGACACCCAGCTCTGCCCAATGCTCCTTGATGATCTCAAGGTTGTCGCCCCAGTCAGGCTGTTCAGCACCGGTATAGTCAATGTTGAAGCTGAAGCGGCTACCATCGGACAGTAAGCGGTAGTCTTCATCGTCACGCTGATCATAGCCTGCGGCATCCAGCATCTCATTGGCACGGTCAGGATCATATTCGGTGAACTGGCGACCAAGCTGCTCGTTGTACAGAAAGTGCGTGGGACGAGGACCGATTTGCCAGGCCTCCCCTACTCCCTGATAAACGATGTCGATAATCTCCTCACGATCAATACCTAAAGACAAGGCAGTTCTTACGTCCTTGTTTCTTATGGCTTCTCGCTTCGCAGGGTCCTTGTGCGTATGATTGAAGTGAATCGCCATGGTATTCGAGCTGGAGTTATCCAGTTCAAACAGCTTGAACCCATTCTTGTCTGCAGCTTCTGACAGCACAGGCTTGTTAGCCAGGTTACTGAGTCGACGGCGCTGCATATCGATATTGCCGGCTACCGCTTCCAGAAGCAGGGTCTGATTATCTGCAGCAACCCCCATCTGCAGCTTATCGATGTACGGAAGCTGGTTACCTTCGGTATCGACCTGCCAGAAGTACGGATTGCGTTCCATGACAACCTGTGTCGCACCAGCCGTATAACTTTCATCCGTTACGATCCATGGATCCAGAGTCGGGCGCTCAGGGTTGGCCCAGCGGTTAGGTGCCTCCACTTCTCCACACTTCAGACGAAACAGGCTTGGCCAGTCTTCCACTGCTTCGGTGGCATCGACCATGGACTGGACATCAGGGTTGTATTTCGGGTGAAACTGACTGCAGTAATGCTTGGCCCACAGGACTGGTTCCTGTGCCAGCGGTGTAGCCAACTCTGTCAGAAAGGTTCCATAGGGCGCCGCGAACTTGAGCGTCACCGTAGCGTCATCGACTTTCGTCGCTGTCATGGTACTACCATCGATCACAAATCGAGCGGGTGCATTGGGATAGAACTCTTCGTTGCCCAGTAAATCCTCGACAAAAAACATGATGTCATCCGCGGTAAACGGCGCACCATCAGACCACTTCATGCCTTCGCGTAGAGAGAAGGTAAATTCGGTACCCTCGTCGTTAATCGTCCAGCTCTCAGCCAGATTGGGTTGAACGGCAGAGAAATCCGGATTCCAGCGCGTCAGACCTTGAGGGCTGACAATTCGCAATATGGAGTTGTGGTCATTGGAGCCTCCCAGAACGCGGCGCAAGGTACCGCCGTAGGTACCGATTTCATTCAGGGGTTCAATGACTTCAGGATTTGTCGGCAGTCGTTCGGCAAGCGGCGGCAATGTGCCGTCAGCGACCATCTGTTCCAAGGCTGGCGCTTGACCAGCATTGACGTTCATGGATAGCGACAAAGCTGAAGCCAGCAATGTCAGGGACCCTTTCATTTTCATCATTCTCCTCCGGGATCGATGATTGTGTCGAGGTTACAACTTTTCACACTAGCGAATATTTGTCAAACAAATTATGCTAGGTTGTAATAAATTCGATATTCATAAAAGTTAGCAACGACATGCCCTCGCGACCGGAAAAACCGGAAAAACCGGAAACTTCGCCCACCGATAAAAAAAACCCAGGCACATCTGCAGGCCAGAAACTTGAGTGGCAAGTACACGATGGTTTGTTGGCCAGAATTCGAAACGGCGCGTACCAGTTGGGCCAACGCCTGCCCAGCGAAACATCGTTAGCCACCGAATTCGGTGTCTCCAGACCCATCATCCGCAACGCACTGGCACGATTACGCGAAAGCGGCCTGGTCATCTCACGACAGGGGGCAGGATCGTACGTCTGCAACGGTGAGCAACCGCAACCCTCAGGATTCGGCCAGCTTGGTAGCATCGAGGATATCTCCTGCTACTTCGGTTACCGCAAACTGATCGAATGCGAAAGCGCTGCACAAGCCACCAAACACGCAACACCAGCCAGCATAAAAAAGTTAAGGTCAATCATTGATGATATGGACAAACTGATCGAAGCTGACAGCGTAACGGTCGACCCCGATGTACGGTTCCATATGGCTATTGCCGAACTATCGGGGAATCGTTTTCTGGTGGATTCTCTGGATATGCTGCGTCCGCACACCTATTTTATCGGCAAGTTCGTTCGTGGGCTGGACAATAAATGGTACCGCAAGGGCAAACGCGTCATGAGCACAGAACACCAGGATATTGTTACTGCTATCGAGTCAGGTGATTCGATAGCAGCCTCGGCGCGCATGCTCAAACACCTGAGCTCATCCGAGCAACGCATCTTCAAGGGACAATAAACGCCATGTCTGCCATCACCATTGAATGTGTACTGAACATTCATTCAAAACTGGGTGAAGGTGCTGTCTGGGACTCAGCATCACAGCGTTTGTGGTGGGTAGATATCACAGCCGGTCTCATCCACGCCTTTGACCCTTCAAGTGGCAATAATCAGACTTGGGATTGGGGTGAACCAGTGGGATGTATGGCGGTGCGTGAGTCGGGGGGCCTGTTGCTGGCAACCAGAACCGGCTTCCATTTTTTTGATCCTGAAACGGGTCAACGCGAAGCCTTGTCCAATCCGGAATCCGGCGCACCTTCAAGGTTTAATGACGGCACAACCGATACCGAAGGCAGATTCTGGGCAGGTACGATGAAAGCAGGAGGAGAACCGGAAAAAATCGGTCGCTTTTATCGGTTCGACAAGAACCACCAGACAGTCGCCTTTTTTGACAATGTGTTCACCACCAACGGTCTGGCATTTTCTCCTGATGGCCGAACCCTGTATTTTTCTGATTCAAATCCTGCTGTGAGAACCATCTGGTGTTGTGACTATGATCCAGATAGCGGCCATCCAGGTACGCCTCGCGTTTTTTTTGATACCTGTCAGGTTGAAGGTCGTCCGGATGGTGGAACTGTCGACGCTGACGGCTGCTACTGGATGGCAGGCGTTTCCGGTTGGCAGCTTGTACGCATTACACCGCAGGGAAAGGTTGATCGTATTGTCAACATGCCTATCGAAAAACCCACCAAACCGATGTTCGGTGGCAACAATCTCGATGTGCTTTACGTCACCTCCATTGGTGGTGATACTTCGACAGGTCTGGCTGAAGGACAACCACTGGCCGGTGGCTTGTTTGCGGTCACGGGGCTGGGCGTTAAAGGTGTAGAACAAACGCGATTTGCGGGGTAGCTGAGCATGCGCATTACCGGCTTACGTACATTCATGACTCGCGACAAGGACAGACCTCGAGTAATTGTGGCTATCGACACCGATGAAGGAATTACCGGTTGGGGAGAATGCTATAACCACGGCCCTGATCGTGCACTACCGCCAATACTGGACTATTTTTATCTGCAGATAAAAGGCGAGGACCCTACACGCATAGAAGCCTTGATACTAAAACTCTATCAACAGGCCCGCTTCCCCCCTGGTGCACTGGGTAATGCAGCAATTTCTGCCATTGATCATGCCTTGTGGGATATTTCAGCCAAGGCACTGGATGTTCCGGTGTACCGTTTGCTGGGTGGCCATGTTCGCGAACGAGTAAGGGTATACCTCGGCGTGTACAGCGCGCCAGAACCCGAAGTTATCAGAGATCATTGTGAGTCCATGCGTGAGCAATTCGGCCTGAACGCGTTCAAGTTGTCACCTTACCGGGTAGACATCCACGCCAACCCCTGGAGCAAGGTCATACGTTCGACACAGCGATGGGTAGCCGCGATGGTTGACCTTTGTGCGGATGATGTTGAGTTTGCCTATGATGCTCATGCCAAACTTTTTGAGCCATGGCAGGCAGCCGAACTGGGTAATGCACTTGCGCCCTTCTATCCCCTGTTTTACGAAGAACCTGTCAGGCCGGAAAATTTCGAGGTCTGGGGTCGATTGAATGCGCAGCTAAAAGTGCCATTGGCGACAGGCGAAAGCCTGTATTCACGTTATGAGTTTCTACGCCTGATGCAAGTTGCAGGCGCAGATATCATACAACCCGATATCTGCGCTGTCGGTGGGCTGCTGGAGATGCGCAAGATTGCGGCCATAGCCGAGGCACACTATATACCGGTAGCCCCGCACAACCCGATGGGGCCTTTGGCGACAGCGATAAACGTTCACTTCTGCGCCGCTCAACCTAACTTCAAGATTCTGGAGTATCGGCTTCCTCATGGTGCCTCCTATCATGGCGAAGGGATTGATAGAACCGATGCTGAGAACTCTGCCTATGTTGTTGACCCCTACTTACCCGTAGACGGCCATCTGGAACTGCGCCCGGAGCGTTCAGGCTGGGGTGTGGAGATTGATGAGGACTATCTTCAAACCGATCGCTACATTCATTGGGAGCGTAAGTTACCGAGGCGGCCAGATGGTTCGACTGCGCATATGTAGCACACTGGCTCATGAGCTCAGCAGTGTCTGCCTGTTGTCGCGCTTACCTATAAAACGAATCAATCGGCTACGAGCAGACTCCTAAAAAAACACGAGAGCCCATAAACCATGAAACGACTCCTGATAACCGGTGCTGCAGGCAGCCTTGGTACTATCGCCAGAAACGGTCTCGGTCATCTGGCCGATACACTGCGGCTATCCGACATCGCCGATATGGGCGAAGCAGCAGACAATGAAGAAATAGTCACGTGCGACCTGACGGACAAGGAAGCTGTGGAATCACTGGTAAGCGGCTGCGATGGCATTGTACATCTGGGTGGCTGCAGAAATGAAAACACCTGGACCCGGATACGCGAAGCCAATATGGACTCCATGTTCAATCTTTACGAAGCCGCCAGAAAGAACAATTGCCCACGAATTTTCTATGCCAGTTCAAATCATGCCACCGGTTGTTATCGACAGAACGATCGACTCGATGCAGACTCGCCAACAAGACCTGATGGCTTGTATGGCCTTTCCAAGGTCTTCGGTGAGGGTATGGCGCGTATGTACTATGACAAGTTTGGCATCGAGACCGCCTGTGTACGTGTTGGCTCGTGTTTCCCTGTTCCTAAAAATCACCGAATGCTGGCGACCTGGCTGAGCCCGGCTGACTTGTTAAGCCTTGTTGACTGCGTGTTCCGGGTGCCGGTATTGGGTTGCCCCATTATTTACGGCGCTTCAAACAACGATGCTTCCTGGTGGAACAACGACTCAGTCGCCTATCTTGGCTGGCAGCCAAAAGACAACGCCGAGCACTATCGCAAAACACTCGACGCCACCATGGAGCGCCCTGCAGCCACAGACCCCAATGCGATCTATCAGGGTGCAAAGAACGTGCTTGAGGGTATTGTCGAGACTCCGTGGTAGCGTCACTGTTCTTTCTACCACCACCAAGCCGCCACACAAAAATTCGCTTAACCAGGCTATTTTCATCAGTGAATCGGCTGCAATGACTTGCTCACTGACTGTTTGAAGCACCCACTGGCACCCGGCCAATCTACTCCATCACGCATCGGGCACCTGATCAATCTCTAGCGTGCAACGATTGCCCTGGCCGGGCGCCCCTAGCCGGGCGCTCGTGGCTCTTGTGGGGGCTGATCTGTCAGCTCTAATCGCTTCTGCCGATAGCGCAGGGCGAGAGATATACCGGCGGGGCCGCCCAGGCAAATACGCTCCAGCTTCTTGCGCTCGCGCGTGTTCACCGCCACCCCGTACGCAAGGCCACCCCCATGCAACGAAAATCCTCCAATCTTGCCAAGCTGGCCGGTGCCATAGTCATCCTCCTCCCAGGCTTCAGTACAGAATCGCCTTTTCGTGGCGCGTTGCGGGCAATCAATTTCAAAAGTTTCAATATCTACAGCAATTCGACGCAACGATCAGACGATGGCTTTTGCACAGACACCTACGGCAACTATTTGCCAGCCGCCACTCTAGTTGGAAATATCTGTAGTGAAGGCATCTATCAACGAATCACTAACACGTTCAATGGCAACTCGAACATGTGGAACTGGATTAATCCTGCAACTCAAATCAATGGGCAAGTCATTGGCGCTTTAAGAATTTACGGACAGGGTGTTCGATACCCCAATACAGAACTTTCTGACAACCCTCAACGACCATTCATCGAAGGGCTACGGCAACCCGACGCCAACGGCTTGGGCTGCCCTCGGGGAGCCGTAAGCTTACCTGCAGGAGCTAGCCAGGTTGATAAGGCCTACTGCCCTACCGGAATAGGATTTGAACGGATTATTGATCACCGTGATTCTGTCTCTCAGCAGGTCAAAGACAAAGTTGCTGTTAATCCAGTGACTGGGGAGCAGTACAATACTGACTTGCATGCATCTAATTGAATCGCGTTTATAACAATGCCATGAGTGACACTGGAGGCTGACACACGTTCTGGCGTAGTCAGGTTGTGTCAGAGTCCAGTGCTTGCCAGATGGCTCAATTAGACCTGCTTCAGCTGATACATTCACTGCTATCCGATGTCTCACAGTGCTCCCCCCCCCCAAACGGTCGTTGGAAAGGTTGCATGGCTCAGCTACTGTGGATGATTTATCGCTGAGGTATTGAAATATTTAGGAATGCGCATTACTATGCGCACAAACCACCTTTTGAGAGTTACTTATGGGCGCGTTGTATAAAGAAGACGCACAGAAAAAGCCAACCAATCTCAGTATCAACAGCGATTTGTTGGCGAAATCCAGAAAAATGCGAATCAACCTGTCGGCACTTCTTGAAGCCGCACTTACCGAGAAGCTGGCGCAGGCAGAAAATGATAAATGGCAGGAGAGAAACAAATTAGCCATTGTGACTTACAACAATATGGTTGACGAGCAGGGTTGCTTCAGCGATTCGACTCGAGACTTTTAATGGCACAGTTTGATGTTTACGAAAACACAAACCGAGCTACCAGAAAACAGTATCCACTTCTTGTGGATATTCAGCATTCTGTTCTATCGACGTTGGCCACCAGAATAGTGATCCCGTTGAGTAAAAAGGATTCAGTTCACGGAGCAGTTATGGATGTGCTAATGCCCGAAGTTATGTTAGATGATCAGCAGTATGTTCTGATGACCCCACAGATCTCTGCGGTACCTGATCGCTTATTGTCAACGCCCATAGGTACGCTAGACCATTGTAGGTCTCACGTTCTTGCTGCTTTAGATTTTGCGATAACTGGATTTTGATAAGACTACGATTCTGACTTGTGCGATATGCTAAAATCGGCCCGAAGCAGAAGTAGCTACCTGAGCGATTTGCGTTCCATAAAGTAATGAATTTCGTTCTCTGAAGTGACACTAAACCCATGTCTTTCATACAGCGTTCGAACAGGATTCCATTTTAGGGCTTCGAGTATTACAGTCTTTCCTTTGGTGTCACTCGCTTCAATAACACTATTTAAAAAAGCTGTACCTAGACCGCTATTTCGAAATTCATCCAGCAAATAGAATTCGCCTAAGCGAAGAGTATTTTTGTCTAAATCGTGCAGCGATATCGTACCTACATCTGTTCCGTCAATATCAATTACGTACCAAGGTTTCTCGTGCCAGCGTTTTCTATGGAGGTTTAGTTGGAACTCTTCATCCCACTCCCATTTGGCTAAGATGTGCTCACCCATGGCTTGCTTCTTTACCTCAAAAGCAAAGTAAAATTCCTCTGATACTACCGGCCGAAATTTTATATTCATAGGCTTTTTAGTGATGCAGCCAAATAGTGGTTCTGTGCCCACTGCCGCCATTATGAGCGGCCACGCTCATATGTTTTTATATCCGACTCAAGCCTACTCCAACACACTGCAGAGGCCGCCCAACTCAGTTACTAAAGCCTAAACGTAATTATCTTGTCTGTAAGATACACGTGCTAAGCTAAAAATTGCTAAGCATCATTACCAATCATCCACAACCCCATCAATTGAATGTCTTGATACACACCATCCACTTTCCGGGATTTTTCCTTTAACCCTTCAACACAAAACCCGTGTTTTTTATATAACTTGCAAGCCGCGGCGTTATCCGAAAAAACCTCGAGCTCTATTTTTTTCAGACCGTACTGGCCCGCTTCCTTTATACAAGCTGTCAACAGCTTGTTGCCTAGACCTTTCGAACGAAAATCTCTTGCGCCCCCCATTCCTAGTCGACCTGTATGAGTAAAACCCTCAATTGGATTGGGTAGCACATCACACCAACCGACAATCTTGCCTTTGACCACCGCCATCATCTGCGGCAGTTCCTTACTAACAACATTTTCTAGAAGTCGACGATGCTTTTCCAGAGGAACACCATCCAGATACGCAAGATACGAACGCTCTTTGCATATGGAATTGAGAAGTGCATTGAAATCCTCCAGGTCTTCAATTACAACTTTACGTATCTCTACCATGAATTACAGTTAACTCAGCTGACGAAATCTGGCTGCCTCTTTAAGATTCTCAAGCGACGTTGGCTCCTTTTTCGCGTAACACCTAATTGAATTTTGATGTTATTACTTTGATACCAGCCAGGCCGAATGCAACCGCCAAAATGCCCTTAAACCATCAGCGTGTACGTTGATATCTTTGATATCATACCTGCATGCGAAAATAGCAGGGCATAGCTATGAGAAACACCTTTGCCAGAGAATATATCAATTAGCGCGATTGCATAGTTATCACGGCAACCACAAACTAGGTCTATTCCACTGCTCAGGCACAATCAATTTCCCCGATGCGTTTCCAGCATCAGTCAACCAATAAGATTGCCATGCACCCGAGTACTCTTCCGGCAATTCAAACGGCGGAGTAATTTGCTGTTCAACCTCAAAACCGAATCGCTGATAATACGAAGGGTCGCCGAGAAGAAGAATGACATCCACTCCAGATTGCCTAAGCTGACTTACGCCAGAATGCACAATGGCACTTCCAATTCCTTGCCGTTGAAAATCTGGAGACACCGCCAATGGCCCGAGAAGTGACACACGTACATCGTTACCATCAACCTGACATAGCGTAAATACTCCATGGCCCGCTATCTCAGAGGACGATGGAGCAACAATCGACAAGATGATATCTGGTGCGTTCAAGAGATCAAGCACTAGAGGAACCAAATTTTCATCTGGAAAAGCCAGCCGGTACAGACGTTCAATCGCTTCGCAATCACTGAACACACTAGGGCGAAGCAATGGCTTATCAATAGACATGTTTCAAGTAAACCTTTGGCTAGCAATGACGGCGTATCGTTCCATATCATCATATCCTTCCTCTCTCGCGACATACGATTTCATCGTGCCCTCATGCTGCATGCCAAGTTTTCTCATCACAGCGCCAGAGGCTTGATTGCTCACCAGATGGATAGCCTCAATGCGATTCAGGTTCAGCGTTGCAAAACCGAAATTAACAACAGCGACACAGGCCTCAGTACAATACCCATGCCCCCAATAATCAACACCTATCCAATAGCCAAGCTCTGCCCTGTCGTGCTTCGGATTGATTGCCAGTCCAACACATCCCAACAGCACCGCATCACTTTTTCTTTCCAGCGCGAAGTGTGCACCCAAACCATCGTCCCACAGAGATTGATGAGTTGAAATCCACTCTTCGGCCATACCGTTACTATAGGGATACGGTATTGACTCTGTCTGTCTGGACACCTGACGATTACCAACAAGCTGCTGAACCCTTGGTCCATCATCCAGCGAAAAATCTCGTAGCTTCAATCTTATCGTTTCAAGTGCTATACGTGAACTCAATGTCTCCCCCCGGAATAATGTATGAACAAATCAAAGACAGTGCCACAGCGACATTATTCAGTTTCAGTAGACCCCAACAGTTGCTCAACCATACCTTCCGGATTGTTCATAAAATGCTTCATCAACTGAAAATGCTCAGTGTCCCTGTACTCTGTTCTTGCAATACCATTGTCACCCAGCACCAGTATATCCGCCTCAGGATAAGCCATCAGTATCGGCGAATGCGTCGCAATCAGAAACTGGCAATTCTGATCTACCAGCTCATTCATTCGACAAATCATCGACATTTGACGTGATGGTGAAAGCGCAGCCTCTGGCTCATCCAGAATGAACAATGACTCTCTTGAAAACCGGTGCATCATCAACGCGAAAAAGGATTCACCGTGTGACTGTTCATGCAGAGACTTGCCTCCGTAGGATTCAATGACGGGTGGGCTGAAACTAGGTTCTCTATCAAGCGCTTCAATTTCGCTGGCGACATTGAAAAAACTCTCGGCGCGTAGAAAGTAGCCATCTCTGGGTTTCTTGACACCTCTGGAGCACCGAATATACTTCTCCAGACTGGAGTGAGACTCACGGGTACTGAAGCCGAAGTTCTTCGTCCCCCCTTCCGGATTGAACCCATTAGCAATGGCGATGGCCTCCAGCAACGTTGATTTACCTGTGCCGTTCTCACCAACAAAAAATGTCACCTTCGGGTGCAGCTTCAGTCTGTCGAGATGACGAAACGCATTCAAGCAGAAAGGATATTCTGATCTATCCTTGATCTCGTCGGCTTTAAGTATGATTTCTATAAGAAATTGTTCTGACAGCATAGACTCTTTTCAATAGCTCCCGTATTCCCTCTAGCGCCGTAGCTCCAGTTATTGCCCACTGAGAAAGTACTGCACTTATGTCCGGACATTTTGAACACATTAATCTCTCTCGCTTCAGGAATAAGCGCCCAAAACAGCCGAGTATAGTAGGTATAAACCACCTACCAGCACCAAGCCGCCACACAAAAATTCGCTTAACCAGGCTATTTTCATCAGTGAATCGGCTGCAATGACTTGCCCACAGACTGTTTGAAGCACCACTGGCACCCGGCCTATCTACTCCATCACACATCTGGCACCTGATCAATCTCTAGCGTGCAACGATTGCCCTACCCGCCTCTTACTTGTGCAGCATCCGTTGCCCATCCCTAGCCGGGCGCCCGTGGCTCTCGTGGAGGCTAGCAACTCCCTGGCGGCGGCGCGCGTGCTCCAACAGCACACGTTGCTGAGCCTGCCGGTAGGGCACAGCTTGTGGCTTCCAGATGCGACAATATTTTGCCAATGACCATCGGATCTT
>JBGCGC010000011.1:0-59474 GCA_045110475.1 Granulosicoccus sp.
AGGCGCTGCACGGAGTTTTTACTGGGTTGAGCCTAGTCACTCTAGGTGAGATCCAGGAAAAACGAGTACAGCGTCTTAGATGCTGCTATAGAAGCAGCGAAGCGGTTCTGGGCCGAAATTTTATGTATCACTAGGGTTAAGGTAAGACTATACTTCCTCACCAACGACATTGACGATAACTTCAGCATCGACGTCTGTGTGCAGATGCAAAGTAACCGGGTGCTCACCCACATTGCGCAGAGGACCCTCTGGCAGACGTATTTCCTTCTTTTCGACACTTTGCCCGGCAGCTTCGAAAGCCTGTCTGATCTCTTCGGTGCCGATTGAGCCAAACAGCTTACCTTCAGTTCCAGCGCGTGATGTGATGCTAACGGTAACACCGTCGAGTGCGCTTTTACGGGAGTTAGCGCTAGCAAGCGCATCTGCCTGCTGCTTTTCAAGCTCAGCACGACGCTGCTTGAAAGCTTCCATATTCTCGGGTGTTGCTCTTTCTGCCTTGCCCTGTGGCAGCAGAAAATTTCGCGCGAAGCCCGCCTTCACGTCCACCATATCGCCGAGCATGCCGACGTTGTCTATTTTTTCAAGCAGAATGACTTGCATGAATATTCTCCTGTTGAGTTCTGTTAATTACTGCTTGGTCGAGCGACGCAGGCTGAATATATTATCCACCAGGCCCAGTGCCGCCAGAAGAAGCAGAGTGTGAGGTAGCATCAGGAGCACGTAGATACCGTGCAACCAGAACCGATGCATACCGCGTTGTTTAATCAGAGCATGCGCAACCGCAAGACCCTGTATGAAAAAAGCAAAAATCACGACCATGGCAACAGCTCCGGGCACCTGTCCGCCCATGCTCAGTGACACCACAATAACCAGTACACAAAAAACAGCAGCATTGCGACCCAGACTCAATGCATGAAACTCTTGTTGAAAACCACCTGGATTTACCAGACCTGCTTGCCATGAACGGGCCAGAAACAAAGCTCCAAGAGCCACACTCATTACTGATACCCCCATGGCTCCAGTCATCAGGTTAGCCATCGTCGTGATGAATTCTTCGCGCTGCTCATCGGTAATCAATGCCGCATTACCGGTAAGGTCCGGCATGGTCGTAGACGTACCCACATCGCCAAACTGGCTGCGCCAGAAAGCAGTGGTGTCGCCCATTGCCAGACTTAGCAACACAACTGACAACACGCCACAAGCAACGATGGTCAGCACCGCAAAATTTAGCTTTACCGAGCGGGCAAGCACGAACGCAGCGACGATGGCAGGCAGCCAAAATACTGTAGCAATCAGCGGGATATGCACGGCAGTGCCATACAGGCCCAGCGATACAACGATCATTAACAACAAACATCCACCAACCACTTGCAGCGCAGACATCTCACCGTGACGCAAGGCTACAAACGCGACGACCGCAGCACTGGCAATCAAACAGAGCATGGAAAACAGGCTGGCAAACAGCACCAGACCACCGCCTCCACCAGAGACCATCAATGCCGGTAACCACAGCGCAGCCAGCAGCAAAACGGCTGCAAGCCCCGCAGCGGTCATAGGACCACGATCTGCTATGCGAGCCAGGGCAATCATGAATCGGCTAAGTGAGTGAGGTGTATGCTAAGGGTGATACCGGCTGAAACCCGATGATCGGGCACAACGCCTTCCTCAGTTTTCCCGTTTACCAACGCCCGAGTCGTCATGCTGACGATGCTCAGGCTATCGAGACAGACTGGAGAAGGGCCGGATGTCTTCCTAGTGCTGGTCGGTGTAAGGTAACAAGGCAACGTAACGCGCACGCTTGATAGCCGTAGCCAACTGACGCTGATATCGCGCTTTGGTACCTGTTATTCTGCTAGGTACGATCTTGCCGGTCTCGGTGACGAATCCCTTGAGTAGCTCAAGATCCTTGTAATCTATCTCAGTGATGCCTTCGGCAGTGAAACGACAATACTTACGACGACGAAAATAACGGGACATAGTTGTTCTCCAGATCTCTTCTAGTTAGCGGCTGCAGGGGCTTCGGCGTTGTCAGTATCCGTAGAACCGGCGCTCTCGCCGTCATCGTCGGATACTCGCGGCTTGCGCTCTTCATCACCACGTGACTCGTCTTTCTTAATGAGGTGAGAGGCTTCCGTGACGGGCCCATCCTGTAGGAGAACCATGTGGCGGATTACGGCGTCGTTGAACTTGAAAGCACTGGTGAGTTCTTCCAGAGCTTCCTGCGTACACTCGATGTTGAGGAGCGTGTAGTGGGCTTTGTAGATTTTGTTGATCGGGTAGGCAAGCTGTCGTCGGCCCCAGTCTTCCTGGCGGTGGATGACACCTTCGCGAGTTTCGATGATTCCACGGTACCGCTCTATCATGGCGGGCACCTGTTCACTCTGGTCAGGGTGGACCAGAAACACAATTTCGTAATGGCGCATTATTGCTCCCTGTGGGTAACGCCCGTTAATTCCAAACGCTTTAGCGGCCTTATAGGGGCCTGCGGGGCGCTGCAGGATAACTGGACGAGGAAGTTGACCTTGCCGGATGACAAAGCCTTTCAATAATAACGGCTTGAATTAGCTATTGCAACCAGCCTTGTGTGGCAGAGCCTATAGCGAGCGCTGGCGCACGGCTTCAAACAGGCTGATACCTGCTGCCACGGAAACATTGAGACTGGACACCGAACCCAGCATCGGCAAATGAAACAGAGCATCACATTGCTCACGTGTCAGACGCCGCATGCCTTTCCCCTCAGCCCCCATGACCAGAGCAACATGGCCGACCAGATCCAACTGGTAGAGGCTGGATGACGCCTCGCCAGCAGCCCCATACACCCATACCCCCTGTTTTTGCAACTGCGCCAGTGTGCGCTGCAGGTTGGTAACCTGAAAAAGCGGGATACACTCGGCTGCCCCACTGGCCACTTTTCTCACCACTGGCGTCAAGCCGACGCTGTTGTTAGATGGGATAACCACGGCGTCAACGGCAGCAGCATCCGCAGAGCGCAAACAAGCGCCCAGATTATGCGGATCCTGAACTTCGTCCAGCACCAGAATCAGCAGGGCCCGACTGCGAGGTGTCACGCCGTCGATTGCGGCTTGAATAAATGCTTCAAGATCATCGCGAATACCGCTGGATGCAACTCGCAGAACTGCCACAACCCCCTGATGCTGCAAGTCCGGAGCAAGCTCGTTCAGAAGAGCACGGTTGACTTCTTCGGTCTCAATGGCTTGCCGTTCAGCCAATTGACGCAAGTCGCGCAGCCGAGTGTCCCGACGCCCTTTTTGCACCAGCAATTTTTCAATCTCGCTGGCCGATGACTTGAGCGCGGCCTTGACGCTATGCAAACCACCAATGTGCTGCCGCGATCCTGGCGCATCCGTGTTTTGTGCCACATTCGCACCATCAGCCTTGTGCTTGTGCCTTTCAGCCATCACGGTTTCAGCAATCGAAAATGCTGATCTCCATCAACAGTAACCGCCTTCACTCTCCGCGCCGATCCTGCCAGACATCCACAACGCCACAACAATTTCACCATGGCCTAGTCGCCTCGCCGTTTGGTTCTACTTTTCTTTTTCGATGTCTTTTTGACAACCGCTTTGTCCGTAGTTTTTTTCGATACCCGGGAATGACCAGAACTGCGGTCGGCGACGGCACGGCCCGAAGTCGCACTGGCATCCTTTATTCGACCCGCTGCACTACTCGACACTTTCTTTTGTGTTGCCTTCTTCTTGCTCGTAGCCTTCTTGCTTATAGCTTTCTTGCTCGTGGCTTTCTTGCTTGTAGCCTTCTTGCTCGTGGCCTTCTTGCTTATAGCCTTCTTGCTTATAGCCTTCTTGCTTGTAGCCTTCTTGCTTGTGGCCTTCTTGCTTGTAGCCTTCTTGCTTGTGGCCTTCTTGCTTGTGGCCTTCTTGCTTGTAGCCTTCTTGCTTGTAGCCTTCTTGCTTGTGGCCTTCTTGCTTGTGGCCTTCTTGCTTGTGGCCTTCTTGCTTGTAGCCTTCTTGCTTGTAGCCTTCTTGCTTGTAGCCTTCTTGCTTGTAGCCTTCTTGCTTGTGGCCTTCTTACTTGTGGCCTTCTTGCTTGTGACCTTCTTGCTTGTGACCTTCTTGCTTGTGACCTTCTTGCTCGTAGCCTTATGAGTTGCGCGCTTTGCCGTCGAATCCGATCTGGCACTGCCATCGCTGCCAGTCACACGCTTCTCGGCTTTTTTCCGACTTGCTATCTTTCCTTGCTGAGCTTTTCCAGTACCTGCCCTTTCTTGTGAAATCTCTGATGAGCTTCTGGATAAAACATGACCATCGTCATCAACTTCAACAATTTTCTGCTCGCGGCTCGCTGCCAACTCCTGTGCACGCTTCTCAGTGCGCCTTTCTGCACGCTTCTGATCCCTGCGCTTTTGCTTCAGTTTACGCTTCTGTTGACGGCGTTGCTCTGCGCTGACAATCCTGTCCTTTCCCATGGCGCCCAGCGTAGGTACTGGAGCCACGGTTTGTGGCTTTTGTTCTGTCCGCCTGGCTTTATTGTCCTTGCGCGATCGTTTGTCCTTAGAGCGGGTTTGTTTCGATTGTTCCGCTTCGTTAAAATCTATTTTTCGTTCTTCGAGATTGACACTTGCAACCTGCACGCGAATGGCATCTCCCAAGCGATACTGCTTGCCCGTTCGTTCACCCGTCATGGCCTGTGCAGCCTGATTGAATTTGTAGTAATCACGCGAGAGATTGGTCACATGGAGCAGCCCCTCAATATGAAAGCCCGTAAGCTCAACAAACAACCCGAAGGATGTGACCGCAGCGATAATCCCGTCGAATTCTTCCCCCACATGCTCCTGCATGTATTCGCATTTGAGCCACGCAACCACATCGCGCGACGCATCTTCTGCGCGCCGCTCAGTTCGAGAGCAACTTTCGCCCAGCCCCGCCATAGCCTCTTTGGAATAGTGATATTTTGAGGCTTTTCCGCGTGCAATGGCAAATTTCAACGCACGATGCACAAGCAAATCAGGATAGCGCCTTATCGGTGATGTGAAATGTGCATATTGATCCAGGGCAAGGCCGAAATGACCCTCATTTTTAGGCTGGTACACAGCCTGCTGCATCGAACGCAACATGACCGTCTGGATAACACTTCTGTCGGGCCTGTCAGCAATTTTCTCGGCTAACGCAGCGTAGTCAAGTGCATCGGGTTGATCTCCACCACCCAGTGTCAATGATCTAAGGGACAGGAATGCACGAAGATCTTCGAGCCTGTCGGTTTTCGGTCCTGCATGTACTCGATACAAGGCCGGTATCTCTTTCTCTTCCAGATAAGCTGCGGCCTGTATGTTCGCCAGAATCATGCATTCTTCTATGAGCTTGTGGGCATCGTTTCTTTCGATGGGCACAATCTCCTTAATTTTCTTGTTTTCATCGAAAACGATGTGCGTCTCGTTGGAATCAAATTCTATAGCGCCACGGAGGCGACGTTTCTTAGCCAACACCTTGTAGAGACTGTGAAGCTCCTGAATCATCGGCATCAGCACCGCATGTTTTTTGCGTAACGCCGAAGCCCGGCCCATGAGCATCTCATTGACCTGGTCATAGGTAAGGCGTGCATGTGAGCGCAAGATACCATTGTGAAAACGCGTCTTCTTCACCGTGCCTTCGTTATCCAGTGTCAGCTCACAGATCATGCACAGACGGTCCACTTCCGGATTGAGCGAGCATAATCCATTGGACAGAACCTCTGGCAACATCGGCACGACACGCCCGGGAAAGTACACCGAGGTGCCACGCTCAATCGCTTCAACATCCAGCGCTGAACCTACTGAAACGTAATGGGCAACATCGGCGATGGCTACCATGAGCCGCCAGCCTTCATCCAGCGGCTCACACCAGACTGCATCATCAAAATCACGTGCATCGGCACCATCGATCGTGATCATCGGGGTGTCACGCACATCCTTGCGCCCTTTGGCAGTCGCCGGGTCAACAGCGGTAGAAAACGCTGCAGCCTGTTCCAGTACTTCTTCAGGCCAGTGAGCCGGTATCCCATGACTGTGCAGAGCGACATCGATTTCCATACCGGGACGCAAGTGCTGACCAAGTACCTCGGTAATCCTGCCTACTGGCTGATGCCGGCGGGTAGGCTGCTGGATAATTTCGGCGATCACCATATCACCATCTACGGCGTCGGAAAGCTCACCCGGTGCGATTAACAAGTCCTGATGGATTCGCTTGTTATCAGGTAAAACCACAACGATACCCTGATCGATGGAGAGTCGGCCGACGAGTGACTTGTTGGCACGCTCCACGACATCGACTATCCGACCCTCACGCCTGCCACGTTGGTCAACGCCGGTCACACAAACCACAACACGATCACCGTGTAGCACCTGACGCATCTGCTTGCCATTGAGATAAATATCCTTGTCGCTGTCTTCAACAACGACAAAGCCAAAACCATCCGGATGAGCAGTAATACGGCCAGCCAACAGATTATCCGCATCGACAGGCACCAGTCCTCGCCGACGGTTTTGAATAAGCTGCCCATCGCGAATCATGGCACCAACACGTCGTCGCAAGCCCTCCATCCCGGCTTCATTTCCGATCAAGCCAAGTTTTTCGGCAAGTGCTTCAAAATCTACCGGGCCCGGCTCATCGCGTAACGTGCTGGTTATGAATTCGCGACTTGCAATGGGCTGATCGTATTTTTCGCTTTCACGCTGACGATGCGGATCGATGCGTTCGCCTTTTTTTGCTCCCTTATCAGGACGCTTATGTCGGGATTTCTGTTTGCTCATTCGCTGACAAGAGGTTCAGTAAACCGCAAGGGTACGTCAAACATGACGAACAGGTGCAGTATTGCTACAAATCATCACAACACGTCGAGGTTATTGAATAACGCGGGCAATGGTGGGGTTTCAATAAAAATACAGGATAACGTTTGACACAAACCTAACTCTTAGGTACATTTCGCGCTTCCCGAATAGCGTATTCGGGCGACACTTCGTGCCGAGGTGGCGGAATTGGTAGACGCGCATGCTTCAGGTGCATGTATCTTAGGATGTGGAGGTTCAAGTCCTCTTCTCGGCACCACTAGTTCTTATAGCGATTTTCCATCCAGCTACGTTGAACCGCACAGAGCAATGCCACCTACTGCCGCAAACTGCGGGGTAGCGCTAAACGGCATCAACTATGCTGCAGACTATAGCGGCTTCTTATAACGCCTTCTACGCGGCGTCATAAGGCCATCGGATTACGACGTTTTCATTGCGTTCGGGTCCTGTCGAAACAAGATGTACAGGCACTTCTGCCAATTCCTCAAGCCGATGAATGTACGCCCGTGCGGCCTCCGGAAGCTGTGTTAGCTCGGTAGCCCCTGCCGTATTGGTTTGCCAGCCAGGCATACTTTCATAAACAGGCTCACATCGGCCGAAATCATCTGCACCAATCGGTGGATGATCAATCCGTTGGCCGTCCAGATCGTAGCCAATGCAGATTTTAATCGTCTCAAGGGTGTCCATCACATCCAGTTTTGTCAGACAGATACCTGTCACCCCATTGAGAACGCACGCGCGGCGTACTGCTACAGCATCGAACCAGCCACAACGACGCTGGCGACCTGTTGTTGCGCCAAATTCATTGCCACGCTCTCCAAGCTCCTTACCTACATCATCAAATAATTCGGTCGGGAACGGGCCCGCGCCAACTCGCGTTGTATAGGCTTTGGTGATTCCGAGTACATAGTCGATAGATCCCGGGCCACAGCCACTGCCACTGCACGCAGCACCAGCAACCGTATTGCTTGAGGTCACGAAAGGATAGGTACCGTGATCCACATCCAGCAAGGTCCCCTGCGCGCCTTCAAACATGATGCGGTTACCGGCTTTTCGGTGCTTGTCGATCATCCCGGGAACATCATCGATCAACGGGGCTAGACGTCTGGCATATTCACGAGCAACGAGTTTGATGGATTCTGGATCGACTGGCTCCATGCCGTGCCCTACCAACGTGCCATTGTGATAGGCGCAAGCCGCATCAATTTTTTCGTCAAACCGGTCCAGAGCCAGCAAATCCTGAACACGCACGGCGCGTCGAGCCACCTTGTCTTCGTAGGCGGGTCCGATACCGCGACCCGTCGTACCGATAGCCTGCCGGCCGGCCGCCTTCTCTCGCGCCTGATCCAGTGCAATATGGTAAGGGAGAATCAATGGGCAAGCGCCACTGATACGCAAACGTTCTTCGACCGGCACGCCGCGAGCGCTAAGCATGTCAATTTCCTTAAACAGGGCGTCTGCAGATACCACGACGCCACTACCAATCACACACATGACGTTTTGACGCAGCACACCGCTCGGCACAAGGTGCAGAACCGTCTTTTCATCACCGATCACCAGCGTGTGGCCAGCATTGTGACCACCCTGAAATCGAACAACCAGTGAAGCCTGCTCGGTAAGGACATCGACGATCTTGCCCTTGCCTTCATCACCCCATTGCGTGCCAAGCACGAGCACACTGTTTGTCATACGTATGATTTCTCTGGTTAACTCTGATTGACCAAGCGCTTCAGGACGACCGCGCAAAAAAGAGCAGATTGTCTGCAGTTACAAAACTATAGCGCCTCGACGACCCATTGCTCGTCGCGACGAATAAGCTGCCTGTCACAATGACTGTGGCGCGCGGTCAACGACGATCCGGGCAGCGCCAACACCACTCGCTCACCCTCATCACGCAAGCCTTTGATAGTACGTGTTAGTTCGATACACACTTCATTGTCCACCCAAATCCCACTGGATGCCGATTCCATTGAGTTGATTAATGGTCGATGCGCCAGGGATAACTGAATAAGGTCACCGCTGAACCCGGTCGCCGGGCGCGCTTGCCCAAACGCCTCGCCGATAGCATCATACCGTCCACCACGGGCAAGTTCCCCACCCTCTTTGTCGTATAGTGTGAAGAGAATCCCAGTATGGTAACTAAAGCCCCGCAACTCAGCCAGATCCACATGCATAGGCAGGGAAGGATGTGCAGCCGACACAATCCCGACGACCGACGCCAGATTGTCCAGGGCGCGATGCACGTTGCTTCCGGCATCAGCCAGCCGCTCCCGTGCCTCGGCAAGGACGGTCAGGCAATCCCCGGACAGCTCCATTAAAACATCGATATGCTTGCGTAAGCGAGCCATCGATGAACTGCCATTCTCCTGCGTTTGCAACATCGCCAGAACCTCAGGACGCGAACCACGCAACAGCGACTGAAACAACTGCCTTTCAAGCGCCGGAGGTAAATCGGCTTCCTCGATAAGCGCACGGTAAACTCCGACATGGCCAACATCAAACAGCACGTCGTCTGTACGCAGGCCGGTGAGCATGACGTTGTCCAGCATAAGCTGAATGATTTCTGCATCACTTTCAGGACCTGAATGACCAAATAGTTCAGCGCCAAACTGCAATGGGGTCCGGCTGCTGCCAGCCCCATCTGCGCGAGCACGCAGAACGCTTCCAATGTAAGAAAAACGGTTGGGAGACTCTCGACGCAGAGCGTGCGCATCCATCCGGGCAACCTGTGGTGTCATGTCGGCCCGTATACCCAGGGTACGTCCATTGTGCTGATCGATAATCTTGAAGGTATGCAGGTCGAGTTTTTCACCGGTACCGGTCAACAAGCTGTCGAGATACTCAATCATGGGCGGCATGACAAGTTCGTAGCCCCAACGATAGGCGTTATCCATGATCTGCCTTCGAAGCGTCTCGACCCGCCAGGCGTCGTCGGGCAGCAATTCATTGACACCGTCGGGCAACTGCCAGCGGTTAGCGCGCGGATCGTTCACAGTAGATTACGGAGTTATCGGATGATGGCGAGGAAGACGACGCCCGCAATCATAACCGACAAGCCGACAATGCGCAGCTGGGCGTCGGGAATCTCGAGCATTGCCCGTGCTGCCCGCTTGTACCCTGCTGGATTGAGGAAGGGCATGATGCCTTCAAAAACCAGAAGCAGACAGACAGCAGTGAGTATTTCAACAAGCATAATTGAAGGGATCGGGCTTTGCTTCTGGAGAAAAACGAGGTTTAGGCCGCGGGCTAGGAGCCTGCGCGGCAGAAATCAATCGGCTACGAGCAGCCCACTTTTGGCCAAATTTTGCGCTCATTTTCGTCACTTAGCCAGCTAAACTCCTTAAATGAGCACAAAATTTGACTCAAAATTGAACTACTCTCGCTCGATCGCTTTCTACCGCGCAGACTCCTGGCCGAGTAATTTCACGGGTGAACAACCTGCGTTCCGGAGAGCAGTTCGCATCGCACTACCCGCGATGATCCAGAATAATGGATGCCCCCCCAGATTAAACGTTCGCTCGATGAAAAGCTGTTGGTCTGCGTCCACGCGTGCTTGACCTGTGTTGCTATAGATGACTTCGCGTGCGCGGGGGTAGTCAGCCGACGTTGCCCCCGCGATCACGCAAATAGCATCGCGCAGTATGATCAGGCTCTGGTGTTTCTGCGAGACCCGGACTACGGCCTGGACGCACCGGCTGATCCATTGAAATACCGAAAAAACTCAGAATTAGGATCAAGCAACAATACATCGCCGCCACCGCTGAATGCCGACCGATAAGCACTCAGGCTTCTGTACAGGCTGTAGAACTCGGGATCCTGCGTGTAGGCCTCGGCGTAGATTCTGGCCGACTCCGCATCGCCAATACCGCGCGTCTGCTCGGCCGTTGCATAGGCCCTGGCAAGCAGCTCCTCGCGAGCCCTGTCGGCGGTTGCACGAATGATCTTGGCCTGCTCCTCACCTTCGGAACGAATACCCCGTGCTATCTGTTCACGGTCTTTTTCCATACGCTGGTAGACCGACTCCCTGACATCCTCAGGAAGCTCAACCTTCTTGATCCGGACGTCGATGATCTCGATGCCCAGATTTTCTGACTGGACGTTCACCGAAGCCTGAATCTCCTGTCGTAACGTGGAGCGTGCCGATGCCACAACTTCCTGGATAGTTCGACGTCCAAAAGCATCCTTGACGCCTTCACGTACGAATTGGGTTAAACGACTGTTGGCGCGCGATTCAACCCCGCCAAGACGTGTATAGAACGTCTCCGAATCTGCAATCCGCCATTTGACAAAGGAGTCGACCATGACATTTTTCTTTTCATTGGTCAGAACTCGCTCGGGTTGCACGTCCAGTGTCAGGATCCGGCGATCGAACTTGTATACCTGCTCAAGCAAGGGCAATTTGAAATGCAAACCCGGCTCGTAATCGGACTTGGTGATTTCACCCAGAAAAAGCTTGATGGCTCTTTCGCGCTCGTTAACGGTAAATATCATGGTACTAGCGAGCAGTAGCAGCAAAGCGGCACCGATCAATACCAAAGGATTAGCCAGTTTGTTCATCGTATTGTTCCCCTGTCACGTGAGCGGAGATCCTCTCGGGAAGGCAGATTAAGCTCGCGAGGCAAATCCGAGAACCGTGGCGAATCATTACTGCCGCTGTTCAATGGGTTGTTGCCGCTCATCATGCCCCCTTCAGCAGTCGTGCGGTTCTGGTTGACCAATTGATCGATGGGCAGATACATCAAGCTGTTACCACCCTCGTTATCCACCATGACTTTGCTGGTGTTACTCATCACGGTCTCCATTGCCTCAAGATAGAGGCGTTCGCGGGTAACTTCAGGTGCTTTTTTGTACTCGGCGAGCAACGACTTGAAACGCTCGGATTCACCGAGCGCGGCTTGTTCCACACGGGTCTTGTAAGCCTCTGACTCTTCGAGGGCTCGCTGTGCATCACCACGCGCTCTGGGCAGAACCTGGTTGCTGTAGGCTCTGGCCTCGTTAATCGTCCGCTCTTTGTCCTCTCGGGCCTTGATAGCGTCGGAGAATGCAGCCTGAACCTGCTCAGGCGGCTGGGCGCGTTCGAGATTCACGGCAGTCACAAAGATACCGATGTTGTACTCGTCGAGTACGTCCTGAAGACTACCCGCCGTGGTATTCCAGACCTCATCGCGACCGGTGGTCAAAACAGATTCCAGCGCTGTCGCGCCGATGACTTCACGCACTGCGCTCTCGACAACCTCTTCGAGTGTGCGATCCGGGCCACGGACGTTGAACAGGTAATCCTCTGCACTCTTGATGTTGTACTGCACAGCCAGATCGATGTCGACGATATTCTCGTCTTGCGTAAGGATTAGCTGATTGGTCAGCCTGGCACTACGGATTTCCTCGACATCCACCTTCTCGACCACCTGAAATGGCCATGGGATATGCCAATGAGGCCCCGGTGAGGTTGTCTTCACGTAGGCGCCAAATTGCGTAACCACCGCTGCTTGTGCTGGCTGCACAACGTAGATGCCCGATAAAATCCAGACAATTCCCAGAATGGCAGCAACGATACCAAGGCCCTTGCCGCCAAGGTTACCTCCGGGTAACACGCCGCCAGGGCCTGACCCCCGGTTTCCCCCTCCCGAGCCGCCTTTGTTGCCCAGAGCTGAGTTAAACCAGTTCTTCAGGTTCTTTATTACTTCGTCAAGATCCGGTGGGCCACCGTTATTATTCTTCCGGTTGCCCCAAGGATCGTTGTCGTTTCCGCCTGGCTCATTCCAAGCCATAAGGGTTTTTACTCCGTAGCCGCCAAACCGGCAATTTTATGAACCCCGACCGTTTGTCACAGGCTAGCCGCCTAGTGACTCCCTGTCGGGAACGATGTCGTTTACTTCTATATCGTGCTCCCGCACAAGCCGGGCCAGTTCAATGGTATCTATCTCAATTCTGGCATGCGCAACGCCATCGTCAAGAGTGATTTCCTCCACAAGAGCCGAGGCACCATAGAGCTGAGCCCGCAGTTTACCCTGAGATGGTAGCAAGACCATCCAGCCGCAGGTTCTTTCAGTACTAAGTCTTTCCCCGATGAGATCCCTGAGTTCGTCAACACCATCGCCCGCCTTGGCTGATAGCCAGACCGCCTGCGCCTCTCCCGATTCAGACCGCTCCACTGTTACGCGATGGCCGCTTAAGTCGATCTTATTGAAAACCATCAGTTGAGGCACGTTCTGCGCACCGATTCCAACCAGTACCTTATCTACCTCATCGCGGCGTTGTTCACGTTCCGCATCACTGTCATCCACTATATGTAGTAAAAGATCAGCTTCAAGGGTCTCGGTTAACGTTGAGCGGAATGCGTCCACCAGCTCGTGAGGTAAATCCCGGATAAACCCGACGGTGTCAGCAAGTACAGCGCTGACGCCACCCGTCAATTCCAGACGTCGCAAGGTCGGGTCAAGTGTGGCAAACAACTGATCAGCCGCATACACAGTCTCCTCGGTTAACCGGTTAAAAAGTGTGGACTTCCCGGCATTCGTGTAACCCACGACAGCAACCGTCGCAATACCTGATTTACCGCGCTTGCTACGACCTTGTTCACGCTGCTGGCGAACCTTGGCCAGACGCCGTTTCAACACCCTCACCCGTTCGTTGAGAAGACGTCTGTCGGTTTCCAGCTGCGTTTCGCCGGGACCTCGCAGACCGATCCCGCCTTTTTGTCGTTCCAGATGCGTCCAGCCCCTGACCAGACGAGTAGAAAGATGCACCAGTTGCGCTAGTTCGACTTGTAACTTTCCCTCGAAAGTCCGCGCTCGCTGCGCAAAAATATCCAGTATCAGGCTATTTCTGTCCAGCACCCGGACGCTCAATTCCCGCTCCAGGTTGCGTTCCTGACTTGGCGTCAGGGTTTGACCAAACAAAACCACGTCAGCTTCCTGCTCATGCAGTGCCTGACGAATTTCCTCGATTTTTCCTGATCCAATGAAATGCCGCGCCGATGGCTTGCTTGTGCTGCCAACGATCGTGTCGACTACCGTCAATCCCGCCGAACGTGCCAGCTCTATGAATTCAGTGCGATCGTCCTCCGTGTCGAAGCTTGCATCCGGGCTTTGCACGAAGGGCTGGGAGTTCCTGACTGCACGAGAATTCGGCTGACGCCAGTGGCTGATGTCAATATGCACCAGCAATGCAGTATTGCCGCTATCGGGACGCTCAAACAATCGGGAACACTCTCCTGAAAAACACTGCAAACGTGCAAAATTCAGCACATTGGGTCAACCCCCGGTGGGGTATTGTCAATTTCCTGTAGCGGCTTGACCGCACCTGCAGCTGACTTTGCAAATCCAGACGTTACCCTGCGGCTCGCCGAAGATTGTCAAACCGCATCAATCTTCGTTGTCGTCTTCGCCGGGCAATGGCACCTTTACCGGCCGGCTTGGCACGACGGTGGAAATTGCGTGTTTGTAGACCATCTGGTTAACTGTATTCTTCAGCAACACTACAAACTGGTCAAAGGACTCGATCTGGCCCTGCAGTTTAATGCCATTTACCAGATAAATCGATACCGGAATACGCTCTTTACGTAGGGTGTTCAGGAAAGGTTCCTGGAGAGACTGCCCTTTCGCCATTTCTTATATCCTTGCGGGATGTGCTTGATCGTCAGGCTTTCAGGTTCCAGATACGCTGGAATCCCGGTTGTCCTGATCGTTTTTGGGAACAGAGTCTCTAATTGTCCCCGCAAGCATCCTCGCTGTCAACGCAAAGTCGGCAAGATGTTAGTGGGCATTTTTCACAGCCCACCATTGCAAGACCCCAAGCACCCAGTCTGCAAGGTAATAAATTCACGCCATCAAACAACAACATCGGATCGCGCAAGTTAGATGTTAAGTCAAGGTTAAGCTGTTCGGACATACGCTCTCAACAACTGGAACCACTGACCATGAGAGAAACCGATATGACGCGGCCCCATCACTTTGTCCTCACCACCGCTTTGGCTCTTGCGGCATCATTGTTTGCGCTGCCCGGCGGATCAGCAGCCGCAGAGGCGCCTGCAGCAACCACATCCAGCAACTTGATTGGCTTCCATAGTGACGATCGCGCATGGATTAACGACGTCGGCGCACTTCTGTCAGCAGATGTCGATGGTGACGGTTACTTTTCGGCGCTGAGTCTGAGCATCGACGCTGATTCTAGCTACAGCCAATACGAGGTCTACCTAATCATTGATATCGCTGACGAGTTTAATCAGGTCGAGCCATTCCACACAACACGACGTTTCGATGTATTTGGTCGCAGCTTTTCGGACGAATACCGCATCGACATCGACCTGGTTCAGAATTACCCGCCGGGCATATATGATTTAAGTGTTCTTCTGGTGGACGCTCATGACAATCGAGTACTTGATCAGGTCAGCGCCAACGATTTCAGGAATCTGCGCGGTCTACCCCTGGAGTCCGAGGACAATCAATCCATACATATTCCTGTTTCGAACCGACCCGCAACCGCCCCTAATGATGACATTCAGGTGTCTGAGCACGCAGGCAGCACAGGCTTCGGCATCATACTGCTGCTTGTAGTCAGTGCTTTGACAAGACAAGGAAGAAGAAAAAAGGTTGCGCGCAGGTAGTAGTGCATCGGTGGACGCACCGTCGAGAACCTTCCGCGATTGGCCACCGGCGCGGCATTAAAACATTATACTTCGACCAATGGGGTCGGCACTAAGGCCTCGCACACGTTCGAGGAGCTTGCCCCACCATGTCCGAATATCAGCGACAACATCAGGCATCGCTTGATAACGCGTCCAGCTACTGGCTGAAAGCCACAGAACAGGCTCACTGGTTCAAACCACCCACACAAGGTGTGGATACGTCCGACTCACCATTCAATCGCTGGTTTGCCGACGGCATGATTAACGCCAGTTATAACGCGCTCGATGTGCACGTGCAGGACGGCCGAGGCGATCAACTCGCACTGATACACGACAGCCCCGTAACGGGCACACAAACCCGATACACCTACAAGGAATTACTGGCATCCGTTGAGAAATTTGCCGGTGCTTTGGCAGAACAAGGCGTTACCAAAGGCGATCGCGTGCTCATTTACATGCCGATGATTCCCGAAGCTACCATCGCCATGCTGGGTGTGGTGCGTCTGGGTGCAGTCCATACTGTTGTGTTCGGCGGCTTCGCCGCAAAAGAGCTGGCGGTTCGCATTGATGATTGTCAGCCAAAAATCATAGTTGCCGCTTCATGCGGTATAGAACCCGCCCGTGTTGTCGAATACAAACCGCTGGTAGACACCGCCATTGAAATTGCCAGCAGCAAGATTGACAGTTGCATCATCTTGCAACGAGAGCAACATCCTTGCGAACTGTTGAGCGGCCGTGACCATGACTGGAACGAGCTGATGGCAACAAGTCAGCCTCAGGCAGCCATTCCCATTGCCAGCACTGACCCCATGTACATTCTTTACACTTCCGGCACTACCGGTTCGCCCAAAGGTGTTGTCCGCGATACCGGAGGCTGCGTAACCGCCCTGAAGTGGAGCATGAAGACGATCTACAACGTCGATCCTGGCGATGTGTTCTGGGCGGCATCCGACATAGGATGGGTAGTGGGGCATTCCTATATTGTTTACGGGCCGTTGTTTCACGGTTGTACCACTATCATGTACGAGGGCAAACCTGTAGGTACGCCAGATGCAGGCGCCTTCTGGCGAGTCATTCAGGATCACAAGGTCAAGGTGCTTTTCACAGCGCCTACTGCCTTTCGTGGCATCAAGCGCGAAGATCCCGAAGGTGCGCTCTTGACCGATTACGATACGTCCTGTTTGCAGGCACTCTATCTTGCCGGTGAACGCTGTGATCCCGACACGCTGTCGTGGGCCGAGAAACATCTGAAGGTGCCCGTCATCGATCATTGGTGGCAAACGGAAACCGGCTACTCGATCTGTGCAAATTGTCAGGGCATAGAACCGATGCCAATCGTGTCTGGCTCACCGTCGGTGGCCGTGCCCGGTTACGACGTAAAGGTGCTGGACGAAGGTGGTTCACCGGTACCCAACGGGGACATAGGCTCAATTGTAGTCAAACTGCCGTTACCTCCCGGCACGTTCTCAACATTGTGGAATGCGCGCGAGCGGTATGTCTCTGCCTATTTCGAACGGTTCCCGGGTTTTTATGAAACCGGTGATGCAGGCTACATAAATGATGATGGCTATGTGTTTGTCATGGCACGCACTGACGATGTCATCAATGTAGCTGGCCACCGGCTATCAACTGGCGCAATGGAAGAGGTCCTGTCCAATCATCCGGATGTTGCAGAGTGTGCAGTCATGGGGGCACGCGACGAACTCAAAGGCCAGCTACCCGTCGGATTGGTTATCCTGAACAGTGGTTGTACCAAACCACATGAACAGATTATCAATGAACTTGTCCGCAAGGTGCGTGAAGACATCGGCCCGGTCGCGGCATTCAAATCGGTGGCTATTGTCGACAAGCTGCCAAAAACACGTTCTGGAAAAATTCTTCGCGGTACGCTGCGCTCCATCGCTGACGGCACCGACTGGAATATGCCAGCCACCATCGAAGATCCCTGCGTACTGGATGAAATCACGCAAAGCCTGCGCACCCTGGGCTTCGCGAAGGGCAATCAATGAGCACTATAGACAGCAGACTTAATGACAAACGCATCGCCGCACTGGCAGGCGGTGGTCAAAAGCGTATTGATGCACAGCATGCCAAGGGCAAGCTCACAGCCCGTGAACGTCTGGCGGTGCTGTTTGATCCTCATACGTTTCGCGAATGGGACATGTTTGTGGAGCACGACTGTCACGATTTCGGCATGCAGGACAATCGCGTGCCCGGTGATGGAGTAGTCATCGGCTATGGCCACATCGACGGGCGACTAATGTTCGCATTCAGTCAGGATTTCACCGTACTTGGTGGCTCGTTGTCGGCAGCTCATGCCCGCAAGATCTGCAAGCTGATGGACCACGCCATGAAGATACAGGCACCGGTCATTGGTATCAACGACTCAGGCGGTGCGCGTATTCAGGAAGGGGTGGCGTCTCTGGGTGGCTATGCCGATGTCTTCCAGAAAAACATACTGGCCTCAGGCGTGGTGCCACAGATATCTCTGATCATGGGTCCCTGTGCAGGAGGTGCGGTGTACTCCCCCGCCATGACCGATTTCATTTTCATGGTGCGTGACACTTCGTACATGTTTGTCACAGGCCCCGAGGTTGTGAAGACAGTGACCCACGAGGAAGTGACTCAGGAAGAACTGGGGGGGGCCGGCACGCATACCAGCAAAAGCAGCGTCGCTGACGGCGCCTTCGACAATGATATTGAAACGTTAATGCAAGTACGGCGATTTCTGCATTTCATGCCGGCAAACAATCGTGAGCCTGCGCCAAAAAGACAGACAATGGATGACGCCGCCCGTCAGATTCCAGCACTGGATACACTGATTCCTAATAACCCCAATTTGCCCTACGACATCCGCGAGCTGGTTACGCGTGTGTGCGACGAAGAAGACTTCTTTGAAATTCAGGCAGAGTTCGCCGCCAATATCGTTGTCGGGTTCGGTCGAATGAACGGAGACACCGTTGGCTTTGTGGCCAATCAGCCAATGGTGCTGGCTGGCTGTCTGGACATCGCCGCCAGTCGCAAGGCAGCTCGCTTTGTACGTTTTTGCGATGCGTTTTCGATCCCTATAGTGACCTTCGTGGATGTCCCCGGCTTTCTGCCAGGCACCGCGCAGGAATACGGCGGTATCATCAAACACGGGGCCAAGCTGTTGTTCGCCTACGGCGAAGCGACCGTGCCGAAAATAACCATCATCACGCGCAAGGCCTATGGCGGCGCTTACGATGTCATGTCGTCCAAGCACCTGCGCGGCGATATCAACTACGCCTACCCTACGGCCGAGATTGCGGTCATGGGACCCAAGGGCGCTGTCGAAATTATCTTTCGTGCCGACAAGGATGATCCTGAGCGTATTGCCGCGCGCACCGAAGAGTATCGCGAAAAATTTGCCAATCCGTTTGTAGCAGGCAGTTTGGGCTTTATTGATGATGTCATTCGGCCACAGAGCACGCGTGCCCACATCTGTCGTGACCTGGATATGTTGCGCAGCAAGCAGCTCGACAATCCATGGAAAAAACACGACAACATTCCGCTCTAACGGCGATACCACGATGATAAAAAAAATTCTGATTGCCAATCGCGGTGAGATTGCCTGCCGCGTCATTCGTACGGCCAGACGACTGGGTATTGCAACGGTTGCCGTCTACTCCGATGCCGACGCACAAGCCCTGCACGTGCGTCAGGCTGATGAGGCCGTACACATCGGTGCCAATGCCTCCAGCGAAAGCTATCTAAAAATCGATAACATCATCGATGCTGTCCGTAAAACTGGTGCCGATGCGGTTCATCCGGGCTTTGGCTTTCTTTCGGAGAACTCAAAATTTGCCAGTGCTCTTGATGATGCCGGCATCATTTTTATCGGCCCCGGCATCCGCGCCATCGAGGTCATGGGCGACAAGATAGAATCAAAGAAACTGGCCGATCAATCTGGTGTCAATACAGTCCCCGGAAGCCCCGAAGCAATGGCCGATGCCGACGAAGCTTGTGTGGTAGCTGAAAAAATAGGTTGCCCGGTCATGTTAAAAGCATCAGCAGGCGGTGGTGGAAAAGGCATGCGGGTTGCCGAAACCCTGGACGATGTACGCGATGGCTTCATTGCCGCCCAAAACGAAGCACGCAACGCCTTTGGTGATGATCGTGTGTTCGTTGAAAAGTTCATTGAACAGCCTCGGCATATCGAGATTCAGTTGATTGCAGATGCCCACGGCAATTGTGTGTACCTCGGGGAGCGTGAATGTTCTATCCAGCGACGCCATCAGAAAGTCATCGAAGAGGCCCCCTCTTCCTTTATCAGTGAAGCCACGCGCAAGGCCATGGGTGAACAAGCTGTGGCACTGGCCATGGCGGTTGACTATCAATCTGCAGGTACGGTCGAATTCATCGTTGATGCCAAAGAGAATTTCTACTTTCTTGAGATGAATACGCGCCTGCAGGTTGAGCATCCGGTAACCGAGTGCATCACCGGTGTTGATCTTGTCGAATTGATGATCAATGTGGCTGATGGTAAAAAACTACCCCTTGCTCAGGGCGATGTAAAAATCAACGGCTGGTCGTTCGAAGCACGTGTCTATGCAGAAGACCCTGATCGTGGATTCCTGCCCTCAACGGGGCGAATCACTCACTATGCACCGCCCGAAACCCTCACAGCTGACAACGGGGCTTACACGCGCGTGGATACCGGTATCGATGCCGGTGGCGAAATCTCCATGTTCTACGACCCAATGATTGCCAAGCTGGTCACTTGGGCGCCAACGCGAATGGAAGCCATCGAGCACATGCAGGCCGCCATTGATTCCTATCGAATCAAAGGGGTTCAGAGCAATCTGCCGTTTCTGTCTGCGCTGTTTGCACACCCGGCCTTGCAAAGCGGCGACCTTACAACACGCTTCATAGAAGATCATTTTCCAGACGGTTTTGACAGTCGTGTTTTTGAAAGTGAAGCCATGGAGATCATGCCGATGGTAGCCGCCTGGATTGAATGGCGCACTCGACTGCGGGACAGGCAGGTTGTTAATGCCCCACTCGTCGCGACGTCATCGGTCATGGCGACAATCCCTGTTGACAGCAATGATGAGGATCTCGGCGATCACCTGTGTGTCATTGAAGGGGCAACTCAGATAAACGTAGCCATGAACAAACTGACAGGCATCGAGACCAACTGGGCTCCAGGCGACTGGTTATTCCATGGCTTCATCGATGGTATCGAAGTCAGAGTCAGCACCGAGCGTCAGGGTAATCAGTGGCGACTGAGTCAGGGCGGCTCAGTACGCAACTTTACCGTTGTTGATTCACATGTCGCCTCACTGCTGCACCATATGCCGGTAAAAATTGAACGCGACCTGTCGCGCATGCTGCTGTCGCCCATGCCGGGATTGTTGATGAAAGTACTGGTCAAGGAAGGGGACGCAATAGCCATCGGACAGGATCTGGCGATTATTGAAGCCATGAAGATGGAAAATACCTTAACCGCCAGCATTGCCGGTAAGGTCTCCAGAATAGTGGCAACATCGGGCGAGAGTCTGGCAGTTGATGATGTGATCATGGAGTTTGAATCATGAGTGAGACCAGTGTATCCAAGCCGCTAGGAGTCTGCGCGGCAGAAAATACCGTCGCGAGAGCAGTCCCAATTCGAGTCAGTTTTATCGCTCATTTGAGGCGCTTAGTGGGCCTAAGTAACGAAAATGAGCGGTAAAACTGGCCGAAGTGGGGCTGTTCGTAGCAGGGATTTTCTGCCGCGCAGGCTCCTGGGCCGACTCAATCACGTTGCGCTGGTAGTTGATGATCTGGACAAGGCCTGCCACAGCTGGCAACATCTGCTGGGCGCAACACTCTCTGAGCGTCAGGCCTTGCCGGAACATGGCGTTACTGTTGTGTTTATTGATCTGCCAAATACACGCATCGAGCTTCTGGAGCCGCTGGGCGATGGTTCACCTGTCAGTCGCTTTCTCGAAAAACACACGGGCGGTGGCATGCATCATCTTTGCCTTGAGGTCAGCGATATTCTGGTGGCCAGAGATGAACTTTTGGCAAAAGGCGCACTCATTCTTGGTGACGGTACACCGAAAATCGGCGCGCATGGGAATCCTGTCATTTTCATGCATCCGGGCGCCTTCCATGGCACTCTTATCGAGCTGGAAGAAGTATCGGTGTGACGCGATAATTAATTTACACGTTCTTCGCGACGTACCAGCACAGGCCTCTTATAATCAGTCATGACTTTATTTTTCATTTGCGCTGCGCTGTTGGTGCTGCTATCGCTGGCCTGGCTACTGGTCGGTCTGTTCCGGGCACAAGACTCGTCCACTGATCAGGAAGCGGTCAATATCACACTCGCCAGGGAACGCCGCGAAACCCTGGAAACCGCCCTGGCAGACGGTGCTATCGATCAGGCAACGTTCGACTACGAACGTGAGCAACTCGAATATGATCTGGCAGCAGATCTGCAACTCGAAAGCAAGGCAAAGACACGCAAAGGTGGACAGGTCGCCGCGGCGGTACTGGTCACGGTTTTTGTGCCTGTTGCCGCCGGTGCGTTGTACCTGCATCTGGGCAACCCGGCAGCGCTTACACAAGAGCGAAATACACCGATTACCAGCACAGACAATACGGGCAACACCGCGCAAACTGCACCTGCGCTGGCCGATATGCTCCCGCAAATGGAGGAGCGACTGGCTCAACAGCCGGAGGACATCGATGGCTGGCGCCTGCTCGGTCGTAGTTACCTTTCCATTGGCGATTTCGGCAAGGCACAAAGCGCATTTGAAAAAGCTCTGGCGCTTGATGAGACGGACGTACCAACACTTGCACAGCTTGCTGAATCCATTGCGATGACCCAGCAAGGTGACCTCTCGGGTGAACCCCTGAAATACGTCACAAGAGCTAATGAGCTGGACCCTGATAATGAGCATGCGCTCTGGTTGTTATCTATTGCACGTCAACAGTCGGGAGATCATCAGTCCGCCATGCAGGGTTTCGACAAACTGGCAGGCCTGGCGCAAGGTAATCCCGAGGCACTGGCAACCATCAATGATATGAAAGCGCGTTCTGTCGATGCCTTGTCAGGGTTACAATCGCCCGATCAACCATCAGAGTCAACAGACGCAACTTCAACCACAGCCGCCGCAACATCGGATATTGCGGACAGTGACAGTAACCCCTCCATTACCGTTACGGTCAATGTGTCCGAACAGGCACGTGCCGCATCGACTGAAGACCAAGTGGTGTTTGTCTATGCCACCGCAACGCAGGGCCCGCCCATGCCACTCGCAGTCAGCAGAATCAAGGTGAGCGATTTACCAGCCACGGTGACTCTCGATAATTCCATGGCGATGATACCAACAATGACGCTGTCGGCTTTCCCGTCAGTGACGATTGGCGCACGCATCTCCACCACGGGTAATGCCATCGCTCAACCCGGTGACTGGTTTAGCGAAGCTGGCGACATAGCTCCGGCCACGGCCAGTGACGTCGAACTGACCATCGATCAGCAAACCCCCTGAACCTGCAACGCACAAGCACGCTCAATGGCATAGGCTTCATGGTCGTTGCCATGGCGTTGCTGGCCAGCATGGATGCTATGGCCAAGAGCCTCACAATGGCGGGTGTTGCGGTCATGCAGATACTGGCTTTGCGCAGCTGTCTCATCGTTTCAATACTGGGCGCGGTGTTCGTGTACCGGGGCAAGGCAGCCCAGCTCAAACCGAATAATTTCAAGGCCCATCTTGGCAGAGGTCTGGTTGGATTTACTGCGCCCCTGTGCTTTTTCTACGGCATCACTCACATCCCCTTAACTGATGCCGTTGTGATTTTTTTCACCTCGATCTTTTTCGTCACCCTGCTATCCATTGTCTTTCTCGGAGAAAAGGTCGGCGTGCACCGATGGGCATCAATCGTTGTCGGGTTCTCCGGAGTGTTGATCGTTGTCGGACCTAAGGGAGGGGGCGACATCATTGGCTATGTACTGGTGTTGATAGCCAGCATGGCCTACTCGATACTTTTCACCAGTGGTCGCTATCTTTCGGCCACCGAAAGCGTGCCGTCACTTGTATTCAGCTTTAACGTAAGCGTCGGTATCGTGAGCCTGATATTACTACCCTGGTTCTGGACTGAACTTACGCAAATGCATTATCTGCGCATTGCTGTTCTTGCCATTTTTGCCCTTGGCGGGCACTATCTGATAACGCTTGCATTCTCCATGGCTGAGGCTTCAGTACTTGCTCCATTTGAATATACCAGCGTGATCTGGGCAGTCCTGTTCGATATATTGGTGTGGCAAATCTCACCGGCACTATCGACGCTAATCGGCGCACTCATCATCATAGGCAGTGGCCTGTACATCGTGCATCGTGAAGCGCTTGTTGAACGGTTAAACAAAACAGCTTCATAACTACCGTACTCACCAGCATAAACCGACCCTAGACGATCAAGCCGTATCTGGCACGTCAATAGCCATGCTGGAATTGTCAAATGAGACAAGCGAATGGACCCACCGCGCATCGGGCCAGAGTACGTGCATACTCAGCTCTTCGGGTTTGTAGGCAGCCGTATACAATGTTCCAAAACCCCTGGAAAAAGCGGTTGAATACAGAGGCGCTCTCAGAAAGGCATTCTTGAACGCTTGCTCGGAATCAGCTCTGAGCGTCAACCTTTGCAGCAAGTAGCGCTCACGCTCTACGGTTGCCGTGAAATGTGTTTGCTCATCCCATTGAAATCCCGTCTGATGATTGGTTGCAACTGCAGCGTTTGTGATAACGGCGGTCTTGTCCGGCGCCAGTTGAACTGTTCTGAAATGGCCTTTGGCATCTAGCGCAGTAACGTTGTAGCTCATGTGCACGGGAATGCGGGCCAGCGCTTCACTGGCCTCAATGGCTGTTTCACAAGTTTGCAACACATAGCGCAACAGCACAGGAACGCCAAAGCCATCCCCTGTGACGGAGCGCCCACCAAAAGTTAGCGACACACACAGGCCAAGATCATTCATGCCATCCACCAACCCCAACAGGCAGTCGGATGTCCCAAGCACCGTCCTGCCTTGCCAGCGGGTTAGCAGGACCAGTGAATCAAATGCATGAGGGTTGTAGTCATAGTTCCTTATCAACATGGGACTCTCACCCGGCCAGATTGCCTGACTGCAAGCACTCATGTAAGCCGGTGGTCGATAATGTGAGAGAAATCGTGCTCGCAAATCATCGCCGCCCGCCCAGTCACACACCTGCTGATAAAGCGGTACAAGTTCTGGCATGTGGCGTTTGATCGCCGTGAGCCCAGCAAGGTAGCTGGGACGGGCAATGACTCCGTCCCTTGCCCACCAGCGTTGATAGTCAGGCCAGTATTCGTTGAATAGCCCAGACCATACCGCAGAATCAGTAGCGTCAACGGCACGGAAGTTTAACCGCATGTCTAAAGACAGTTAATCAGAGAATCTTGAAGGCAGGTTCAGGAATGGCAGGCGCTGCACTGAGCTGCTCCAGAGGTGTTGCCTTGAAAGCAGATTTCATCCCGTCAATCCATTGCTTCGATCGCTCAGTCAAAGCAAAATCCTTAGTCATTGAACGGCCGCGCATGACAAGGATTCCCAGATCAGCCCCTTCATATCTGTAGTCACCGGGTTTCAGAATGCGCAAGAAGAACGCCTCGCGGTCCGTTTCAACCGCACGTCGGTGATAATCAAACCTGTCATAAGAGACATTGCCATCATCGTCCATTCGATAGATGCCTGTCTCCGGCGCATCTGTCAGCAGATCAACACTGTCATCGGTATGCTTGATAACCATCTGCGACCAACTGTCAATCATCGCCGGATCAGCCCAGCGATTGTTCAGCTCTTCTACGTCCAGCTCAAATGGCTTACCCGAGAACTCCAATAGATGAAACAAAAACAACGGAGCATCAGCATGAGCAAACGCTGCGTGATTTGTCATGGATGAACACCCGGTAATTCGTGGATTCAATTCGCCGAGGTAGATCTCTCCGGTTTTCTCCTCGATCAGAAAGTCGAGTTCAAAATATCCACGATAGCCTTCTTCCCTCAGCTGTTCACCAAACTTGAACGTCAGATCACGAGCCTTCTTTCTGACTGACGGTGAAAAGGCGGTGGAAAAAATCTCGTTCCCACACCAGCCTCCACGGTATGGCGTTAATTCCTTGAAACCAACCAATTCGGTCATTAAGGGCCCGACTATTGTTCCTTCCTTGGTTGCACAAGCTTCGATCGCCGATCCACGGCATACGATACGCTTCATGACCTTGATTTCACCCTGTCCGATGATCTCGTGTTCGTGACGACGAAAATCAGCAGCTGAGGCGATGAAGAACGTCGTATGCCCGGAATCCCCATATGCTGATTGCAGCACCAGATCGGTCCCCAGACCGGCATCTTCTGCTACCTTGCATAGTTGATCCCAACTGCCAATTTCAGACAGGGCGTTTGGTACCGAAGGTACACCCGCCTTGTCTCCGATACGCACAGTTTCGATCTTGTTGTCCATGCGGCTGCGTAACTTCGCCTTCGGGAACCAGACCTCAGCGCCAAGTTCTTTTGCCAGCTTTTCAGTCTCCTGGTCAAACATCAGGAATACGAACCTTGGCTTTCCACTGCGGTTACCGACGTGGTCGACAACATCCTTGTGCTGAAGCATGAAATTGTTGATGTCTTCAATGGATTGAAATTCGCCATGCTCCTTATCAGAAGGAACCAGCGTATTGGGATGTCTGCCGTCATAGCAATCGATGTAGCTGATGAACTTGAAATTCTTCACCCACTCATCCAGCCCCAACAGATTGAAGTTGGTTGCAGACACAAAGTAGATAGGGGCGTCGTTAGTGTGAAAGTAGCGACGAATTTCAGAGATGTTTTTTAATTTTTTTACTGGCATGTTCCTCTCCTGTAATTTGCTGTCGTGCGGTTTCTATGACGCGTTGGTGGACTTGATAGAGCTGACCCGCTCATCCAGTGACTCTTTGGTAAATACACGCAGGCCAAGATCAGGGCGATAGCCATGAATCTCACTGACGTCCAGAGCACGCATGAATGAAAGAATATCTTCCGAAATCACCTGCCCCGGGACCAGAATGGGAAACCCTGGAGGATATGGGATAATGAACGAGGCTGACACTACCTCTTCTCCGCTTTTCATGGCATCACGCAAAGATCCGTGCAATTCAAGGTAATTACAGTTGTTCTCATCGTAGGCAAAAAAGAAGGCCGCGCGAATATCACCTTCACCAGTCTCGCTATCCGGGTCGAGTCTGAATGCATCGTGAAAACGGCTGAAGTCGGGTAGCGGTGGGTAGTCCTCAACCAGGTTCTTTACACGACGTTCATGGCTGAGTTTCTCCATCCTTGACGCATCATCCAGCAACTCATCCAGATCCTTGGCAATTTCAACCAGTACTTCGATGAGATAGGCAACCGAGGAACGGGTGGTACCGATGTTGGTCATGAACAACACGGTGTTGCGCGATGTCTTGTTGATCTGGATACCAAATTTATCCATAAGAATCTGATTCTTGAACTTGTCACCGTCCCACCCTGTCCCCCCGACAGCCAGCGTAACGCGAGTTGCATCCAGCACGAAATCATCCTGTGCATAGCTCTCCCAGATATCAGCCCATCCCTGTTTGGAATCGTAGTAACTCTCGATACCCGACTGACGGTACTCAGGTGTAATCATGTCGCCTGCAGTTAGCACCTTGAAGTACTTGCTCAGTAACGGATGAGTCGCAATTGCACGTCGCATGGACATGGCTGCCTCAACCTGCTTCTGTACCAGCTCAAAACCCTCCAGCTCAACCTGCCGGCGTCCAACGTCCAGAGAGGCGATAATCTGGTAGTTTGGTGAGGTAGATGTATGCGTCATGTACGCCTCGTGAAATGCTGATTCAACCTCACCTTTAAAATCCTGATCATGCACATGAATCATGGATCCCTGACGTAAAGAGGTCAGCGTCTTGTGAGTGGATTGCGTTGAATACAGACGCACTCGCGCATTGGGTGGGGGGAGGAGTCTGGTGTTTAGCAGTGTTTCATCGTCTGCATCCTCTAGCTCAACCTGTTGTTTCTCCCAGGCTGCCTCAGCCTCAGTGCTTTTCAACCGAACGCGCAGCGAATTGGCCACATCCATCGCAGTTCGCTGCCGGTAGGTAGGACCAAAGCGAGCAAAGGCAAACCAGGCTTCATCCCAGAGAAACACCAGATCAGGTTTTATGGCAAGGCATTCCTCAACCACTCGACCGACGTTGTAGACAATGCCATCAAAGGTGCAATTGGTCAGTAGCAACATTCTTACCTTGTGCAGCTTGCCGGCAGCCTTGAGTTTCAACAAGGTATGCTTGATTTCTTTTAAAGGCACTGCTCCATACATGGAGTATTCGGATAACGGGTACGAATCGAGATAGAGCACCTGCGCACCCGCTAGCACCAGACCATAGTGATGTGACTTGTGACAATCACGATCCACCAACACGATGTCACCCGGGTGAACCAGCGCCTGTACAACAATCTTGTTGCAGGTCGATGTTCCATTCGTGGAAAAAAACGTTTGCTTGGCTCCAAAGGCACGCGCAGCCAGTTCCTGCGCCTCCTTGATCGGACCATGCGGTTCCAGCAAGCTATCCAGCCCCCCGCTGGTCGCTGATGTTTCTGCCATAAAGATGTTGGGGCCATAGAAAGCTCCCATATCCTGAATCCAGTGTGACTTGGATATGGACTTGCCACGACTGATAGGCAAGGCATGAAAGACGCCTGTTGGCTGGCGAGAATACTTTTTAAGAGCATTGAAAAACGGCGTGTTGTATCGCGCATCAACACCGCGCAGGATGTTTAAATGCAATTCCTGGAAGTCTTCCTGGTTATAGAAAATGCGCCGACATCCGCCCAGATCACGGCCCGCCAGATCTTCAACTGCCTGATCAGTTACCAGATAAGTATCCAGCTCGGGGCGCATTTTATTGATCAACCTGCACAGTTCCGGACCATAGTCTCCGGGTGAGAGCATGTCGGTGTCCTCATCACCCAGTTGATTCAGATAACGCCGCAACAGAGGCATCTGGTTAGCAGACTTCAAGGTCAGGCCTGGCCTTACTACCACCGCCTGAATATTATGATTAAGCATGATACCGATCAACGCATCCTCCAGACTGGGGACCATCACGGGCTCATAAAGAAAGGGATCTTCCAACCGGCGTACATGCCGCAAGCTCTCTCGCATCCAGTGGCTTTGATGATCGGTGACAGTGTCAATTACCAGAACCTCGAAATAAGGTTTGGTCAAGGCCCTCGCCTCTACAGACAGACTGGCGGCATCCTCCATTTCGTCTGCATCAGCATCCTCGGCAATCAGCGGTATATGCCTTCGGCGATAGGCGCCCGTGGTTAGTGCACGGACTACGCGGCGGATGGCAACAGACAGCTCTTCAAAATTGCTGTGCGACAACATGCGTCGCAGTTGAGCGAACGCCACGGGGCCAGGGAACGCCCAGTAAAATTCTATCGGTGCGAGTGCTTCGAGTAAATCTTCTGCCTTGGCAAGCGCTGCAGCCCGTTTTTTGTCACTGACGGGCGCATCGCCTGTCACCGCAAGATCGAGCATCTCAACCGACTCACGCAAGGCACTCCATCGATCTGCACGCAGTTGGGTGGCGCTGTAATAGTCTGAAATTGAAGTATTCGGCACGCTATCCCCTGCTGTGTTTGCTTGGCTACTGATGAATGGGCTTACCGCTATCCATGGCGACGTATTTTGTTTATTTGCGCGAACTCAACGGCAGTGCGCTGCTGGCACTCTCTGGCGTTTTCGCTGCATCGTCGGTTATACGCTCACTAGTGTTGGATGGTCGCTCAGGGGCGGGTATTGAGGCGGATAATGGCGGTGCGGGTGATGTTGGCTCCTGGATTCCTACGCGTGATCCCTGTACAGGAATCTCCAGTGTGCCCAGGGTTTTAAGATAAGCATCGGTGCCGCTGTTGCGATCATAGACAGAAAAATCTGTCGGACGGTCTCTAAATGACTTCAGAACCTGCCCAAGTCCACGCATGCCGTGTTCCCGCTGACGACGGACCTGATCAAGATCAATTTCTATAGGAAACAAATCCTCTTGCCCCGCCGATTGGTACAGAACTGTTGCGGTTGGATCGACGATACACGATTGACCATTACCACCTGCCCCTAGTCCGTTGACATCAACAACGTAACACTGAAACTGCACTGCGGTAGCACGTGCGATGGCAAGCTCGGCTTGTCGGTCAGTGGTGCCAGTCAGGACCGGGTGCAGCAAGACTTCAACACCCTGGCTAGTCAGTTGACGAGTGGTCTCGGGAAACCAGATGTCGTAACAGATGGACAAACCAAACCTGCCAATCTCTGGAACATCGAAGATGCAAAAATCCTCGCCCGCCTCTACACCGGCTTCGTAGGGGCGAAACGGAAACATCTTCCGATAATGGCTGACGATCTGGCCGTCAGGATTGATGACAGTGGATGTATTGTAGACCCGCGATTGCTCATCCAGTTCAAACATGGAACCGGGAATCAGCCAGATACCATGGCGGTGCGCCAAGGCCTGGAACTGTTCGATAGTGTCGTTGGGAAACGGTTGAGCAAACCGATGCAGCGGTCCGAACGGAGCCAACTCTGAAAACAGAACCATCTGCGTCCAGGGGAACTTGGTCATCAACAGGTCGCAGCGCTGGATCATCGCATCGACGTTACTCGTGAGAGCATCGACGTGCATCTGGATCCCGGCAATGGCAAACGGGGTCATTCGATTATCCTTCACATAAAATGTTTTGCCACAGTAGCATGCGATAAAACTTTGTTTTGTACTTCCTCGTCAAATACGGTTTCACTAAACCACTTTCACCCGTTGTCGCGGACAATGATTACTGGTCGCTGGAATTTTCCAGTGCACGTTCGAGAAGCTCAAGTCCCTCTTCGAGCTGTGCTTCCGGGATAGTCAACGGCGCAAGCAGGCGTATGGTATTGCCCCAGTATCCACATGAGAGCAGCACAAGTCCCAGTTCAGCGGCTTTGCTGGTCACCGCTTTTACGGCATCAGCATCAGGACAATGCGAACCACGTTCGGTAACCAGCTCGAATGCAACCATGGCACCCAATCCACGGATATCGCCTATAGGTCGTGACGTATTCTTGCGCTTGATTCGCTCAAGCGCCTCCAGCATGCGAGACCCTATCTTCTCAGCCTTATCGCATAACTGCTCCTCTTCGATCACATCCAGAACAGCCAATGCCGCCGCACAGGCGATTGGATTGCCGCCGTATGTGCCACCCAGCCCACCTGGATTAACGGAATCCATAATGTGCGCCTTGCCAATGACGCCTGAGATAGGAAATCCTCCTCCAAGCGCCTTTGCAACGGGAATAAGATCAGGCTCGATGTCGTAGTGCTCTATGGCAAATACTTTGCCGGTACGCGCAAAGCCGGATTGAACCTCATCGGCAACCAGGCAGATACCGTGCTCATCACAGATTGATCGCAGCGTCTGCATGAAAGAGACTGGAGTCTGATAAAAGCCCCCTTCTCCCTGAACCGGCTCGATTACGATGGCGGCAATATCATCAGGTGACATATCTGCCTTGAAAATATTGTGGAGCGCCTTGAGACTATCCTCTTCGGTGATTCCATGATGAGCAACTGGAAATGGCACGTGATAGATCCCCGGCAGTACCGGCGTACCCTTGGGTCGATACGGAGCCGCCTTGCCTGTCATGGACATCGTGAGTAGCGTCCTGCCATGAAATGCGCCTGTGAAAGTAATAACACCGCTTCGCCCCGTGTGGGCGCGTGCAATCTTCACGGCGTTTTCAGTGGCCTCCGCACCGGTTGTAAAAAGTACCGATTTGGCATGGTTGATCGGCGCCAGCGCGTTCAGTCTTTCAGCCAGTTCTATGTACACGTCATACCCGATGACCTGAAAAGCCACATGTGCAAAACGTTCTGACTGTTGAGCAGCTGCTTGCATGATTTTCTCATGTCGATGCCCGGTATTGGTTACTGCAATACCTGATCCGAAATCAATATAGCGACGACCCTCAACGTCCCAGATTTCAGCGTTCTCTGCCCGGGCAACAAAAGCACTTGAGCCCGTCGCGACACCTTGAGGCACAGCGGCGTTGCGACGCGCAAGCCACTGCGCGTTGGAAGTGGCCGAAGCATCGTTAGCAGGTAATTTTTCAACGGGAATCAATTTAGAGCTCTCCGGACGCCGACGATTTCAGCGCGCAGCCTGTTATCGCCAAGACAAGATACGAGCCGGCACAGTAACACCGTTTAATATATTGATCAACCTGTCTCATATATTGCTCGCGCACCAGCTCGGTGTAGACTGCAAGGGCTGATTTTACGAACTTGAGGAGTCACGCAGTTTGAGTATTGATGTAGGCGCACGCCTGAAACAAATCCGCAATGAACAGGGGTTATCCCAGCGAAAACTGGCCACACTGGCGGGAGTTACCAACGGCCTGATTTCTCTTATCGAGCAGAATCGGACAAGTCCTTCCATCGCCTCGTTAAAACTTATTCTTGACGCAATCCCGATGACTTTCACCGAGTTCTTTGATGCCTCCGAAGACAATCCGGACAAATTTGTCTTTCGCGCCAATGAGCTGCCCGAAATAAATCCACTCAGGGCTTCCCCTAACAATCAGGCAAGCGGTACAGGGGGGATCTCTCTTCGCCAGGTGGGCGGCGTTCACAAGCATCAGATTCAGATGCTTCATGAAACCTACGAGCCAGGCGCCGACACTGGCCAGGAACTCTACAAACACGACTCAGAAGAAGCAGGTGTTGTGATAAGCGGAGAGATTGAACTGACAGTAGCAGGCGAAACTGCCACGCTGAAAGCCGGTGATGGCTACATTTTTGACAGTCGCAAACCACACAGATTCAAGAACAACGGCAACAAGCGCTGTGTGATTGTCAGCGCCTGCACACCACCCAGTTTTTAACGCGAGCCTTTACTGATCGATCCCCCCCATGCACAGGTACTTGATCTCTGTGTAGTCGTCCAGCCCGTATTTCGAACCCTCCCGTCCCTGTCCCGACTCCTTGACTCCACCAAACGGCGCCATGGCGTTACTGATAATGCCCTCGTTGATACCCACGATGCCGTATTCCAGTCCTTCTGCGACGCGCCATACACGTCCGATGTCACGGGAATAAAAATAGCTGGCCAGTCCAAATTCCGTATCGTTTGCCATGGCAATCGCTTCCTCTTCCGTGTGAAATCGGAACAAAGGCGCTACAGGGCCAAATATCTCTTCGCGGAACACCCGCATGTTAGTGGTGGCATCAAGTAGCACCGTTGGCTGAACAAAACGCGGGCCTAGCTCCGAAGGCTGCCCGCCCGCGGCGAGCTCAGCTCCTTCGCTTACCGCATTATCAACAAATGCCATGACATCACTGGCAGCCTTGTCGGTAATCAACGGCCCGACAGTAACGCCCTCCTGCATGCCGTCACCCAGATTCAATGACTGGACACGCTCTACGAGACGCTTTGCAAATTCATCATAGATACCGTCCTGAATAAGGAGTCGATTGGCACAAACACACGTCTGTCCTGCATTTCGATACTTGCAGATCATGGCACCATCAATCGCGGCATCAATATCCGCATCATCAAACACGATGAAAGGCGCATTGCCACCCAGCTCCATTGATGTACGTTTTACCGTCTTCGAGCATTCCTCCATCAGAAACTTGCCAACCTCCGTAGATCCGGTAAAAGTTAGTTTGCGAACGGTTGGATGGCGAGTCATTTCAGCGCCAATGTCAGATGTTTTTCCGGTGACGATGTTGACAACGCCTTCAGGTATGCCAGCTTCTTCCGCCAGCGCGATCATGGCATAGGCAGACAACGGCGTGGCATTAGCCGGCTTGCACACAACGGTACAACCTGCTGCCAATGCCGGTGCAATCTTTCTCGCCAGCATCGCATTGGGAAAATTCCACGGCGTAATACAGGCAACAACGCCCACGGGCTGACGAATACAAACGACCCGCTTGTCACCATCTGGCGAAGGGATGACATCGCCATACAATCGCTTGCCTTCCTCGGCAAACCATTCCATATAGCTTGCGCCATAGCCGATTTCACCGCGCGACTCTGCCAGTGGCTTGCCTTGCTCAGCCGTCATGATACGGGCCAGATCTTCCTGATTTTCGAGCATCAGATCGTGCCACTTGCGCAACAATTTTGCTCGCTCTAGCACGGATGTCTTGCGCCAGCTTTCAAAGGCCACCTCAGCGGCTTCGATAGCTCTTTTAGTCTCTGCGGTTCCACAGTTTGCAACCTGGGCAAGCACTTCACCGGTTGCCGGGTTATCCACGTCTATCGTCGACGCATCATCCGCCTGGCACCAATGACCATTTATGTAGGCGTCTGTTTTCCAGAGCGATGCATTTTCAAGATCAAGCGTCATGGGCTGATTTTCCAGAGTTTGGGATTGGACTGATTGGGCGTAGTGTAATGCAAGCTCACTAAAAGAGCGCTCGATAGTTGCCTGACCATTCGTTCAGCTCATTATCAGATGCTCTCAACAATGCTTGTAAACCGCGCTAGCGGGCCACGCGACGTTCGCAAGCTTTCAAGCCGGCGAAGCAGACAGACCGATCGGGGCTGTTGCCGCAGCAGCAGGTAGATAACTTCTGAACAATTTAGCCTGAGCAATAAATAGAGCCGGCACGGCCAGCAGAAGAATTACCGTACCAAACAACACGCCAAAACCAATACTGACCGCCAAGGGCACAAGGAACTGCGCCTGAACGCTGGTTTCCATAATCAACGGATAGATACCAAGAAAGGTGGTAACAGACGTCAAAAGAATAGGCCGAAATCGGTCTTTGGTGCCTTCTATGACAGCATTTCTGGTGCTATAGCCTTTGGCAAGATACTCGTTGTACAAATCCACCATAACCAGAGAGTTGTTGATGACAACACCTGACAAGCCAATAATGCCGAAGATAGATAGCAAACCCAGCGGAATGCCAATTATCGCGTGCCCGGCAACCGCTCCAATCAGGCCCAACGGTATAGCCACCATCACCACGATCGGCTGTAGATAAGAGCGGAATATCAGCGCCAGCAAGGCAAATATCACCAGCATGGCACCGGCGAACGCCTTGCCCAGTGCAGCACCAGCATCACCTTGCGTGCGTTGCTCACCACCAAATTCAATGATCAGCCCCGGGTACGTGGCGCTCAGCTCAGGCACCAGGTTCTCTTTGATGAAAGTGTTTGCTTCCTGAGCTGTCAACGTTGCAAAATCGACGTCGCCATTAATCGACGTGATGGTTCGGCCGTTGCGACGCAAAATTTCACTCGGGCTTGAACCTTCGCTCACGATAGCCACACTCTCGAGGGAGAGCCGTTCACCTGCGCGTGTGACAATCTGTGTTGCCAGTAAGTCCTCGATGCCAGAACGCTGGTACTCAGGGAGTTTGACAAAAACACGAACATCATCATCCCCCCGTTGTATACGAGCAGCCTCAAAACCGTAGAAGGCGTATCGAACCTGCAGCGCCAGATCAGACAGCGACAAACCGTATAGTCGAGCTTCATCCTTTAAAGCCAGCGTGTATTCCAGCCGACCCTGTGAGGCATCGTCACGCAAGTCGTAAACGCCTGGCAAGCTCTCCAGTGCCAGATAGACATCATCCAGAACCGGTCCGATATCCTGCCCATCAGGTAGCGATAACTCCAGTGCGATCGGGTCACCTGCATTGACCACCGCTGCACTGAGATTCAAGCGTTTGAGCCCGGCCAGTTGCCCTATCTGTTCACGCCACAAGGTTTCAAATTCAGCAGTGCTGAATGTTCGTAGTTCCGGATCGGTGAGTTTCACCAGCACATGAGCAACGGCACTGTTGGAATCTCCCGGCCCGCCATTGGGACCACTAATCATGGCGCCTTGCCCCACAATCAATTGCACGCCTTCGATAGCGGGCAACATGGTTGCGCCCTTCTCGCTTGTCGAGCCGGCATAGACAGCACCATATCGTTCATCAATCTGCTTGCCTGCCTGAACCGCGGCTAGCTGGATACGCTCGGCCACCTCGGCGGTCCTCTCAACGGTGGTGCCCTTGGCCATTTCGATATCGGCAGTGACATAACTCCCTTCTATTGACGGGAAAAAACTGAATTTCACATAACCGAATCGCATTGACCCAACAGTCAGGATCATCAACGCAACCACGACAGCGAGCGGGATTGACCAGCGCTTTGTGGAAAAATGCAGCATGGCATCCAAAGGGCCGTTAATGAATCGACGTAACCCCGCGTCTATGATCCCCCGCACCCTTGATAATAATCGCAAGACAATGTTTGGTCTGTACGACGGTGAAAAATCAATACCTGACAAATTACGCGGTAGAATCAACAGAGACTGCAACAGGGACAAAAACAAAACTATGATAACCACCTTCGGGATATCACCAAGAAATTTGCCGAGAATACCGGGAAGTTGCAGTAAAGGCGTAAAGGCAACTACCGTGGTCAACGCAGAGAAAATCACGGGGACCGCCATGCGCTGCGCGCCCTGAACCGCAGCCTCCATACTGGTCAAACCGCCTTCACCATTCTTGTAAACGTTCTCACCAATGACGATGGCGTTGTCCACAACAATGCCAATGGCAAGAATGAAACCGAACAGCGATATCATGTTGATCGACATATCCAGCAGGCCCATGACAATAAAGCTTGCGATAAAGGCCACCCCAATGCCTGCCGACGCCCACGCCGCCAGCCTGAAATCCAGAAACAGTGTCAGACACAGCATCACCAATGCCATCCCGATAACTGCGTTCTTGACGAGCAGGTCCATACGATTCTTCAGGTCCTGCGCATCGTTTTGCCAAAGTGCAACATCAACCCCTGCAGGAAGCGTCTGCTGAAAGTCGCCTTCAACATACGCCTTGGCTTGTGCAACCAGATCCAGAACCTGCTCAGAACCAACCCGATATACGTTGACTGAAACACTGCGTTTTCCATTAAAACTGGCTTCAAGGTCCAGTGATTCAAACCCATCGACGACAGTAGCAAGCTGCGATAGCCGTACCTGCCCGCCACGAACATCATTGATGATGACGATGTCTTCAAAATCATTACGCGTAAAATTTCTGCCTATGGTACGCAAGGGTATTTTCAAGGTAGCCGAATCCAGAGTTCCGGCGGGGAGCTCAAGGGAATTGGCGGCAATGGCATCGCCCACTTCCTGCAAGCTCAGACCATACGCTTCCAGCTTGTCCCGATTGACTTCAATGGTAATTTGATCCTCTCGGGTATTGCCCAACTGCACAAACGACACACCCGGCAAGCGAACAAGCTCATCTTTCAGTCTTTGTGCCGTGTCTTTCAAGGCCGCTTCGGAAGTATCACCGTAGACGGTCAGCTCCAGTGCTCTTTCTGGCTGGCTGGCCTGTACCACTACAGGCGCTTGCGCATCTTCCGGAAATGTCGTGATTCGGTCTACTTCGCTTTTTACCTCATCCAGCGTAGCAGCGACGTCCTCACCCAATTGCAGGCTGAGTTCAACAGATCCACGCCCCTCGACAGAAGAGGAAGTAAGCTCATCAACCCCATCAATGCCTGACAGTTGATCTTCAATCGGCCTGACAATACTTTGCTCAATTTCAGTGGGAGATGCACCTGGATACACAACGCTGATCTGTATCACTTCCAGTGAAAAGTCTGGGAAGGTTTTCTGGGTTAAACCTGTGGCACTGACAATTCCAGCCAGCACAACGATTGCAATGACCAGATTGGCTGCAACGGGATGCGTAGTAATCCATCGAATGAAGCCGTTCATGGCGCAAGCGTCAGTGCACCGATAGGCAAGGTAGCGCTTTGTACAGCCATATCTTTCACCGGAACATCAAGCGTGCTGGTAATCAATTGAGCACGATTGCTCAGGCGGTTGCGGGTTTTGACAAACGCAATGCCTCTATCGATATTCAGGACCTCCACGGTTTGAATGTCGAGTGTGTCATCCTGAGCTATCCATAGCGTGTTTCCGTCTCTCAGCGCACTGGCGGGCACTTGCACGATGGAAGGATCCTTTAACCCGTCGATAATCACAGTGGCATAACTGTTGAGCAAGGCAGGAGGCGCACCGTTTATCGGATTTGTCAAAGTGACGGTGACATCCAACAGACGTGATTGACTGTCGAGCCTGCCGGCAACTCTTGAAACCGTGGCGCTCCACTCGCTACTTTGTCCGCCAAATTCAACCAACACACGGGCGTTGTAGGTTTTTTTATCAGCCTGATTGAACGACAACAACCCGGGAATCAACACCGCTTCCTGTTCGGACAAAGGCACCGTCACTTCGAGCTGGTTGTCGCTATACAACTCGGCAATAGCAAAGCCTGCAGTGACGACATCACCGACGTCGGCGTCGCGTGACATCAACCTTGCATCAAACGGGGCAGTTACCACCGTATGGTCAAGACTGATTTGCGCAGATACTCGTGCTGACTCAGCGCTGGCTAGTGCGGCGGTGAGTTCTGTTTGTTGCGATTCCAGTTGATCAAGCTCATCCTGACTAATGACCCCGCGACGTCTGAGCGAGCGAGATCGTTCCAGTTGAGTGAGATTCAACGACAGACGCGCCTGCGTGGAGGCAATTTCCGACGTTCTACGTGATAAGTCAGCACGCGCCGCTCGATCATCAAGCCTGACAAGCGTCTCGCCCTGTTTGACGTGTCCAAGCGTCATCAGGGCTGGGTGCAGTTCTGTGATTCTTCCGCCCATTTGCGGCGCAACAGCCACTTGACGCACAGGTGCAATAAAGCCTGTGCCTCTCACCGGAACAGGCCGCGCATGGAACTCGAATGGCTGAGTTTCCACCACTGCCACTGCACGCTCCACAGGTGATGGTTCTACCGGTTTCTGGAGCGCACCCATGGTCTGAAAACCAATAATTCCGGCGACAATGATGGCAATTGACACCACCGACCAGAGGATGTCACCAACTAAAGCACGACTTAATTTCATCTACATTCTCGTGTTTGATTGCAAATCAGCAATCAGCCAATTTATTTAATCATATGATTAATATTATCGGTCGTTACGTTAAATATTTCAACCCGTATCGGTATATCAATAAGAAAATGTGAAAAAGTCGATCTATTTCAGGCACTTTAGTTGTTGAAACGCTCAGCCAGCGCATACAGGGACGACAAAATACACGCGGTACGGCGTTGGTAACGGCAGTGGGACGGATAGCGACAGGCCAGCGCAACGCCCATTCCATGAGTTGCCAACTGCTCGTGTTTCACAGATACCCTGAATCATCACGTTTGCGTGAAAGCAAAGGCACCCTCATAGTGGTGAAACAAACGATGCGGTCAACGACGGGGCTAATCCGACTCTTGACGACATAGCTTCTTAATACATGGCTTCGCTCACGAATTGCTCCATAGCCATTTCAACAGCCAGTTTAAAATTAGCTACTTTGCCGCCTACCGATCAGAAAGCTCTCTGGCAAGTTGCATGAACCGCTTGATCAGTCGAGTATCGCTACGCTCCCGCAAACACACAATGGCCTCCTCCATCGTTAAGCGAGACTCGCGAATCCGTATACTATGCAAATCATCGCTGGCAACAAACTCGGCTTGTGAGACAACGCCTACGCCTCCCCCTGCAGCCACTATCTGACGAACTGCCTCACGCCCCTCAGCTTCGATACCGATATTCAGTGTCAGGCCAGCACGGCCAGATTGCTCTTCTATCTTTGCACGGGTTCGTGATCCCTGTTCACGCATGACCAACGGCCAGCTGCACAATTCTTTTAAGGTGACAGATTTGCGAACGCCATACACGCTGCTGGACGGTGCAAACGCCACGATTGGAGTTGAGTCCAGAGTCACGATATCGTGGCTGGTATCGTCCGGAATATTTCCAAGCACACCGATGTCAGCATCATAGCGATTCAGTTGATCTATGACCTGAGCAGAATTACCCGATCTTACCGAGATAAAAACACCGGGAAATTCCTGCCTGAACTGCGCCAGAACCTGAGTCATGTGATGCGCAGAATCAGCCACGATACGCAGGGTACCGGTATGCAAGTCCCTCGATTCGCTCAGAAAATCCAACGCACGTTGCTCTACCTCAAAAAGACGATGAGTGATTTCCAGCAAAGTCTGCCCGGCGGCAGTAACCACCACCTGCTTCTTGTTGCGATCGAATAGCTTGATGTCGTACTCCGCTTCGAGCTTGCGAACCTGATCGGAAATGGCGGGCTGGGTGACGTGCAAAGCCTGCGCTGCTCGTGAGAATCCGCCAAGTGTTGCGACAAAATGAAACGCCTTAAGCTGAACAAAGCGCATGGCAGATCCTTGATTTATACATGCCCGGCAACGTGCGCGGGCATATCGTTGAGGTGTGAGTATTTCTTCATTATCCAGCTATCAGCTAAACTAATATGTACATCTAAAATATCGATTATACATATACCATGCATCTCGTTATCCTCATTGCACATTCAGCGGCAGTTAAACACTCATGGCCGAACAAACCGGCGCAGCAAATAGCGAACCCTCCAGTGCATTGGCACCACTGCCTGCACCAGCCGGTGGAGAACCCTACCTCCTGACACCAGGCCCCTTAACCACTGCGTTGTCGGTAAAACACGCCATGCTGCAGGATTGGGGCTCCTGGGACAGTGATTTTCGCACGATGACCCTGCAAATCCGGTCTCAATTGCTCGACATGATTGATGATCAAAATGATGTTTTTGACTGCGTCCCGATGCAGGGCAGCGGAACCTTTGCCGTAGAAGCCATGCTCGGTTCGCTCATGCCAGACAGTGGCAAAGCTCTGGTTCTCGCCAATGGGGCCTATGGCCAGCGCACCGCGAAAATCCTCAAATGTCTGGGGCGTGCCCACACGATCATCGACAAAGGCGACTACTTGCCACCAAGGGCTCAAGAGGTTACCGATGCGCTGGAGGCTGACCCTGACATCACACACGTCATCGCCATCCATTGCGAAACCAGCTCCGGAATTCTCAACCCGATAGGCGAAATTTCAAAAGCAACTTACGCTGCCGGGCGCAAGCTGTTTATCGATAGCATGAGTGCATTTGGCGCCATATCCTTATCCACTGAGGAGATTCAGTACGACGCACTGGTATCGTCAGCCAATAAATGTATAGAAGGCGTGCCGGGGTTCGGTTTTGTTATCGCGCTGAAAACTCTGATTGAAGGTGCTAAAGGTTGCAGTCATTCCCTGAGCCTCGATTTGCATGATCAATGGCACACCATGCAAACAACCGGACAATGGCGATTCACACCACCTACACACACACTGGCATCGTTCATGGAAGCCCTGCATTTGCACAAACAGGAAGGCGGTGTTGCCGCACGTGGCGCACGATACCAGACAAACCGGGATACGCTGGTTGCGGGCATGCGCAAGCTCGGCTTCGAAACTCTGTTACCCGATCAATGGCTATCACCGATTATCGTTACCTTTTTCAACCCTGCCCATCCGGCGTTTGTCTTCGAGACTTTTTATGAACTGATGAAAAGCCAGGGGTTCATCATCTACCCCGGCAAACTGACCGTGGTGGACAGTTTTCGCATAGGTTGTATAGGACATCTCGACAAGCACGTTATGCAACAGGTTGTACAAGCAGCCGAAAAAGCACTCTTTACCATGGGTGTGGACAGTGCCAAGGCTCCTCCAGAAGCCTATGCCGAACGCGAAAAACTCCATGCCTGAACGATCAATGCCTGCTCAGAAACTTTCGAGCATTTAGCACGCTTTCAGCAACCCGAATTCACATCAGCTTATTACCTACGGACGCTCTAATATCCCATGCCCTCCAAACTTACGGTCAACGATCGCCACTACGAAGTCCCACCTGTTTGCGCCATAGCTATCTGCCTGGATGGTTGTGAACCTGCGTATCTGGACGCAGCCATCGAGGCCGGTCTCATGCCAACGCTCAAGCGCTTGAGGCAAGAAGGTACCGACCGCCTGGCACATAGCGTAATTCCCAGCTTTACCAATCCGAACAATATGTCGATTGCCACGGGCAGGCCACCTGCCGTCCACGGCATATGCGGCAACTTTCTCTACGATCCCGAATCCGGAGAGGAGGTCATGATGAATGATCCTAAATTTCTACGGGCATCCACGATCTTCAGCGCTTTCTATAACAACGGACAACGTGTCGCCATCGTCACGGCCAAAGACAAATTGCGCGCTCTGCTTGCGGATGGTATGGCGTTTGATGACAAGCGCGCTATCTGTTTTTCATCAGAGCGCGCAGATCAGACGACGATGGGTGAGCACGGAATTGACAATGCGGCCGACTGGTTGGCAATGGAGGTGCCAGAGGTCTACTCGGCTGCCTTGTCGGAGTTCGTATTTGCTGCAGGCATCAAGCTATTGCGCGAATTCAAACCCGATGTCATGTATCTGACCACAACCGACTACATTCAGCACAAGCATGCTCCGGGAGACGCAGAAGCCAACTCTTTCTATGCCAACTTTGATAAATACCTGACAGAACTGGATGCTGAAGGCGCAGCCATTGTCATCACGGCAGACCATGGCATGAAACCCAAACACCATGCCGATGGTTCCCCCAACGTTATCTATGTACAGGATCTGCTGGATGAATGGCTTGGCAAGGACAAGGCTCGCCTTATCTTGCCCATCACCGACCCGTACGTTGTTCATCATGGTGCCTTGGGCTCATTTGGAACAGCCTATCTGCCTGACGATGCTGATCAGGGCAAAGTCATTGCGCAACTGTTAGCTCTGGATGGCATTGATGTGGTTCTTGACAAGACTCAGGCCTGCAAACAATACGATCTACCCCCGGACCGAATCGGCGACATCATCATTATCAGTGGCGAAAACGTCACCGTTGGCACCAGCGAACATCGCCATGATCTGGCCGCACTGGATGTGCCTTTACGTTCGCATGGCGGCTTGACCGAGCAGACTGTCCCCTTCATTGTTAACCGTCCCATGCAGTCGCTGGCAAACGCACCTGAACTGCGCAACTTCGACATCATCAGCGTTGCTTGTCAGGCAGCCCAAATCGGAAATTCATGACCATGTCATCTCACACTGTTCGTAAGGAAGCCATGCGCATTGGTGGTGAAAAGGTCTTTTCCAATGATGTCATCGAAGTACTCTACCCTTATACCAACGAGGTTGTTGGCACTGTGCCGGCAGGTACCGCCGAACATGCAAAGCGCGCCTTTGAAATTGCCGCCAACTATCGTCCCAGACTGACGCGCTATGAGCGTCAACAGATTCTATTCAAGACCGCAGAACTGATTCGCGAACGTCGCGAAGAAATTGCCCACTGGCTGACTCTGGAGCTGGGCATCTGTCATCAGCACGCGCTGTATGAGACGGGCCGCTCCTACGATGTTTTCATGCTCACCGGCCAATTAGCCATTCTTGACGATGGGCAGATCTTTTCCTGTGACCTGACGCCACATGGCAAGGACCGAAAGATTTTTACCAAACGAGAGCCTGTACGTGCAATCTCAGCCATTACCCCGTTCAACCATCCATTGAATATGGTAGCGCACAAGATTGCGCCGTCCGTTGCAACCAACAACTGTATGGTGTGTAAACCAACAGAGCTCACACCTATGACAGCCATTACACTGGCCGACATATTGTACGAAGCCGGCTTGCCACCCGAGATGTTTCAGATAGTCACGGGAATGCCAGCCGATATCGGTGATGAGATGGTCGTCAATGACAACATTGAGATCATTACATTTACGGGCGGTGTACCGGTTGGAAAAATAATTGCTGCCAAAGGTGGGTACAAGCGGCAGGCACTGGAGCTTGGTGGCAACGATCCACTCATCATCCTCAACGATCTCAGCGATGAAGATCTGGACAAGGCCGCCACTATCGCGGTAGCAGGTGCAACAGGCAACTCCGGACAACGCTGTACAGCGGTGAAGCGAATCCTTGCGCAAGAGTCCATTGCCGATAAACTGGTTACACGCATTCTTGAACGTGCCAAGGCGTTGAAGTTTGGCGACCCGATGGATTCGCAAACGCAACTGGGTTGCGTCATCCACGACAAGGCTGCCGAACTTTTTGAAAACCGCGTTTTTGATGCGGAACGTCAGGGCGCAAAAATTCTGTATCACCCTGAGCGACGTGGCGCCCTGTTGCCCCCCATCACGGTGGATCACGTGCCACATGACAGCGAATTGGTGATGGAAGAAACCTTTGGGCCAATTGTTCCAATAGTGCGTGTACCTGACGATGATGATGCCGTGATGAAGATTTCAAACTCAACACAATTTGGTTTGTCATCTGGAGTCTGCACAAACAATCTGCACAGGGCCACCGCATTCATCGAAGGGCTGGAGGTTGGTACCGTCAATATCTGGGAACAACCTGGCTACCGTATCGAGATGTCGCCATTTGGCGGTATCAAGGACTCCGGAAACGGTGTCAAGGAAGGAGCACTGGAAGCTATGAAGTACTTCACCAACGTGAAGACCTACTCCCTGCCGTGGCCACGATAGCCGGTTGCCGATGACAACAAAACCTGCACTCGGCGAAAGCGAGATCAATCTCTCGCCCAGGCGTCACGCCTGGGCTGAGAACCATCACAACGATGCAACACGCAGGCTCCTGAAAGAGGATGCAGAGTATTTCCTGCATCAATCAGTGTCCACCCCTTGCCTGTCAACCATAGCGCGAGCTGAAGGGGCCTATTTAGAAGACACGCAGGGTCATCGCTATCTGGATTTCCACGGTAACAATGTTCATCACATCGGTTACGGGCATCCAAAGCTCAAGGCAGCTATCAACCGTCAGATGGATGAATTGCCGTTTGCACCAAGGCGCTTTGCTTGTGAACCTGCAACGGCATTGGCGAAAAAGCTCGGTGAGCTTGCGCCGGGCAATTTGTCCAAAGTGCTATTTACAACCAGCGGATCTTCAGCGGTCGAGGTCGCTTTGAAGATTGCCCGTGCTGCCACCGGCAGACACAAAACCATCTCCTTCTGGGATGCTTTCCATGGTGCAGGCTTTGGTGCGGCATCCATCAGCGGTGAGCAGATGTTCCGCTCGCACGCCATCGGGCCATTGCTTACCGGCACCCAGCATGTTGCACCCTTTGCCTGCTATCGTTGCCCTTATGGATACCCAGACCTTGACGGCCAGCCACAACTGGAACTGTGCAAGCTGACCTGCGCCAACTTTGTCCGCTATGTACTGGAAAAAGAAGGCGATGTAGCGGCCGTTATTGCAGAGCCTGCCAGAGCGGTGCCTTATATCCCACCATCAGGATTCTGGGAGGTGGTAAGAGAAGCATGTAATGATCATGGCGCGCTTCTGATTTTCGATGAGATACCCACAGGGCTGGGCAAAACTGGCAAATTTTTCGCGTGTGAACATGACAATGTCGTACCAGACATCCTCGTCATGGGCAAAGCCCTTGGCGGCGGCATACTGCCACTTGCTGCGGTGGTGACAACGCCAGAGCTTGATGTTGGTGGAGAGTATGCCTTTGGCCATTACACGCACGAGAAAAATCCGGTGAGTGCCATGGCAGGCTTGACCACCATCGATATCATCGAAAAGGAAGGTCTGGTGGAGAACGCTGCACGGCTTGGCGAAAAAGCCCTGAGTCGAATGCGTGCTATGCAGGTAAACCATAAGGTTATCGGCGACGTTCGAGGTCGCGGATTGTTATTGGGAATAGAATTGGTAACCGACAAACAGGACAAGACACCCGCAGAGGATCTCGCAGAAGCCGTGCTGTATCGGTGCCTTGATAAAGGCCTGTCGTTTAAATTATCCTTGGGCAATACACTGACACTGACGCCTCCCCTCGTCCTGACTGATAAGCAACTGGACTTCGCCATGGACGTCATTGAAACATCGATAGTCGAAGAATGCCGGCTAGCAGGGCTGGAGTAGGCAAATATCTGTATTGTTGTCTGCGTCGCTCAGGTTTAAACCACGAAGACACTTTGGAGGTAATTCCGATACCCGTTTTTTTCAACGGCAACAGCCCGATACTCAGCTAAGGCATTGGGTCAGCGTTTGCCTGCCTTGCGCCGGCACGAAAAATCAGATCTGACTGGCTCCACCCATGCATATTAATATGAACCTTGAAGGCATTCGCATCGTCCGCACCGATGCCGAGATTGAATGTCCAGCTATCGACACAGCACTGCGTGATGCAGGTGCTGAGCTGATCTTGCTGCAAGGTGGCATCGACTCGAGCGCTCTGGGAAATGCCCTCGCGCAAGCCGACCTGTTACTCATGTGCTACACACCCATCACTGCCGAACTGATAACCGGTGCAAAGCACCTGCGTGGCATCGTAAAATACGGTGTCGGCATTGATGCTATTGACATCGATGCCGCAACCGCCGCTGGCATACCTGTCGTAAATGTCCCCGAGTACGCTGAACAAACCGTAGCAGAAGGTGCCTTCTGCCTCATGCTTTCGCTGATGAAGCGTTTGATACCGATGCATAGAACCATGCAGAACCAAGGCTGGTTTGACCCGACTTGCTCATGGTCAGGTCACGATATCCACAACAAGTGTATCGCTGTAATCGGCACCGGACGGATTGGTTGTGCGTTCGCGCGTATGGCCGGACAAGGCTTTGGTGCCAATGTTATCGGCTACGACCCTTACGTCGATAGCGACACCATGGCAACGGCAGGAATCAGGAAAGTTGATGATCTGCATGCATTGTTGGGTGAGGCTGATGTTGTTTCAATGCATACAGTACTAACCCCTTCAACAACCGGTATGTTCGGCAGTGCAGAATTTGCGGCCATGAAACGAAAACCGGTGTTCATCAACGTATCCAGAGGTGCATTGGTCGATGAACAGGCCTTGATTAACTCACTGGATCAGGGACAGATTAGCGCCGCTGGTCTCGATGTTTACTGCGATGAACCACTAAATCGCTCCACTCACCATCTGGCCACTCTGTTCGATCGCGACAACGTCATTCTATTACCCCACGTGACCTTTCATACTCACGAAGCCATGCACCGACTCAGTGAGGATACCTTGGCGCGCTGTGTCGAAATTCTGAATGGCGAACGCCTGACCATCCGCTCTTCAGATCCCAGACTACGAGCGCAATCCGGGGTTCTGGACGTGACCATCGTCGACTAGACCGGCGTCCCCCCTGACCCGCCATTCACATTACGTCCGATTCGCCTTTTCCTGTGACAAAAGGGCGCACTAAATTGCGGAATGCCCAAGATCAGTGCCATCGCAATAATCCAGCGCCACCATAAACACTCAAATAAGTCGTTATCTGTCCTAACGTTCTTGTATTGTTCGTCAAGTAAAAGTAATGTTGTGTTTACACAGTCTGGTGTCAGTCAATAAGTACTATTGGCGTTCGTCAGTCAAATAATTTCAACCAAGGAGAATTAATGTGAAGCGAGTCTTATTGTCAGCAAGTCTGGCCTTGTTTGCAGGAAGTTCGCTGGCAGATTGTCCGCCAGTTACTGCCGCAGACCCACAAGGTGTTGGAGCGGGGGCTTACCCACAACAGTATGATCTGGCCGAATTTCAGGAACTGGCGGGTTGCGAGCTGAGTTTTGCTGAAAACCCTGACATAGCGGCGCTCAACAGTCGTATTCGCGGTAACGCTGATCTGCCATCGGTGGCAGAGCGCCTGCCTGAAGAACCCCTTGTCATTATTCCCTATGAGTCTGTAGGGCAGTACGGTGGTACATTCCGTGCCCTGTCCAATGCAACCGAAGCCGGCACCTCCGATTTTTTATCCACGCGTCACGTCAATCTGGTGCGCTACGCAGACGATCTGACCACCATTGTGCCCAATGTGGCCAAATCCTGGGAATGGAACGATGACTTTACCCAGTTGACATTCACCCTGCGAAAGGGACACAAGTGGTCCGATGGAGCGCCCTTTACCGCCGAGGACGTAAAATTCTGGTACGACAATCTGTCACTGGATTCCAAGGTTATCGAAAGTCCCAAAGACTACGTGCTTGTCGGTGGTGAGCCAATGACTGTCGATGTGATCGACCCACAGACTGTCCGGTTCAACCTCCCGGCCCCAAAACCCGGTCTACTTGCGCATTTCGCCACGTCGTTCGCTCAGGGATTTCAGCCGAAACACCTGCTCGGTCAATTCCACCCGGATATCAACCCTGAAGCGGATGCACTTGCTCAGGCAGCAGGATTTGAAAACGGCCTTGCTGTCGTCAATGCCTACTTCGGCAGCTCTGACTGGACGGATACTCCCACGCCTCTGCTCAACAATCCTGATAAAGCCGGCAAGCTGCCAAGCGATGTCATGCCGACTCTTGAAAGTCATATCTACGTATCCGACACCACTGAAGGTCGCCGCCTGGTTGCCAACCCTTACTTCTTCATGATCGACACTCAAGGCAACCAGCTGCCTTACATCAGCGAACAGGATGAGCAATACATCAACGATGCTCAGGTTCGACTTCTGAAACTCGTTAACGGTGAAGTTGATTACAAATCGCAGTCACTGCAATTATCGGATGTCCCGTTGTTGCTTGAGAATCAGGAAAAAGGTGACTACACGATCGATATCAGACCCCGCGTAGCCATTCACGCCTTCTCTTTTAACGTCACATCCGAAGATCCTGCCAAGCGTGAAGTGTTCGGCGATGTGCGTTTTCGTCGAGCAATGTCGATTGCCATCAATCGCGATGATCTGAATGAGGCGGCCTACTTTGGCCAAGGCGTGCCACAACAGTACATCGGCTTCTCACCCGCACCGGACTTCGTTGATCCCAAGTGGGCAAGCTACGCTATCGAACATGATCTGGATGGTGCCAAAGCTCTACTTGACGAGATCGGCATGGTGGACAAGGACGGCGATGGTTTTCGTGAACTTCCAAACGGTGACAAATTTGTGCTGAACATGCAGTTCGCAACACAGGGCATTGCCGGGCAGGTAGTAGAACTGGTAGGTCAATACTGGTCTGATGCCGGTGTACAGACAACCGTTAAGGAAATCACGCCGGATGAATACCGTTCTGCCCAATCATCCAATGCGCTGGACGTCGGTATGTGGGAAAAGGGTCAACCGCTGGGTATCGTATTGGGCAACAACGAACTATGGGTTGCGCCGTTCGAAAATTACTTTGCGCATCGCGTCGGTATGCTGTGGGGAGAATGGCTGGAATCTGATGGCAGTAGCGGTGTTGAACCACCTGACTACGTCAAGCAATTAAACGATGACATAAACGCCTTTCAGTCAACGCCGGTGGGGTCAGCAGAATCAGACGAGCTGGGAGCACGACTGGTAGAGAACATGGTAGAGAACCTGTTGTTTATCGGTACAGCGATGACACCTGATCCTATCTACCATCGCAATGCACTAGTGAACGTTACAGAGTTCAAGACCGCATCGTATGAGTACTACAGAACGTTCCCCTACCTTGCCGCTCAGTGGTATCTAAACGACTAGCACGTCGTTTCAGGCTGTCTGCGTTGTACTTTGAAACGCTAGAAATCCGTGCAGGAAACAGATCAAACTCTCTGTTTCCTTCACGGCACACCTGTTTTCAAAGACCTACTCAGGTCAAGCCCGGGCTAGCCAGAATTCCCCATGTTTAGATTCATACAGTTCACGCTCACACGAGCGGGCTTGTCATTGGTGACACTGTTAACAGTCTCCTTGATCGTTTTCAGTTTGATGGAGCTTGTACCCGGAAACTGTGCAGAGCGCTACCTTGCTTTCAAGAATACGCAAGGTGCGCAGATCACCATTGACGATATTCAGGCTGAGGAACGAAGGCTTGGTCTGGACAAACCCTTTATTCAACGCTGGGTTGGCTGGGTCTCCAACGTATTCCTGCGCGGTGACTTCGGCGATAGCTGTATCCTGCGACTGGATATCAACCAGCTTCTTAGTGACAAATTCTGGATCAGCCTCGGAATTTGTCTGGCGGCACTGGCTGTGGCCTACGCCATTGCCATACCCGTTGGCATCTACTCAGCCGTTACACGTAGTGCAGTTGCCAACAATTCATTGCGATTTGTCAGCTACCTCGGACTCGCCCTGCCAAATTTTCTGCTGGCTCTGATCATCATGCTGATATCAACCGTGCTCTTTGGCGATTCATTAACCGGGCTATTCTCAGCAGAGTACCGCGATGCACCGTGGTCGGTGGACAAATTTCTTGATTTTCTTTCGCGAGCCTGGCTGCCTATTTTCATACTGGGATGGTCAGCTACGGCCTTTGCTCTGCAGACCGTTCGCGCCCTCATGCTAGACGAAGTAGGAAAGTTATATGTCACGGCAGCATCAGCCCGTGGTATTTCTGGATCAAAGCTTCTGTGGCGCTACCCCGCCCGACATGCGATGGGGCCCGTCATTAACTCGCTGGGGTTTGACCTTAATAGAATATTCAACGAGCTGCCCGTGGTGGCACTGATTCTTACACTCACCGAAGCAGGCGCATTACTCATTGAATCGCTGGCACGATCCAACGATCAGCAATTAGCCGGTGCCATCATCTTTCTGCTGACAGCAAGCATTGTGCTGGTCAATTTCTTTACCGATATTCTGTTGGCACTCATGGATCCACGCATTCGAAAGGGGCTCATCGGCGCATGAAACTGTTTTCGCGCAAAAGCGATAGCGATAAATCGCAGAAGCTCAAGGAGGCTTATTTCACTGCCTCACAGGGGCAGCTCATTCGCTCACGCTTCAAGCAGAATCGTGCGGCGATGGTTGCAGCAGTTGCCCTTACCGTGATGATTCTCATGGGATTCTTCGCACCGTTTCTATCACCTTATGCTCCAAACATATCCGGACGAGACACTGAGTACGAAAACGGTCCGCCACAGATTCCAAAGTTCTGGGACGAAAACGGATTTTCAGCCCGTCCGTTTCTCTACACGCTGGAACGTGAGCGATCGATAAAAACCAATTTTCGCTGGGTAATTACGGAAAACCGCGACAAGCGCCGGTATGTGGAGTTTTTTGTACGAAGCTGGGAATACAGCTACATCGATATCGACTGGAATCTACCCGGTACATTTTTCGATGTTGATATCAAGGCATTGACAACAGACTTGCACTTGTTTGGCATCAGTGAAGGTGGTATTCATCTGTTTGGCACAGATGCCTCGGGAAAGGACATCTACGCCAGAACCCTGCATGCTATCAACACCTCACTGGCAGTTGGCACGCTGGGTGTCCTTATCTCGTTTTTTCTGGCGCTGATTATCGGCGGCGTAGCCGGCTACTTTGGTGGCTGGATAGATTCAGTGTTACAGATGATCACCGATGCTATTCGCACGGTACCGCCTATCCCCTTGTTCATGGCTCTGGCTGCATTCATGCCCGACTCATGGAGCTCGGAAACTCGCTTCTTCTTTATTGCCAGTATCCTCGGGCTTATTGGCTGGCCGACACTGGCGCGACGTATTCGTACACACCTGCTCACCGAACGCAGCCAGGAGTACGTACTTGCAGCCGAGCTTTGCGGCGCATCATCAAGCCATGTCATACGTCGTCATCTGTTGCCAAGTTTTACCAGTTACATCATCGTTGATCTAATGATCACCTTTCCATATGTCGTGCGTTCGGAGACGGCATTAAGCTTCATTGGCCTTGGTTTGACCGATCCAGTCAATTCGCTGGGCTCACTAATGCAAAGTGTCTCCAAAGCCGATGTCATTCTTAACTATCAATGGTATTTCATACCGGTGTTGTTTTTCATCGCCTTTGTTCTGGCCTTTGTTTTTGTCGGTGACGGCCTTCGTGATGCAGCCGATCCGTATTCGCAAAGTAAAAAATGAGCTTACTCAACGTACAAAACCTGACGCTTCAGTTCAAAACTGATGAAGGCTTGATAACCGCCGTCGATGATGTGTCTTTTGATCTTAAGGCGGGAGAGGTTCTTGGTCTTGTCGGCGAATCGGGTTCCGGCAAGTCGGTCACGGCCAAAGCCTTGATGAAGTTAAACCCTGAGAATGCTGTCTACGGATCAAAAAGCCGTATTACATTAACTATTGATGATCGCGATATTGATGTGCTTTCCCTGAAAAGTGGCAAAGACCTGCAAATCATCCGCGGTGGCGCAGTATCAATGATCTTTCAAGAGCCCATGGCCAGTTTTGCACCGGCCATTTCCATTGGCGACCAGATGGTTGAGCAATTACTGCTGCATAAACCCATCAACAAACGCGAAGCTACTGCGATTTCCATTGAAATGCTGGATCGCGTCGGCATTTCAGATGCATCGAAACGATTTGCCCAATACGCCTTTGAGCTCTCGGGTGGCATGCGCCAGCGAGCGATGATTGCCATGGCCCTGTCCACGCGCCCCAGCCTGTTGATTGCTGACGAACCTACTACCGCGCTGGATGTCACCATACAAGCTCAGGTCATCGATTTAATGAAAGACCTGATTGCCGAATTTGGAATGGGTATCGTGTTTATCACCCACGACCTTGGCGTCATTGCGCAAACGGCTGACAAAGTGGCAGTGATGTATCTGGGCAAACTGGTTGAGCAAGGAACTGTACGTGATGTTATTCGACAACCTGCTCACCCCTACACTCGTGGGCTTCTCAACGCCTTGCCCAAACTGGATGATCTTGATACACCGCTGCTGCCTATCCCCGGCGATATCCCAAGCCCGCTGGAACGTCCGAATGGTTGTGTATTTCATACACGCTGCCCGCTGGCAGAAGAACGTTGCAAGCAATCGGCACCCGCTTATGAATCATTCGGCACCGACCATAAAGCTGCCTGTTTTGTCACCGCTGAACAGCGAGTCAAGCCATGAGCGATACAACGGCTTTGATCACGGCTGACAATCTCTCTGTCCACTTTCCGATTGGTGGAGGATTGTTTACGCGCAAGCAGATGCTGCGCGCTGTGGATGATGTCAGCTTCAAGATACCCAAAGGCTCATTTTTCGGGTTGGTCGGCGAAAGTGGTTCGGGAAAGACAACGCTGGGACGTGCAATCCTGCGAGCAACCCCCATCACCGACGGTGGCGTGCAATACACAGACGGCGAAGTGGAATACGACCTTGTCAAACTTCCCAAGTCAGAACTCATCGAATACCGCAAACGCGCACAATTGATCTTTCAGGATCCGTATGCAGCACTTAGCCCGCGCATGACAGTACGGGATATTATTGCCGAGCCTCTGGAAGTCATGGGCATTACCAGTAGCCGTGAAGAAACCGATGAACAGGTCAGGAACATCGCTGCCAAATGTCGTCTGAATCTTGAACATTTGCGTCGCTTCCCACATGCGTTTTCCGGTGGGCAACGACAACGGATCTCCATTGCCAGAGCCCTGGTTTCCAACCCGCGATTTGTTGTGGCAGACGAAAGCGTTGCCGCTCTGGATGTCTCGATTCAAGCAGACATCCTCAATCTGCTCAAAGCCTTGCAGGATGAGTTGCAGTTGACTTACCTGTTTATCAGTCACGACTTATCAGTGGTTGCACACATTTGCGATCACGTGGCAGTAATGTACCTTGGACGCCTGGTTGAAACCGCACCTACTCGCGAATTGTTCAAGGCACCTCGTCACCCTTATACCAAGGCGTTGCTGTCAGCTATACCGTCACTCGATCCAGACCAGCGTGGCACCGCTCAAAAGCTGGAGGGTGAAATCCCCTCGCCCACCAACCCTCCATCAGGCTGCAAGTTCCACACACGTTGCCCCTATGCCATTGATATCTGCAAACAGAAGGAGCCTGTTCTTGAGCACAAGGGTACCAGTCACGAAGTCGCCTGCCACCGGTGGCAGGAACTCAGCTAAAAACAGCGTGAATCATGCCTGACAAGGTATTGCTCATCGTCATAGATCAGTTCCGGGCAGATTGCCTGATGGGCGCGATGGCTGATGTTGCGCCTTTACCTAATCTGCAAGCGTTAATGGGCGACGCTACCTCGTTCGAAAACCACTTTACCGTCACCACACCGTGCGGACCTTCGCGTGCAAGCCTGCTAACCGGCTTGTATGCCATGAATCACCGCTCAGTCAGAAACGGTACGCCATTGTCTTCAAGTCACACAACGGTCGGTACTCACATGCGAAGTGCGGGCTACGAACCCATGCTCTTCGGCTACACCGATGCCAGCGCAGACCCCGGTGGCCTTCATCCCAACGACCCGGACTTGAAGAACTATGAAGGCGTAGCCCCGGGATTTTCTGAGATCGTCCGGCTACGCTTTGAAAATCCGGGTTCCTGGGTGGGATATCTCAAGCGCAACGGCTACAGGATTCCGCCCAACTACTGGGACCTGTACAAACCGACGCTGGACCCGGGAACCGCGACAAGCGCAGACCCAGCCGGCTCTCCGATAAGATCACCAGCCATGTACAAGTCGGAGGATAGCGATACCGCTTACCTCACTCATAGAACCATTGAGGAGTTGTCTGCCAGAGAATCCGAATCCTGGTTTTCCCTGGTCACCTACATTCGACCCCACCCACCCTTCGTAGCACCAGCGCCTTACAACTCACTTTATGCTCCACAGAGCATCCCGCCACCATACGGTGACAAGACCATCGCGCAATTGAGGACAGTTCATCCTTTTTACAGCGCCTACTTCAGTGAGCCCTCCAATATCGGTTTGTACATAGGGTTTGACGGAGAGTTGGACGCATTGACCGTCGAGCATGCGGCAGAGCTACGCGCGGTATACCTCGGCCTTGCCAGAGAAGTAGATGATCATATTGGTCGACTCATGCAATACCTGCGGGACACGCAACAATACGACGATACGCTGATTATCGTGACCGCTGATCATGGCGAAATGCTGGGTGATCAACACCTTTGGGGTAAAAACTGCCCGTTCGATGCTGCCCTGAAAATTCCCTTGATCATCCGTGATCCACGCCAAGCCGATAGTTTTGGCAAGTGTGTCACCGCGTTGACTGAGTCGGTTGATATCGCCCCTACTCTGACGGACTGGGCAAACACAGAATTACGCCGCAGTTTTGATGGCCGCTCATTATTGCCGTTATTAAGTGGCAATAGACCAGCGAACTGGCGAGAGCACGTTTACTGCGAAGCAGAACTTGGCGAGCTGGATGTAACCACGCGCTTTGAAAACGCCTGGCAACTACCACCACAGCAGACAAATTTTGCCTTGTTGCGCAATGACCGTTATAAATACGTACATTTCAACGGTGGGATACCACCACTGCTATATGACCTTTCTCGCGATGGACAAGAGTTAGACAATCTCGCTGGTGATCAGGCATACGCACAGCATCTGCAACAGCTTGCTTCACAGATGATTGATCATAGGATGACGAACGCTCACCGCGCCTTAGGTAATTGCCAATTGACAAAAAACGGTCTGTATTCAGTTGGACTCTGATGTCGCAGTACCATAGGCAGGAATTTTTAAGCTGCATCCACAAGTTAATGGCCGCCTTAAGTGCTCCAGTACTAGTCGTGGCAATTTTCCTCGCTGCTTTGTATGCCTTTCAGAACAAGCTGCTCTACCATCCTTCCAGAGTCAGCGCTGCTGATTATGCGCCATCCGGGACGAACTTATGGATCGCAAGCGGCAAGCAGAAACTTTTCGCATCCGGCACAATTCTGGGCCTCATCGCTGACCCTGCCGCAGGACCGCCTACCGCAGGCACTGCCATCGTGTTTCATGGTAATGCTGGTCATGCGGGCCATCGCGGCTACTACGTACAGCAACTGAACTCGCTGCGCATGCGCGTCATTCTGGCTGAATATCCCGGCTACGGTCCTCGATCAGGCAAGCCAGACGAGACAGTTCTCATCGATGATGCTGTCAAGCTGGTAACACAAGCTCATCAACAACACGGGCAGCCACTATGGTTAATTGGCGAATCACTGGGCGCTGGTGTTGTGGCCGCAATTGCGGCGCGCACGCCCTCTGCGATTCGAGGGATAGTCTTGATTACTCCATGGAACCGTCTTGTTGAGGTAGCGTCTCACCACTATCCGTTTCTGCCAGTGAGGTGGCTACTGACAAGCCATTACGATAGTGTCAGTTCACTAGCCGAATTCCACGGCCCCACACTTGTTATCGTCGCCGACGAAGACACCATCGTGCCCAGCGATTTGGGCCTTGACCTTTACCAGAGCCTTGACCAGCCCAAACGGCTGATACTCATTGAGGGCGCTGGTCACAATGACTGGACAAAGCATGTAGGCCCATCGTTCTGGACAAAGGCCATGCAGTGGTTGCAGCAAGCACAGACACCACATTGAAGCGTTCTCGACCGCCAAATGGATCCCACGCACAAGTGTAGATGATAGCGTCGTGTGACAGGTGTGAGGCAATTCTGATGACACCGCTAGTCCATACGATGTCCGTGGGATGAAATCATGTTGCTCAGTGTTTTTCCAAGTCGGCAGTTGTCCCTCAACACCTGACGAACCACGAACAACAACATCGTCGGTTGGCGTTGACAAGGCTTGTAATATGCAAGTCCAGATTTCTACACGTAAAGCGACTATTTTCTCGAAGGATCAAGGTCAGTAATTCGTCAGCTCCAAAACCTTTCTTTGCAGTAACGTCCCCTGTTTTATCGTAAAAGCTGCACTTTTATTCAATAGCTGTTGCCCTCTTGTTTCGCCCGGGCAAAGGTCGTCTGTTTCGCCGCTGTCGATCTGTTTATTCTTTGAATTTTCGATATTTACAGCAGGAATCAAACTTCTCTTCCACCCCAGAAACAGGTATTTTTACCACCTGTCGACATGGCCAAGAAAAGTCGTTTTCGGCACGACGATCAACTCGGTTATCCAATGCGACGATGCAAATAAACTCCAGCTCTCGGTCAAACATATTTAAACTAACCCTCTGTAATGTTTCGACTCAGCTGAAAGAAAACGTCTTTTGTCAATAAACGCGCCGCTGCTGCGGTCATAACCCAACACGTGTAGTCCGTTCCATCGTGCAATTGGTGAGGAAACTAATTGCCGGTGGAATATTGCGCGCTTCTTGTCAAGTCATGTCCACACTAACCACAAGCTGCAAGGTCAACATCTGTCTTCAAGCGCGGTCATTCAGCTATAACACCACACATTGCCCGGCTGCCCAACGGCCCTGCGGCGAGTCAACGTCTGGTACCAATAGCAAGCCCATTTCGCGTCGGTTTAATGGAATTACCAACTTGAAAATCAGCAGTTTCTCTCTTAAACATAAGGTGATATCAAGCGTCAGAGTTATGGCGTTTGGTATCCTGTGCAGCGCTAGTGCTATCGTTGCCTCCGACGGCCCAAGCCCCAACTACTCGCCTGCCGTTGAATGCACACGCGGGACCCACGACGTCGAGCACGTGGTGAGGGAGGCGGATAATGGCGAGTACAAACAACATAATGTTGTTGGAAGTCATAGATACGACGCTAGCAATGCCGTGTTTGACGGAATCGAATCCGATGGCGACACTCTTGAACACTGGCCTGCTGCCATCAAGGCAGTCGATGTTGTAGACCGTCATTTCGCCAAAGGGAAAGGAAGTTTGAAAGCTGCTTCTGGCCTCGACATACGGCATACCTACACAGTCAAGATACCAAGCAAGCTCAAGGTCGCCCACTTCTACGTGCAGTTCAGCAGGCGCGACAGTGGCAGGCAGCAGTATTTGAAATTGACAGATCCAAATGGACGCACCACGTTCCACAATCAAGCAAATGCAGGCTACGAATCCGCGATTATTGAGAATCCCAAAAAAGGCACATGGAAGGTTAGTGTTGCCATAAATCGAAATACCAGCGGAACCGTCAATTACACGATGCTAGTTGACGATGACAAGTCCATTGAGCTCAATACTTTTAGAGGCACACTCGATGGTGCCTCTAACGCGAGAAAACACCACAACTATACCGTCACCATTCCAAGTGGACTGCCACGTGTACAGTTTTACGCGCAGTTTGGAAAAGTCAATGCGCGCAACATGCCCTACATGAAAGTGACAGATCCAAAAGGCAATGCCACTTTTTACAACACTCGTGGAAGGGATTTCGAATCTGCAATTATTAACAAACCCAGAGCGGGAAAGTGGATAGTGCGCGTCGCCAGAAAGAAAGCGACCAGAGCAGATATTGATTACAACATTCAGGTCAGTGACAGCAAAGTTCTGCCAACAACCGGTTGTTGGACCGGTGGAAAAATCTATGGCGCCTGGGATGAAGACGGTTACGGTGTGTACAAGCTATCTGACAAACGACGCACAAGCAGCAACAAGGTTACCTGGGAGTACCCCTACCATCACTCCGGTGGCATAACGCTGGAAATAAGCAATTTCCTTCTGGAAAATATATCAATCGTTAACCACGGGGACGGTATACGCTCTCGCGGGGATAACATCGTCATTGATGGCGCTTATGTTGCCGACATTCACGACGACTGCGTGGAAAACGATCGGAAAGGAAACCTTCTGGTTAAAGATTCGTTCTTTGACGGTTGCTACGTCGGTTTCAGCGCCAGATCCGACCATGATCGTGCCTTCGATGGCACCGGTAACTTGTTCGAAATTCGCGATACCTTACTCAGGCTGGAGAAACAGCCAACGGTGTACAAACCAGAAAAATACGGGAGTTCCCCAGGGCACGGAAACCTGTTTAAATGGTCTCAGGACAGTTCCAGGGCTATGAGACTGGCGGTTCACGACTCTATATTTCTTATCACAGCAAACAGCAAACATGGCAGCGTCGGCCTGGAAGAGATCAGCAAGCTGGAAAGTTGTTCCGGAAACGTCATTGTATGGAGAGGATCGGGCGAATTTCCAAATGCCAGCCGACTACCTAACTGTTTTCGAGTCACCAAGAACATGTCCGAATGGAACGATGCTGTGTCTGCATGGCGATCAAGACACCCTGCTCGACCATCACACCCTTGAGCCTCGCCCTGAGCCTGATAGCGAAGAAATATGTGCCGATAGAGAGAAATACTGCGGATAGCGATACCTACCTCCACCATCGGCTGTGAATACCACTCCGGCACGCGGTATCGCTCTGATTCTTTGTGCAGCCTTTCTCTGGGGCACAACCGGTACGGCACAGTCTTTCGCACCGTTGACGCTATCCTCTTACTGGGTGGGCACGATGCGTTTGCTGGTATCCGCAATTTTCTTTATTCTCTGGCTTGGCCTGAGTGATATCAGCATCTTCAAGCCGAGTCAATTCAAGTCACTTCCCTGGTTTTTGATTTCAGCTGCCGCGCTTACAATGGCAATCTACAATCTGGCATTTTTCGCCGGTATTCGTGCGACAAGTGTCGCGATTGGAACCGCAGTCGCCCTGGGCAGTAGTCCAGTCTGGGCAGGCATCATTCAGGCAATCGGGACCCGGCAAATTCCAGCCCGCGCGTGGTGGCTAGCCGTAACAGTCGCTTTATCCGGACTACTCGTGGCGACACTCGGCTCTATCCCATCCGAAGCTGGCATCTCCATCCTTGGCATCGGGCTGTGCCTGCTGAGTGGACTGTCCTATGCGATATACGCGATAGTGACGAAGCAACTGGTTAGCAAGGCATCCGCAAGTGTTACAACCACGATGGTTTTTACCGGTGCAGCTCTGTTTGCCTTGCCGTGCGCCTTTGTTCTGGCTGGCTCCCCCATCGTAAATCGTGCCGATGTTGCCGTCATGTTGTGGCTGGGAATCATTGCAACCGGTGTAGCTTATTTGTTGTTCAGTCTTGGCTTGCGCTTTGTCTCAAGTGCCACTGGGGTGGCTCTGGCGTTAGCTGAGCCAATAGCAGCCGTGATTCTGGCAATTGTTATCGTCGGTGAACGTCCGGGCCCAATCGCCCTCACCGGTCTCGCAATGGTCTTTATTGGCCTATGCCTGATTGTCCGGTCAGAGCTGGAGTCACAACCGCGTAGCTGATGACTAGTGTAGTGTGACCTTCAAACGCTTCAAACAGCGGTTTGTCCAGGGGTCAGCCGCTAGGCGCGAGCTCAAAAAGGTATCGGGTATACCTTGAGAGCGAGCAACAACGCGGATGACCCCTGGACGAGCCGCCCTTCGGGAGACCACCAAAACACCCTCCGCCGCGTTGCTGTTCTTGACAAGGATCCCGA